>JAPKCQ010000163.1 GCA_026421165.1 Lewinella sp. | reverse complement strand
TTTCCAAACTAGGAACATCTATGATGTTTTTAACGATTCCCTTCTCAATGCTTATCTCGTGGATTTTTACCACCATGGAAATTGTAGGTGACACCAGTGAAGATCCTTTCGAAAATTTTATTAATGACGTCCCAATGACAGCGCTTTGTCGTACCATTGAAATTGATTTGAGAGAAATGCTCGAAGAAACAGACTTGCCTCCCAAAGTCATGCCCGAAATGGATATCTTAATGTAGTGACAGTCCTCGCTTTCGATCACGGTAGTGTACTCCAAATTCTATTTCAGAAGAAAGCTCTTTAGGGACGTCGATTTAATAACTGTCCGATTTGCGGCCTGGCATTTTTGTTCCTACGTTCTCAAAAATCCTTTGCGTAGCCTTAGCTACAGAAATGGCTTTTTGTGAGCGTCGGGGCAAAATAAGACGGACAAAAAGCAGCAGTTTTTGAATTGACGTTCCTAAACCAAAAACCAAGTTATGAAATGCCCAATTTGTAGTAAGGACCATGGTCCTCTGATCCGCAATTTCAATAGTAGCACGGATCTTTCGCTCGTCGAGACACTTACTTCTCAAAATGAAAATTGGCAGTCAGCAGCAGGTGCTTGCACCCGTTGCGTCGATCATGCCCAGCTGGATCAATGGAGAGCCAATGCTGGTCCTCAGGATCCCTTTACGGACATGAACCCTGATGAATACCCTATTCTATCCATCCCCCGGCGGCTGGCGGCACACTCGGGGTATACGGGCAAGGGAGTTACGATCTGTTTTATTGACAGTGGATTTAATTTACACCCGGACCTTACCCAACCTGAAAATCGGATATTAAAAGTATTCGACGTTCGTTATCCTGAACAAGGCCTGAGTTGGGATCCCACTCATCCCCATAACTGGCATGGCTCCATGACTTCGGTAGTAGGCACAGGTAATGGCTGGCTTTCCGAAGGCTACTATAAGAGCCTCGCGCCAGACGCCAAAGTGGTGCTCATCAAAGTCATGGATGAAAATGGGTCCATCAGCAGAGAGGCCATCACCAATGCCCTCCAATGGGTACAAAATAACCACCAGGAATATGGCATTCAAATTATCAATCTTTCGGTATCAGGTGACAGTTCCGGGCCTTACCGGGAAAGCCCAATTGGCTTGGCGATTGAGCAATTAGTATTAAAAGGTATCCACGTGGTGGCAGCGGCCGGAAATTCGGCAGAAGCACAATTGATAGAGCCGGCGAACTGCCCTCATGCACTCACCATCGGGGGCTTGGACGACCACAATACGCTGCACCCGCTCACCCATTCTCTTTATCATTCTACCTTTGGCGAAACCGCCGACCGAACCTACAAACCAGAGCTTATCGCTCCGGCGATTTGGTTGCCCGCACCAATCTTGCCAGGAACAGAACAGCAGCGGGAAGCAGAAGCCTTGTTTGCTATTCAGAATGCTCCAAAGGTCTATAAAAGAGCCGTTGCCGCCAAGGTGATCCAGCAAACGAAGCTACCGCATGATGTGATTTATTCGCCGGTGAAAGTACTCGAAGAACAAGTCGCAGCACGTATCAAGGATTGCAAGTACATCTCTGGTCATTACCAACATTCGGACGGTACTTCTTTTGCCGCGCCCATCGTTTGCAGCATCATTGCCCAGATGCTGGAAGCTAACCCGGACTTGACCCCATCAGACGTACGCGATTTATTGTTCCGAACAGCCCGCAACCTGGAGGGTTTGCCCGAAGAACGACAAGGTTTTGGCGTTGTCCACCCACTAAGTGCAGTGTACCATGCAGAGGAAGTTCACAACGATTTACCATCGGTGTTCAATCCAATCATTGATTACAAAGCGGCGAGCATTCGTTTCCAGTTAAAGCAGGGAGAAGTGAGCTCAGCTACTGCTATCGGTGCCTTTAATGAATGGGAACAGCCTGGCATGGCACTGACGTCAGAAGGCATCTCCACCTGGGAATTAGCCATACCCTTGCCCGCCCCCGGAACCTATCCCTACAAATTCCTGATCAACAAAGACCAGTGGCAAGGCGACACCCGCAACCTCTACTGGAGCCCCGATGGATTTGGCGGACGCAACAGCCTACTGATCGTAGAAGACAATTAGCGCATGTCGATCAGGTCCGAAAGGTAACTATGGGCGCGGCCGCAGGTGCAGTAGGGGTTGGACAAGCAGTGCTCCTGCAACCTTTTCTGCATCCTGCGTACGCGCCAGATAGGCCAGCTTGGTCGTTGGGAGTAATACCCAAGTTCGAGCTCAGTTCTATGCCCCGTCCGCCTCAGTAAGCAACCGGGAATCAACAACAAACCGCAACCCTAGCGGAATTTCAGCCGAAAAACTAGACCCCCGCCCTTCGGTAACGTCAAGCGTAAGGTGCGTATGCTTCCAGTACTCGTACTGGAATTTGGACATATAGTAGGGGCAACCGTGGACTTCCCCCAGCAACTCATCGTTGTCATCAATATAAAACTCCCCGTCGGGAAAGCACATGGGAGAGGAACCGTCGCAGCAGCCGCCGCTCTGGTGGAAGATGAGAGGCCCGTGCTCAGTACGGAGGCGGTCGATGACTGCGCGGGCGGCTTCGGTAATGTCTACTTTAGGCATAATTGTGGATTTAAATCGTTGGCCCCGCAATACTGCGGGAGCGATAGCCCTAATTTCCTACGGGGCTCAAAAGCCGCCTTGCTGGCAAGCTAAGTTAAAAACCGGTCAGCATCCCTGAGGCATACTGACCGGCTGTGAAAAACACTATAAACAACACAAATTAATGGGCTAGAAGAACCCAAGCTTATCCTTGCTGTAGCTGATCAGCATGTTCTTCGTCTGGCGGTAGTGGTCGAGCATCATCTTATGATTCTCGCGGCCAATGCCTGACTTTTTGTAGCCTCCGAAGGGCGCGTGGGCGGGGTAATCGTGGTAGCAGTTTACCCAGACGCGACCGGCCTGTACCTTACGGGCTACGCCGTAAGCCTCGTGCATATCGCGGGTCCAGAGACCGGCACCGAGCCCGTAGAGGGTATCGTTGGCGATCTCGATGGCTTCGGCTTCGTCCTTGAAGGTGGTAATGCACACTACGGGGCCGAAGATTTCTTCCTGGAAGACGCGCATTTTATTGTTGCCCTTCAGTACGGTTGGCTGGATGTAGTAGCCACCGGAAAGCTCGTCGACGTAAGCCGCTTCGCCACCGGTGAGGACCTCGCAGCCCTCTTCCTTACCGATTTTGATGTACTTTAGAATCTTCTCGTACTGGTCGTTACTGGCCTGGGCGCCCATCATGGTGGAAGGGTCAAGCGGGTGGCCCATCTTGATGGCTTCGACGCGCTCGATGAAGCGCTCGACGAAGGCATCGTAGATGGATTCATCAACGAGAATGCGGCTCGGGCAGGTGCAGACTTCACCCTGGTTAAGGGCGAACATGGCTGCACCTTCAAGGCATTTGTCGAAGAAGGCATCGTCGGCGTCCATGACGCTCTTCATGAAGATGTTGGGGCTCTTGCCGCCAAGCTCCAGCGTAACGGGAATGATGTTCTTACTGGCGTACTGCATGATGAGCTGGCCGGTGGTGGTTTCGCCGGTGAAGGCAACCTTGCAGATGTCGGGATGGCTGGCCAGCGGCTTACCGGCTTCGATACCGAAACCATTGACGATGTTGAGCACACCGGGAGGCAGGATGTCCTGAATCATCTCCATCATGATGAGAATACCAACGGGCGTCTGCTCGGCGGGCTTCAGCACGATGCAGTTACCGGCGGCGAGGGCAGGAGCGATCTTCCAGGTGGCCATCAGGATGGGGAAGTTCCAGGGGATGATCTGGCCGACGACGCCGAGGGGCTCCCAAACGTTCATCGATACGGTGCTGCTGCTGAGCTCGGAGACGCCGCCCTCTTCGGCACGGATGCAGCCGGCGAAATAGCGAAAGTGATCAACGGCCAGCGGCAGATCAGCCGCGCGGGTTTCGCGGATAGATTTACCGTTGTCCCAGGTCTCAGCACGGGCCAGGACTTCGAGGTTGTCTTCCATAACCTGCGCGATTTTCAGCAGCAGGTTGCTCCGCTCCGTCGCGGAGGTGTTATTCCAGTGCGGCGCAGCCTCCCAGCCGGCAGCGACGGCCTTATCGATGTCCTCCTTGGTGGAACGGGGGATGCGGGTGAAGGACTTGCCGTCTACTGGGGAGATGTTGTCAAAGTACTCTCCGTTGGTGGGGGCTACCCACTTTCCACCAATAAAGTTCTCGTATTGGTCTTTGAAGCGGGGTGGGGCCAAGATATCGGCAGTTGTTGTTGCTGTAGTACTCATGATCGAATTGGTTTATGCACGTATTATATTGGGTTGAGCGCCTCTGCCGCGATTCTCTTAAAAATAAATCGCGTCAAATGCGCTCAACCCAACTCAAAAAACTGGTAGATCAGATAGAAAATCGCTGTCTATCGTTCAATTTCAAAGGTATTATTCTCTCTCCAAAGACCCTTGCACTATTCCGTCATTCGGTTGAACAATTATCGCAATATCTTGAAAAATGACACGATTACAGAATATTCTACGGCCATTATCCTTATCATGAGGCCTAGACACCCGTACATAAATAATGCGCTACCTTTTACTGACCCATTTGTGCCCTGCTTAAGCAAAAAATATAGACAACGCCGTAGTGTTGGCGAGGCTGGTTACGACGGCAGGGTGTGAATAGGGCGCAAAAAGTAGTATGATTATTTTTGTCCGGGTACTTAACTTTCGAAAAAACGTTGCGACATGCTTCAGCTCACCTCCAAAGACCTCCGCACCCGTAAACTGCATACGCTGGTAGAGAATCGTACGACCTTCACCCTCGATTCCGCCGCCCTCAACCTGTTCGAGACACACACGGAAGCGGAGGCGGTGCGCCTCCGTTTTGACGGTCCGGTACTGGCCAGTATGATTAAAGGACGTAAAGTGATGCACTTGCGCGAGCGCGCCGGCTTTAATTTTCTGCCGGGAGAATCGATCATGCTACCGAAGGACGAACTGATGGTCATTGATTTCCCCGATGCACGGGAAGACCGCCCAACCAAGTGCCTCGCCCTGGAGATCGATCCTGATCTAATCCTCCAGGTTGTTGAAGGTATGAACGAGCGAAGGCCGCGATCCGACGGCTTCAGCTGGGCCCAAGCCAACCAAAACCTTCATTTCGCCAACGACCCCGGCGTCACCCAACTGATCCAGCGAATGGTCTACCTCTGCACCGAAGACCACCCGGCTAAAGACATCTTCATTGACATGTCGTTGAAAGAGCTCCTCATCCGGCTGCTGGAAATAGAATCCCGCCAACACCATATCGGAGACCCTGAAGGCCGTGCCACCAGCCAGCCCATCACCGCCACAGTGGCCTATATCTTAGCCCACCTCAATGAGCGCCTGACGGTAGAATGCCTAAGCAAGCTCGCTTACATGAGCGAGTCGAGTTTCTTCCGGGCCTTCCGCAACGAGATGGGCATCTCTCCGATAGACTTCATCAATAACGAACGGATCAAGATGGCCGCCGCACTGCTAAAACGCCCCGAGCTGAGTATGCGCCAGGTAGCCATACGTTGCGGCTTCAACAGTGCCAGCTATTTCACCCGAATGTTCAAAAAACATTACGGTATTTCCCCAAGCAGCTTTCAGGGACAAGGCAATTGAGGAACGATTAGGCCGGCTTTGCCTTTTGAAAAACTTCCATTGTACCTGCGACCCCGCCCATATCTTTTACTACATTGTTGCCCACTAAAAAATTCAAAGCCTAACGGTCTAACGAACTATATCATGCTCCCCACACAAATTACCTCTTTCGATCACTATAAATCGGTCTACGCCGAATCGGTAAACGACCCTGAAGCTTTCTGGGCCAAAGAAGCCGAAACCTTCAACTGGCATAAAAAGTGGGGCAAAACCCTAGAGTGGGATTTCGACGGCCCCAACGTAAAATGGTTCCAGGGCGGGAAAATGAACATCACGGAGAACTGCCTCGACCGCCACCTGGCCGAGCGTGGAGACCAGACCGCCCTGCTCTTCGAACCCAACGACCCCGGTGACCCCAGCCGGGCCATCACTTATAAGGAACTACACACAGAAGTTTGCAAAACCGGCAACGCCCTTCGCGAACTCGGCATCGGCAAGGGCGACCGCGTCTGTTTCTACATGCCGATGGTGCCCGAGCTGGCCATCTCCGTGCTGGCCTGCGCGCGTGTCGGCGCCATCCACTCCGTCGTCTTCGCGGGCTTCAGCGCCCAGGCCCTGTCCGACCGCGTAAACGACGCCGATTGTAAAATGATCATCTGCTCCGACTATAACCGCCGGGGCACGAAAAACATCGCCGTAAAGGAGGTCGTCGACGAAGCGATGGCCATCGGCTGCCCGAGCGTAGAAACCGTGATCGTACACAAAAATACCGGTGGAGACATCAGCTGGGACGAGACCTACGACGTCTGGTACCACCAAAAAGTGGACGACCAATCTGATCAGTGTACCGCAGAGGTGATGGACGCCGAAGATGTACTATTCATCCTCTACACCTCCGGCTCAACGGGCAAGCCAAAGGGTGTTGTCCACACCTGCGGCGGCTACATGGTGTACACCGCGTACAGTTTTCTGAACGTATTCCAATACCAGCAGGGAGACGTCTATTGGTGTACCGCTGATATCGGCTGGATCACTGGCCACAGCTACATCGTATACGGGCCGCTGCTTTGCGGCGCTACCTCGATCATGTTCGAAGGCGTACCAACTTACCCCGATGCCAGCCGCTTTTGGGAAGTCTGTGCGAAGCATAAAGTCAATCATTTTTACACCGCCCCAACGGCCATCCGGGCACTAATGGCAAAGGGCGACCATCATGTGGAAGGCCACGATTTGAGTAACCTGAAGGTGATCGGATCAGTCGGCGAACCCATCAATGTAGAAGCCTGGCAGTGGTATAAAAAGCACATCGGTAAGGGCACCGTTCCCGTAATCGACACCTGGTGGCAGACCGAGACCGGCGGCATGATGATCACCGGCATTGGCGGCCTTAGCCCACAGAAGCCAACCTTCGCCGGCTACCCGCTGCCGGGCATTCAGCCGTGCCTGATTGATAAGGAAACAATGACCGAAATCACGGAAAGCCCCGCCGAAGGCCTCCTCAGTATCAAGTTCCCCTGGCCGAGTATACTCCGCACCACCTGGGGCGATCATGTGCGCTGCAAAAACACTTACTTCATGACCACCCCGGGCATGTACTTCACGGGTGACGGCGCGCGGCGCGATGCCGACGGTATGTACCGCATCATCGGCCGGGTCGACGACGTGATCAACGTTTCCGGCCACCGCCTGGGTACCGCCGAGGTGGAGAATGCCATCGATGAGCATCCGCAGGTAGTAGAATCCGCCGTGGTTGGCTACCCGCACGACATCAAGGGACAGGGCATTTATGCGTACGTTATCTTGGGCCCGGAGGCAGGTGCAAGCAACGCTTTAAGAGCAGAAATCGTAGCGACCGTACGCAAGGAGATCGGCCCCATCGCTAAGCCCGATAAGATTCAGTTCGTTGAAGCACTGCCAAAAACCCGCTCCGGCAAGATTATGCGCCGGGTCCTCCGTAAAATTGCCGCCGGAGAGGGAGAGTCTTTAGGGGATGTTTCTACCTTACTCAACCCTGAAGCCGTACAGACCATTATTGAAGGTAAGGTCTAAGGCCTACGGACGAGAAGCTGTGGCCCGAGGAAGCCCGAGCGGTAGCGAGGAGTGTTTGGTGATTACTCCTCGCTACCTTCGGGATACAGCCCCTCACCCGAAAACACCACATTATGTTAAAAGTAAGCTTACCCGTCGGCAAAGACCTCCTCGAAGTCCACCATAATATGTGGACAGGCAAAGACCAAGTATTCTGGAACGGAGCATCCGTTAGCCAGAAACGCCGCTTTTTTGGCAGCACCCACGTCTTCAGGGTACCGAACGGACTGACCGGCCGGGAGGATGTTTTCCGGGTGAAGGTCGGAATGGGCTTCAACGGAACTACCTACGGCGTAAAACGCAACGAACGTGTGCTGCTTGGCACCTGGACAGACCAACTTACCCACAGCAGCCGCGGCCAAATGCCGGAAGCACCTGGTCTCGACCTAAACAACGCTCCCCCACCCCGCCAGCGACCGGATGCTGAACCGGTACCGCGACAGGACTGGTCTGATGAGGATTTAATTATTTAGAGGAGGTTCAGTCACACGCCGGACTACGCTTCGCTACGTTCGGAACAACTGTGGTTTAACCCCTACAGGATTTTAGCGCTGGATAAAGGTTACGGTGTTTAACCTTGCCCGTTAATCTTTCTTTACCCCTGCGGCGGCGCCACTAATTTCCAAAAAAGCAATTTTGTGGTCCCGAGCCTGATTCGGAAGCTGTAAGTACTTCCTTATAAGTACGGGGCAGCCCCGCCACCGTAATTCCCCACCAAACCGATCCCAAAAGTCTCCTAATCCATCAAATACCGAACTAACTTTGCACGTTCCCCGCTGTTCATAAAGAACTAAGGGTTTAACGAACTAAAGAACCAACATGGCAGGCAGCTCCTTCGGTAAAATCTTCCGCATCTCCACTTTCGGCGAAAGCCACGGCGTAGGCCTCGGCGTGATCATCGACGGCTGCCCGGCTGGCCTCGACTTCGATGAAGACTTCATCCAGGCTGAGCTTGCCCGCCGTAAACCCGGCCAGAGTCGCATCGTCACCCAGCGCAAAGAAGAAGACGGCGTGCAGGTGCTTTCCGGCGTATTCGAAGGTAAAACCACCGGTACGCCCATCGGCATGGTAATCTTCAATAAAGACCAGCGGAGTAAAGACTACGGCCACATTTTCGATAAGTTCCGCCCCAGCCACGCTGATTACACCTTCCATGCCAAGTACGGCGAGCGGGACTACCGCGGCGGTGGGCGCTCCAGCGCACGAGAAACCGCCGCCCGCGTTGCCGCCGGAGCCGTCGCTCAATTGCTACTAAGGCACTATGGCATCAGCATCAAAAGCTACGTTTCCCAGGTCGGGAATATCGTACTCGACAAATCGTATAAAGAACTCGACCTTACCCAAATCGAAGCCAACGACGTTCGTTGCCCCGACGCAGAAATGGCCGCGATAATGGAGAAAGAAATTCTCGCCGTCCGCAAAGCAGGTGACACCATCGGCGGCGTAATCACCTGCGTAGCCACCGGCGTACCCGTTGGCTGGGGAGAGCCGGTCTTCGACAAACTCCACGCCGATCTCGGCAAGGCGATGCTGAGCATCAACGCCTGCAAAGGCTTCGAATACGGCTCCGGCTTCGCCGGCGTAGCGATGCGCGGAAGTGAACACAACGACGAATTTTATACGGAGAAGGACGGTACCGTGAGAACGCACACCAACCGTAGCGGGGGCATCCAGGGTGGTATCTCCAACGGCGAAGATATTTACTTCCGAACGGCGTTTAAGTCCGTAGCTACCATCATTCAGGACCAGACTTCGGTTAACGAAGCCGGAGAGACGGTTACCGTTACCGGAAAAGGCCGCCACGATCCTTGTGTTTTGCCCCGGGCCGTAGCTATTGTTGATAATATGGCAGCGCTGGTGCTGGCGGATCATTGTTTGCGGGCACGGGCTAACCGCTTGCCCGGCCTTTAGTCCGTGAAGGTTCCCCGTGCCTTTAGGCCGGCGAGCGCAGCGACAATATCTCGCTGCGCTCGCCCGTCTAAAGGCACGAAAAACCTACAATTTACCAA
>JAPKCQ010000466.1 GCA_026421165.1 Lewinella sp. | reverse complement strand
AACGTAGTGTCTTCAGCGTAGGCTTTCTTAGCAATTTTACCTGCTTTATCGTACCCAATTTTCGTATTGAGGGCGGTGACGAGCATCAGGCTATTTTCCAGGTGCTCCTTGATCTTCTTGGCGTTGGGCTCGATACCGACGGCGCAGTTTTTCTCGAAGCTGCGGGCGGCGTCTCCGATCAGGCGGGCGCTCATCAGGAAGTTGAAGATCATCATCGGCTTGAAGACGTTGAGCTCGAAGTGGCCGGTCATTCCGCCGATGTTGATCGCTACGTCGTTACCGATCACCTGGGCCATGGCCATGGTGAGGGCTTCGGACTGGGTGGGGTTTACTTTACCTGGCATGATGGAACTTCCGGGCTCGTTGGCGGGGATGATGATTTCGCCAATGCCGGAGCGGGGGCCGCTGGAGAGCATCCGTACGTCGTTGCCGATCTTCATCAGGCTTACAGCTACCGTCTTCAGGGCTCCGTGGGCCTCTACTATGGCGTCGTGAGCAGCGAGGGCTTCAAATTTATTTTCGGCGGTGCGGAAGGGTAGACCAGTCAGTTTGGCAATTTCTCCGGCGACGTGTACGTCGTAGCCTTTGGGCGTGTTGAGCCCGGTCCCCACGGCGGTGCCGCCCAGGGCGAGTTCGCTGAGGTGATCGAGGGTGTTCTTGATGGCTTTGATGCCGTGGTTTAGCTGGCTTACGTAGCCGCTGAACTCCTGGCCCAGCGTCAACGGCGTAGCATCCATGAAGTGGGTGCGTCCGATCTTCACGACGTTCACCATCGCTTCGGATTTGGCCTTCAGCGTATCGCGGAGTTGCTCGAGGCCGGGGATGGTGTTCTCGACGACCATTTTATAGGCGGCGATGTGCATTGCCGTCGGAAAGGTGTCGTTGGAAGACTGGCTTTTATTTACGTCATCGTTGGGGTGGAGGGCTTTCTTAGCGTCGGTCAGGGTGCCGCCGGCGAGGACGTGGCCGCGGTTGGCGATCACCTCATTACAGTTCATGTTGGACTGCGTACCGGAGCCTGTTTGCCAGACTACGAGGGGGAATTCTTCGTCAAGGCTTCCGGCTAGGATCTCGTCGGCCACTTTACCGATCAGGTTGGCTTTGCTTTCGTCCAGGACACCAAGTTCGGTATTCGTGCGCGCGGCAGCTTTTTTCAGGATGGCGAAGGCGCGGATGATCTCGATGGGCATTAGCTGACCGCCGATTTCAAAGTTGGTAAGACTGCGCTGGGTTTGGGCACCCCAGTAGCGTTCGGCGGGTACTTCGACGGGGCCTATTGAATCGTTTTCGGTGCGGTAGGTTGACATGATTTGGTATGTTGGTTCGTTGGTCTGTTGGTAGTTTGGTGCGAAGGTACGGAAGTCATAGATTTGGAGTTCCTATCCCGTGCGGTAGCCTACTAATCTATCATACTATCAACCTACTTTGGGCGCGGCCGCAGGTGCAAAGAAAGGTTTCTACACCGTTATCCGGCCCTCAGGCCGGTGTTTGGCGGGCTTTAGCCCGCTAAAGCCGTAACTTTCGCTCCAGACCAAAGGTTTACCTTAATATGATCGACCATCTGCACATCAAGAATTTTTTGGCCTTCCCGGAACTGGAGGTGCCTGAGCTTAAGTTGATTAATTTAGTGGCTGGTAAGAATAATGCTGGCAAGACTGCCTTGTTAGAAGCTTTACAAATGCTTAAGTCTCCTCACAAGGCTTTAGTATTAGATCAGATTATTCAACGACGGAGTAGTAACAAAAGCGCGTTAAGCGTGCTGCACCAGAACGGAAAATTGCTCTCGTCTCTTTCTTGTCAAATTAATGAACTAAACATCGAGGTTGGTTCTGAAGCTTATGACTCCCGTTTTTTAGACAAAAATGGACAAACTATCGGGAGGCCTGAGCCTGAGGATTTGGTTACTACTCAGTACGCCGCAATTACTTCTAAAACTAACGATCACAACTGGATAGTTCTAGCTTGGAACAGCCTGGTATTGACGCCGAATGAAGATATAATAGTTAGTATTCTTGGAAATATAACGGGAATAGACATAGCACGCATTGCGGTTACTGACACATCGGTAAAAATTAAGATTCACAAAAATGACAGGCCTGTCGATATCAAGAGTTTGGGAGACGGGATGATGCGGATTCTTCAAATAGTCACTGCTT
>JAPKCQ010000162.1 GCA_026421165.1 Lewinella sp. | reverse complement strand
AATTTCTGAACAACTCGCTCACGGAATGAGCTTCGACCAGTCTACCAAACCTGAAAAACACTACCCAAAGCCCCATCCGCGGACTTAACGAAGTACATCCCCGCAGCCAAATCCGCCGTAGGCACATAAACCGTTCGGCTAGTAGCCCGCAGCGCACCAACCACCCGACCGTTCACATCATAAATGCGCAGTTCTCGCCCTTGCGGATCAGCCGGTAATTCCAGGGTAATTTCCTGACCACGGCGTGCCGGGTTGGGGTACGCTTTTACCGGAGTAGTAACTTGTTCGTTATAAACAGCAGTGAGCTCCTCGCTGAAGATTTCCTCCGCCAGGTTAAACGCATCCTCCCCAACGGAAATACCGATGATCCGCCCCGGAACATCATCCGCCGGTGGGTGGATACCACCCCAGATGCGAGAAAGCGAGGTCTGATCGGAAGCATCGCGGTAAGTCGCCCACTGAAGGACAACGTCGACGCTCGGCCCGCGCTCAAATACAAGAAACGAATCTTTCGGGGCCACAAATTCCCCCATTCCACCGGGAAAATACGCTGAGCCGGTAATCTCCTCCAGCACGGTTGCCGCTGCACTACTAAAGGTGGAGTGGCCGGAGATGTAGCCAGCAAAATTAGGTGTCACAAAATTCGGCCGTTGGTAAGGCATCCACAGCGCGGGATTAATCCACCCGACACCGGCTACGTCGATGCGCGGATCGTCGATGGAGTTGGAGCCGATCCAAGCCTTCACTTTGGTCAGGGCCAGAGTGGAGCTATTTTGCAGTACAGCGGGATTGTCCAGCCGTTCGATGTACCCCGTGTCGTAGCGGAGGCCGAAAAGCTGATAATTAGGGTCTGTCGGCTCGGAAGCCTGGCCGTTCTTCGCCATCCAGCGGATACCGGTGATGGGGCGGGCGTAGTCGTACTTTCCTTTGATACTCCAAGCGGCAATGGCCGCGTCGTGCATGGCTCCGCCGAGGGTAATGTAGGCCTTCACGTCATACTCCAGGGTGTCCAGCAGCTCTGTTCCTCTGAAAGTGTACTCGAACTCCGGATGATCCATCACTTTATTAAGGATACTGAACCAGTGTCCGGGAGGCGTTTCGCTGGCGGGGCCATCGGCCCAAAACTCGGCAAGTACACGGGTGTAGTCGCCGCGCGGCACTACGTTGGGAGCGTAGGGCTGGCCGGTGGAAGGGTTAACCGGGTGGCCGTTGGCGCCAAAGGTGCCGCCCTCATGCACGCGGTAGAATTCATCGTAGTCTTCAAAGTCTGTCGGATAGTCACCCTGAAAATTACCGCGGGCACCGGGGCTGATATCCCACATCACACCGTCGGATGGGTCCAAGTGGCTGCTCCATTTTAGTACAAGTTCGAAACCCCAACGGTACATATCAAAGCTTTCGGGTTCACCGGAGGTGTACAGCGGCGGCGGTCCCGGATCGTAAAAAACCGGGCTGTTGCCGCGAATGGGGTTTTCGGGTGTCGGGTCGGTACGGTGTTCGGCGGTCAGGGAAAAAGGTGTCACGCGGCCCCATTCGGCTCCAAGAAAAGGTAAAAGGGCGTTGCCTAGCACCTGTCCGGACTGGTCGACGATGGTACCGGGGAACTGCAGCGTCTGCCAGTGGTTAGGGTCAACGACGCTGAAGATGGAGAAAACGTTCGTGAAGACCAACGGCCGATTTACCGGATCAGGATAGGTGCGGTTGGCGTAGTTCCCCGCTTCATTGCTACCATCCTGCATACCGAAAGCGATGATTTGTTCAGCGATGTAATTGCCCAGGTCGGCAGGGCGGCCGTTGAGGTAGTCGGTGGCGACGTAGGTGGTGTCGTAGCCCAGTTCCAACATCAGTGCGTTGAAACGGGGAATCGTTGTTTCCGCATTCGGTGAAGTACTGTAGCGTTGGTGCAGCATCCGGTAGGCGGCGTAGCTGACGGCTTCATTTGAAGCAGTGACCGGATCAACCGATTCTTCAATTAGCCAGTAATTGATCGGAAGGTCATAACCCGCCTGAACCGTCCCTACAAGTGCGGTAGATCCTTTTTTATTCACTAGGGCCCAGGCGTCGTACATCGCCGCCGAAGTGTGGTACAAATTACGGGCGTGAACGACCGGGCGGGCAAAGTCGTTGCTGATCGCTTCCAGTGTTTCTTCGTTCCACTGCCGCGCGACCGAATGGTCTTGGGCGCGGACGCAGGTGCAAAGGGAAAGAAGGAAGAGCAAGGTTAGTAGAGTACGGTATTTCGGGAGGTAAAGGGCCACTACACTGAAAGTTTGAATCATGGCGCTAAGGTACGACGGACGGTCAAATGTCGGAACATAACACTTGGTCGGTAAGACTACTTTAACCGTTTGAATCTCGGATTTTGCGGATCTGAACGAATTAAACCACGCATCCGTACTAATCCAGTTAATCCGCTAAAATAAGTGGTTTAAATTTACATGGTGGGTAATTAGTAATTCAACGACATGCCCCTAACCCCTCCTATTCACTAGCCGCCGCGCCTACTTCGCCTCCGTAAATTATGACATAAGCCCATCTTTTACAGCAGGTCCGATTCCTTATATTTGCATATTCTTAAAGCTAAGTATATGTCCACCGCCTCTCTACGCCAGATTTTCTCTGAACGCATCCTAGTCCTCGACGGTGCCATGGGCTCCCTAATCCAGGGCTATGGGCTAAAAGAAGAAGACTACCGAACCGGCTATTTTGAAGACCACCCCAGCGACCTGAAGGGAAACCACGACCTACTCGTCCTGACCCGCCCGGACGTGATTCGCGAAATCCACGAGCTCTACCTAGAAGCGGGTGCCGACGTGATCGAGACCAATACTTTCTCGGGCACCACCATCGCCCAGGAAGACTACGGTACCGAGCGTATCGTTTACGAAATGAACGTTGCTGCCGCCCGCGTTGCTCGCGAAGCCGCCGACAAATACACGGCCCGCAACCCGGCCAAACCCCGCTTCGTCGCCGGGGCCGTCGGGCCGACCAACCGCACCCTTAGCATCAGCCCAGACGTGAACGACCCCGGCTACCGTGCCATCACTTTTACCCAGTTGGCCGATGCCTATTATACTCAGATCAAGGGCCTGGCCGACGGTGGTTCTGACCTCATCCTGATCGAAACCATCTTCGATACCCTCAACGCCAAAGCCGCCCTCTTCGCCCTCAACCGCGTCCGCAAAGAGCTGGACCGTGAGCTACCGGTGATGATCTCCGGCACCATCACCGACGCCTCCGGGCGAACGCTTTCCGGCCAGACCGTCGAAGCCTTCTACTATAGTATCGCCCACGCCAATCCGCTTTGCGTAGGCCTAAACTGCGCCCTCGGGGCGCAGGAAATGCGCACTCACCTCGCCGCGCTGAGCAAAGTGGCCGAGTGCCATGTCCACGCCTACCCCAATGCCGGCCTGCCCAACGAACTGGGTGAATACGACCAGGACGCCGAGGAAATGCAACAGTACATCCGTGACTTCGCCGCCAGCGGGTTCGTGAACCTGATCGGCGGATGCTGCGGCACGACCCCCGCGCACATCAGCGCGATGGCCAAAGCCGTTAACGGAATAAAAACCCGCGTGATCCCCACGCTCCCAGCCTACTCCAATTACTCCGGATTGGAACCACTCATCGTACGCCCCGAGACGAACTTCATCAATGTAGGAGAGCGGACCAACGTCACTGGATCAAAAAAATTCAGCCGCCTCATCATGGGAGGACATTACGACGAAGCCCTGGCCGTAGCCCTCCACCAGGTAGAAGGTGGCGCGCAGGTAATCGACATAAATATGGACGAAGGTCTCCTGGAATCAAAGGAAGCCATGGTTACCTTCCTCAACCTACTGATGGCCGAACCCGACATCGCCAAGCTACCGATCATGATCGACTCTTCGAAGTGGGAAGTGATCGAAGCCGGCCTGCAGTGCGTCCAGGGCAAGTGCATCGTTAACTCCATCTCCATGAAGGAAGGCGAGGAGGAGTTCCTTCGTCAGGCGAAGCTCGTACAAGCCTACGGCGCCGCCGCCATAGTGATGGCCTTCGACGAAACCGGCCAGGCCGACACCGAAGACCGCAAGGTAGAAATCTGCTCCCGCGCCTATAAACTCCTGATCGAACAGGCCGGCTTTAAGCCGCAGGACATCATCTTCGATCCCAACATCTTCGCGATAGCTACGGGCATCGAGGAGCACAACAACTACGGTGTCGACTTCATCGAGGCGACACGCCGGATCAAGGAGCTTTGCCCGGGGGCAAAGATCAGCGGCGGAGTTTCCAACGTGAGTTTCTCCTTCCGGGGGAACAACGTTGTGCGTGAAGCGATGCACTCCGCCTTCCTTTACCATGCCATCCAAGCGGGTATGGACATGGGCATCGTCAACGCCGGAATGATTGAAGTATACCAGGACATCCCCGAAGACCTCCTCGTCCATGTGGAAGATGTTATTCTCAACCGCCGGTCGGACGCCACCGAGCGCCTGACCGATCTGGCCGAGGGCCTAAAGAACGTCGGCGGCCGCTCCGTAGTCAAAGACCTTGCCTGGCGGGAGTCCACCGTCGAAGAGCGCCTGAAGCACAGTCTCGTGCGCGGCATCACCGAGTTCATCACCGAAGATACTGAGGAAGCCCGGGTGAGTTACCCCCGCCCGCTCCACGTAATTGAAGGCCCGCTGATGGACGGGATGAACGTTGTCGGCGACCTCTTCGGCTCCGGTAAGATGTTTCTCCCGCAGGTGGTTAAATCTGCACGGGTGATGAAAGCGGCGGTGGCCTACCTCAATCCTTTCATCGAGCTGGAAAAAGAAGAAATTATGGCCCGCCAGGCCGAAGAAGATGCCCGCCGCACCGCTGCCGGCGAGGAACTGGAAGTCCGGGAGGAAGAAAAGAAAAACGAAGGGAGCCGCCAGTTCAAAGGCACCATCCTCCTGGCCACCGTCAAAGGCGACGTACACGACATCGGTAAAAATATCGTCGGCGTTGTATTAGCCTGTAACAACTACGAGATCATCGATATGGGCGTGATGGTGCCGGTTAATAAGATCCTGGACGAAGCCGTGCGCGTAAACGCCGACATCATCGGTCTGAGCGGACTGATCACGCCGTCCCTCGACGAGATGGTCAACGTAGCCGCAGAGATGGAGCGCCGGGGCATGACGACGCCCCTACTCATCGGCGGAGCGACCACCTCCAAGACACACACCGCCCTGAAGGTGGAGCCAGCCTACACCAAAGGCGCGACCATCCACGTCCTCGACGCAAGCCGGGCAGTAACCGTTGCTAGCAAACTCCTGGATGGAGAAAAAGAAGACCGCACCGCCTACCGGGAGAGCATCACCGCCGAGTACGAGCGCGTCCGCGTACACCGGGCGAAGCAAAAATCGGAAAAGGCCTATTTGCCGATCGCCAGGGCGCGGGAAAACGGTCTAAAGCTGGACTGGAAGAACTACGCCCCGCCGGCCCCGACCTTCACCGGAACAAAGATCTTCGCCGACTACGACCTAGCTGAACTAGTGGATTATATTGACTGGACGCCCTTCTTCAGCAGTTGGGCCCTGGCCGGTAAATTCCCCGATATCCTGACCGACCACGTTGTCGGCATCGAGGCGACGATTCTCTATAAAGAAGCCAGAGAAATGTTAGATAAACTCGTTGCGGAGAAGTGGATTAGTGCTAGAGGCGTCATCGGTTTCTGGCCAGCTTCCGCTGATGTTAAACGCGATGCGATCAAAGTCTATAAAGATGCGGCGCGCACGCAGGTGCAAAGTGAGCTTTACCACATCCGTCAGCAAAGTAAGAAAGCCAAGGGTCGCCCGAACCAATCCCTTACCGATTACATTGCACCCGCGTCCGCGCAAAAAGAAGACTACATCGGTGCCTTCGCCGTTACTGCTGGTGTCGGCATCGAGCCTCACGTAAAACGCTTTGAAGACGCCGGAGACGATTACTCCGCCATCATGCTAAAGGCCCTCGCCGACCGCTTCGCCGAAGCCTTTGCCGAACGAATGCACCAGCGCGTACGGATGGAGTTCTGGGGCTACGCACCCAACGAAGCCGTCAGTAACGACCAACTCATCGCCGAGCAATACCAGGGTCTCCGTCCTGCGCCCGGCTACCCCGCCTGCCCGGAACACACCGAGAAAAATAAGATTTGGGAATTGCTCGATGCGGAGGCCGCGACCGGCATTACGCTAACCGAAAGCATGGCGATGTATCCCGCCAGTTCGGTATCCGGTTGGTATTTTTCTCACCCTGAAGCGGCGTACTTTACGGTGCGCGGCATTAAGCCCGACCAGGAGGTTGATTATGCTAGACGCAAAGACTGGAGTGATGAGGAAAAAGAACGCTGGTTAGCCGCAATTCGATAACCTGACAATGCGCTCTTCGAGCGCGAGCGTAAATATTTTCAGCGCTTTGCTTTATGCTGGGCAGACCTACCTGATTCGTAGCAGGAGGCTGCATTGGAAACTCGCGCACGTAGTGCGCTTCAATCAATTAGGCCCGGCCCAGTTCCTCAGCACGGACAAGTGCCGCCTTAGCCCCATTCTTAATGTCCTCAAAAACGGAGGTCGCCCGGAAAGTATTCATCGCGGCTTCCGTAGTTCCACCCTTGCTACTCACCCGGCGAATCCATTCAGCGCAGGAGAAGTCATTCTTCATCTGTAATTCCACCGTACCGCGAAAGGTTTGGGTAACGAGAAGTTCCGCCTGGCTCTCGTCAAATCCCATTTCGCGGGCGGCCTCAATCATGGCTTGCATAAAGTAAAGAACGTAGGCTGGTCCGCTACCAGAGATGGCGGTGGTGGCGTCAATAGCGTGTTCGTTGTTTACGTAGATGGCCTTACCGGTGGTATTGAGTAGGTTCTGAACCAGAACGAGTTCAATGCGGGTAACGGCGTCGGAGGCGGTATAACTCGTCATTCCCAGGCCAATTTGGGCGGGGAGGTTAGGCATGGCACGAATAACCTTTTCAACGCCGAGGCCTAACTGAATAGACTCAATCGTAACCCCTGCCATGATGGAAAGATAGACCTGCTGCGGGTCCGTATCAGGTCGAAGCTTGGCGAAAAGCACCGCGCTGTCCTGTGGTTTGACGGCCAGAATAATTAGGTCGGCCACGTTTAGGCACTTGGACGGGTCGGTGTGGATAACGCCGATGTTCTCATCCCGGAGTTGCTCCGCTTGTTCGGGACTACGCTCCAGTACCATCAGATCTTCAGGTTGAACGATGTGCGCGCGAAGTAGACTACGGGCGTAGGTTTTACCCATGTTGCCGCCGCCTATGATTAGGATTTTCATGTGTGGGGTGCTTTAACTCCTACGAAGGTAGTAAACTGAGTTGGTGAGTCACTCAGTCGCTCCGTACCTTTGCATTCCCAAAAGATCAAACCCCAACATGGCCAACTACGAAGCCGATAACTTTATCGAAGAATTCATCGTCGAAGACCTGGAAAGCGGTAAGCACGAAGGCCGTATCCATACCCGTTTCCCACCAGAGCCCAACGGTTACCTCCACATCGGCCACGCCAAGGCGATCGTGATCAACTTCGAGATCGGCAAGAAGTTCGGCGGACTCACGAACCTGCGGATGGACGACACCAACCCGTCTACCGAAGAAACGCACTTTGTAAATTCCATCGCCAACGACATCAAGTGGCTGGGCTACGAATGGGAAGGAGACATTCTCTACAGCTCCGATTACTTTGAGGAGCTCTACCAGTTTGCCCTTAAGCTGATCGATAAAGGCCTGGCGTTCGTGGACGATTCCACCGTAGAAGAGATCGCTGCCCAAAAGGGAGACATCGACGAGCCAGGCTCCAACTCGCCTTACCGCGACCGCCCGGTAGCCGAAAATCGTGACCTTTTCGAACGGATGAAGGCTGGTGAATTCGCCGACGGTAGCCGGGTACTCCGCGCTAAGATCGACATGACGCACCCCAACCTGCTGTTGCGTGATCCCGTCCTCTACCGCATCAAAAAAGAAACCCACCACCGTACTGGAGACGATTGGTGTATCTATCCGCTCTACGACTTCGCCCACGGCCAGTCTGATTCCTTGGAGAAGATCACCCATTCGCTTTGTAGTCTGGAGTTCCGACACCACCGCGACCTCTACAACTGGATCATCGAAGCCCTGGAGATTTTCCCCAGCCGCCAGATCGAGTTCGCCCGCATGAATGTGGACTACCTCATCACCAGTAAGCGTCGCCTAAAGAAATTGGTCGAAGAAGGCGTAGTCACCGGCTGGGACGACCCCCGCATGGCCACCCTCGCCGGGATGCGCCGCAAGGGCTACCCCGCCCTCGCTATTCGCAACTTTTGTGTCCGTACCGGCGTAACCAAACGTGGCAACCAGCAGGAATTCGACTTCCTGGAGCACTGCGTCCGTGAAGTGCTCAACGATACCGCCGACCGCTACATGGCCGTCCTCGACCCCGTGAAACTAGTCATCACCAACTATCCGGAAGCCGGCGAAACCCTCACCCTCGACAATAACCCCGGCGACGAAGCCCGCGGCACCCGCGCGATTCCCTTCAGCCGCGAACTCTGGGTCGAACGCGAAGACTACCGCAAAGAACCACAGAACCGCAAGTACTTTCGCATGGCGCCGGAGAAGGACGTTCGCCTCAAAGGTGCGTACATTCTCAACATCACCGGACATGAGGAAGACGCGGACGGTAACGTCACCCAAATCAACGCGACCTACTACCCCGACAGCCGTTCCGGTTCAGATACTTCCGGCGTAAAAGCCAAGGGCACTCTCCACTGGGTCGATGCTGCTACGGCCATCGACGTTGAAGTCCGAAACTACGAGAAGCTCTTCACCAACCCCACGCCGATGGACCATGAGGACAAGGACTTTATGGACTTCATCAACCCGGAAAGCCTCACGATTATCTCCGCGAAGGGCGAACCTGCACTAGCGGAGACCAAGGCTGGTGATACGTTCCAGTTTCTACGTAAAGGGTACTATACTGCCGATGCGGATTCTTCGGCAGAAGGGATGGTATTTAACCTTACTTGTGGGTTGAAGTCTTCCTGGAAAGGATAGTCTTCAAGCGCAACAACATTCGTTTTTCAGGGCGCGGTCGCAGGTGCAGGGGGAAGTTCTAAGGCAAAGCCAGGAAAGCAAATCCCCCCTATGCTCCAGTGGCATCCGTCGTACACCAGCCGGGCCATGCCGTTACCGCTGAATTCCTCGCGGCGCCCATCTTCCCGGACGAGGGTGCAGGCGACGTCGAAGGTAAAGTCAGCCAATTTTTCACCGATCCGTACGCCAGCAACGGGTGTGTATTGGTATCCTGCGACGGTATGGATGGCCTCACACCAGGCGTTAATGTAGCGGTCTAAAGTGGGCAACATCTCGGTAGCATAATCCCCCCTTCTCTTCAACGATCAGGTCATCTTCAAATATCCACAGGTTGAAGTCGCAACCTAGTTGGAATAGGCCGTCGACGCATGTTTCGACCATGAAGTTCATCGCGTCGGGCCCTTCGGGGGACCGTTCGTTATAGATGTAGTTCATGTTCCGGCCTTTACCTAGTGGATAGCTCGTTCAATTATGGAAGTACGCCTCAAACAACCTACGTTTTGTTTTTTTACAGTTAAAATTGCAAATTACGTACTAACACCTCTTTCACTGTCATGATTTCACGTAAACGACTCCGCCTAAACGGCTATGACTACCGCCAGGCAAACGCCTACTTCATTACCATTTGCTGTCGTCAAAACCTGGAATTATTCGGGCACATCGCT
>JAPKCQ010000465.1 GCA_026421165.1 Lewinella sp. | reverse complement strand
TCATGAGCTGTACTATCGTCGGTCACATGAGGTGATTTTGTGCTCGCGAAGCGAAATCGGCCCTTCTCAAGCGAGGCCAGTAGGGGCGATCCCTCGCGGTCGTCCGTACTGGGCCACGTTTGCCACTACGTTTTTACCTCATGTGCTCGACAGTAGTATAGCACCTTGTTTTAGACTTCCTTCGGCAAAAAAAAACGCCACCAACCCAAGGGCTGGCAGCGTTTTTAATTTAGATTATTGTGTTATGCCTAAGCAAACCCATTAAATCCAGTAACATCCATGCCCGTAATCAACAGGTGGATATCGTGCGTACCCTCGTAGGTAACCACGGATTCTAGGTTGGCCATGTGGCGCATAATCGGGTATTCGGACGTAATGCCCATACCACCGTGAATCTGCCGCGCCTCGCGGGCGACCTCCAGGGCCATCATCACGTTGTTGCGCTTACCCATGCTGATCTGAGCCGGGCTCGCCTCGCCACGGTTGGCCAGGGTGCCGAGCCGCCAAGCTAAGAGTTGTGCTTTGGTGATTTCGGTGATCATCTCCGCCAGTTTTTTCTGCGTGAGCTGGAACTGACCGATCGGCTTACCGAACTGGATGCGCTCCTGGCTGTAGCGCAGGGCAGAATCGTAGCAGTCGAGTGCTGCACCGATGGCGCCCCAAGCGATGCCGTAGCGGGCTTTGCTGAGGCAGCTCAACGGACCACGGAGGCTCTTGATGTCGGGGAAGACGTTCTCCTTCGGCACCTTAACGTTGTCGAACACCAGCTCGCCGGTAACGGACGCGCGGAGGCTCCACTTACCTTTGATCTCGGGAGCGCTGAAGCCTTCCCACTGGCTCTCTACGACCATGCCGCGGATCTTACCATCTTCGTCCTTGGCCCAAACAACGGCCACGTCGGCCACGGGGCTGTTCGTGATCCACATCTTAGCACCGTTCAGGATGTAGTGATCGCCCGCATCCTTGATGTTGGTGATCATGCTACTCGGGTCAGAACCAGAGTCGGGCTCCGTAAGGCCGAAACAACCGATGAACTCACCGGCGCCAAGCTTGGGCAGGTACTTCATCTTCGTCTCTTCGGTGGCGTACTTATAGATCGGGTACATTACCAGGCTGCCCTGTACGGACGCCATGGAGCGCAGGCCGGAATCACACCGTTCCAACTCCTGCATGATGATGCCGTAAGCAATCTCATCCATTCCGCCACCGCCGTACTTAACGGGGAGCGACGGACCGAATGCGCCAATATTGGCAAGTCCTTTAAACAAGTGCGTAGGGCAAACGCCGCGCATCGCCGCATCGTCGATGATGGGAGACACTTCGGCTTTGACCCAGTCACGGACGGCATCGCGGGCCATTTTATGTTCGTCCGTCAGCAGCTCATCGACGCCGAAGTAGTCGTGGTTCTGAAAGCGGTCCGGGCTGCTGGATTGGTGGAAGTCGGACTTGGTGGTGAAGGTCTTTTCCTTAGTGATGGCGGTGGTAGGCATGATTGATTTAATTTGGTCAGGCAAAGATAAGGAGTGAGTTGGAGAGTTGGAGTGACTCATTAACTCAACGGTTCACTACTTTAGTAATTCGATGGGAATTTCTACAACAGTAGTGTCCCATCCCATCTTCAAATGAACGGTACCGGGAGTAGGTTCATAAAGCGAGACAGAAAAATTCTCAATAACATCCTCCACCTTGGCGGTAGGCACGGTAATGGTAGCAACACTGTGCTCTGGCTTGTAGGCGTACACGCCCCAGCCGTCCAGGTCGAGGCTGAAGAAAACCTTCCAGCTGTCGGCGTCAGGGATGGCGCCCATCGTGTAGCTACCGGCAGGCACTACGTGGTCACCGATTTTAACGGGAGTGAAAAAGGTGATCTCCGTGGTTTCGTTGGCACCGAGGCGGTAGGGCTCACCATAAGGAGCCAGGTCTCCACCCCAGACTTCACGGCCTTTTTTGAACGGGCGGCTGTAAAGTACCTTGATTTTTGGCTCCATCGCCACAGCGGCACTATCGGTCTTCGCGAAAGCGCGGAAAGCAGCACGGGTAGGATAGTAAGCCGCGTCGAGCGGAGATTTGTCGACATCGACAAAATCCTGAGCGGAGAGGGTAGGTGCCGCCAGAAGAAGCAGGCAAAAGATTAGGTAGCGCATAACTGATTTGATTTTAAT
>JAPKCQ010000014.1 GCA_026421165.1 Lewinella sp. | reverse complement strand
CTAGATACGTGATTTTCTTCTCCGGTGAACATTTGACGCAGGCGAAGCAGAAGCAGAAGACAAAATATTCACCGGAGAAAAAAACCACGTATATTACCCCCAATAAATGAAACTACGCTACACCTACCATTCCGAAGACCACGCCGAACCGAGAGACCGGTGGGTACATTTCTTACTCTTCCTAGGGGCTTTCCTGCTCCTGTTAGCCGCCGGCCAGCAGTGGTTTCTCTACTTCACCGATTGGTACGCCGCAGACAGCGAAAACAGCTACTGGCACTTCGGTCTCGGCGTCGCCTACCTCATCGTCGGGGCATTACTGGCCTACATTGGTTACCGCCACAAGCACGCCAGTCGCAGCGCTACGGACCGTTACGCTCGCATCGACGAGACCCACCTCCGCTGGAGCCTAACCCAAAAGGCCGACGA
Organism: Lewinella sp.; assembly: GCA_026421165.1. Classification (GTDB taxonomy): domain Bacteria; phylum Bacteroidota; class Bacteroidia; order Chitinophagales; family Saprospiraceae; genus Neolewinella. The sequence continues at coordinate 27,628 of JAPKCQ010000014.1, read as the reverse complement.
AGAAACCATCCTTCTTGCTGATATCGCTAGTGTTGACCAGCCCAACGTGCGCGACCTCAAGGTTACGCTTAAGGATGGGAACACCGTTATCGTCCCGATTTACCTGATCGCAGGTGAGGAAAAGCAAGAAGAGTTGCTCGAAACTGTTCGAAATATCTTATGATCCACGACGACAAAATACCCCATTACGGAAAAGACTGGACAACGCTCGCCGAAGCACTGGGAGACCTGCGCTACGACGCCCTATCCGAATTCCTGTCGGCACTCAGCCAAAAAATAGCCAAAGACGCCGACGCCGATACTGGAAGTGAACGCCACCAACTGGCCCAAGAGCTCTATTCCTCGGCAGCAAAACTAGAAGCAGCAGCAGGGGCTACGGAAAAAGCATGGGAAATATGTGAGCCGTTTATGGATGAAAGTCTCATAGACTAAATCTACTCACTCCCCACTTCATCGGCAGTATCCGCGGCGGCCTCCAACAACTCAATAGGCTCAGCAAACAACTCCTCCAACTGCTTACGCACCCGCTCTTTCCGGTATTCACTCCGCGAAAAGTCGTTCTTAACGGCCCGTTTATCACTTTCTACTGCAAAGGTTTCCAGCGGCCCTTCCACCGTGTAGTAAAGGTTAAAGAACCCGTTGCGGCTTGCCGGAAGGATTTCCAGCCCATCGTTGTGCTTACTGATCTTGTTTTTGATCGCTTGGCCAGCGTTTACCTTGATGAAATAGTCGAGGTACTGATTAAAAGTATGACTGCCGCTGATTTCCAGATTGGCGGCGCTGGACTGGATGAACATCCGGGGGATGTAGATGGTCTCGTCCACGATCTCAAAGAAATTACGCAAACGGGTGAAACGGACGCGCTCCAGGTCTCCAGCTTTGAGGGCGAAGGCGAAGCTTTCGAGCATCGGGAAGTCGTGTAACTCTCCGTTAGAAATGTCTACGCCAGCGAGGACGTGCAGCTTCTCATAATCCATTTCGTTCTCTAGCGTGAAGTAAGCCTGGATCCACAAACTGGCGTCCATCTTGCCCTCAATGTTGTTATCGGTAAGCACCTCCTGTCCAAAATTTTCGCTTTGTCTAAAGAACTCCTCGGCGTCGATGCTAATGGCCTTCACCCGGCCTTCCACGCGGAGTAAGTCTTGAAAGTAAACTTCTCCGTCTATCTCCAGTCGGCCTTCCATCGCGTCGGTGATACCGGTCACGTCGAGCCGCCGGGGTTCGAAGATCAGTTGGCCCCGGAAGTTTTCGCCTTCTATATTTTCGTAGTTCCATTCCTGCACCACCGCATCGAAACGGCCGCGGAGGAGATCGGTGATCTGGGCGCGGCGGGCGACGGATTTGGCGAGAAGGCTGTCCGTTTTCCCTTCGGCGGCGGCTTGTTCTTCTTCGGCCTCGGTCGGGCCTCCGAGTTTGATCAGCTCGTCGATATCGAACGATTCTCCGGTCACGCGAGCGTCGAAGATCAGTTCGGCATCGTTAGTGTTAAGGCTATCGGCGAAGAGCACGGGGATGAGGTTGGTGGCCTTTCCGGTGAAACTGATTTCGGTACCCGGGCCTTCAAAAACAAAGTCGGTTAGTTCCATCTCATTGTTCCTAAGTTGGAGGGTGCCAGAGGGGAAGCGAAGTTTGTTTTCGTTTAGGGTTAGTTCTCCGTTTTCAAAAGTGATAGTGCCACCTGCTTTTACCCTACCCATACGGCGGGGGCGAAGCATGTCTTCGTAGCGGCCGGCTACGCGAAGGTCTTTGATGCGCATAAAACCTTCGCCTTCCGTTAGAGGCCCTTCACCGATGATGGCGGGAAGGCTCCCCAACGGGAAAGAGCCGTTGGCAGAGAGTTCGATCTTCGGGTTATCCAAATCTTCCATGCTAAGACGCATGGAAAAAGGCTCGCCCCGAAACAAACCTGTGAGCTCCTCGATGGCGAAGGATTGCACACCGCCAGTTGGCCCATCGAGGTATACGAAGCGGGCGCGGAGATTAAGGTCTTTGGCTCCAACGTTCGTACGTGGGCTACCGACGCGGCCGTTGGTGAACAGCAGCTGGCCGTCCATCTTCGGGTATTTTCTTACCGTCCATTCTCCGTTCAGGCTGCCGGTTAATTCTAGTTCACCACTGGCTTCCAGTTCGCCGAGGTTGCCGACGTGAGCGGGTGGTATCAAGTCGATTACGTCTTCAAGGCTACCAGATTGGCTTTCAACGCGAAGGTCCGTCATTAGCCCATCCTCGGTAGGCGTCAAATCGCCAACGATACTGAACTCAAGATCACCTGTTTCCACCTTCAGGGGCGCGAAAGTATAAGAGCCTTTTACGTTATCCACTCTGGTTTGAGCTTTCAGGCTCATCTGCGTTTCGTTGAGGTAGCGGGTACCTTCTTGTTCTAGGTGGTAAATATTGAGGAGGCCTTCGGTAGCCATTATGTATTCGTCGGCGCCGAAATATCCACTGAAACTCAGTTGGTCAATGTTACCGTTGAGGTATACCTGAAGCTGGGCGTCGCGGTAGCTGATCTCCATGCCTTTGAAGCGGGCGTCCACGATGGCGAACTCGGTGACCTTAGCGTCAGGATCAACCGGAACTTCCTCACCGATTGGGGTATAGCCGGTGAGCTGGTAGTTGGTGTTGCCGTCCACGTCTACGATCAGGTTTAGGCTGCCCTCGGAGACGACGATCTCCTCCACGCGGATTTTACCGAAGAGGCTGCCGAGATCGAGCAGGCAACTCAGTTGTTCGGCCATCAGTAGGTCGCTACCATCGCTACCGGCTACGGTTACGTCGGTCAGGTCTACAGAGAGGCTGGGAAAGTTGGCCCAGAAAGAGACGTCGTAGCTGGCTACCTTGATTTCCGTCTGTAGCCGGTTGTTCAGGGAGTTTACCACTGCCTTGGCGATTGGCCCACCGAAGAAGGAAACGGCGATGACCGGAATCAAAACCAGAATGAGCAGGAGAATGCTAGTAATTTTCAGAGCGCGCATAGGTAATGTTGATTTATGGTGGCGAGAACGCAGGTGCAAAATGGGGGTTCACGAAATTAGGGACGGACGTTATCCCTGTCGAGGCCTTCTAGGCCGTGATTATGCTCGTCCACAACCTATAAAACGTTCCTTGCATCCCGCGTCCGCGCCTAATGATCTACACCTTGACGTCAGGTACCCGGCTAAGCAACTTCCGCAACCGCTCCCGATGCGGCTCCGAAAGGGGAACGAGCGGAACCCGCAGGTAATTACGGCAAAGGCCAAGCATAGAAACGGCCGCTTTGATACCGACGGGATTGCCCTCCACGTAAAGTAGTGGATGCACTTCCAGCATATCGAAATTGAGCGCGCGCGCACGCGGGAAATCGCTGGCCAGCGCGGCGTTGACCATACCGCTGAAGTGAGCCGGCAGCGCGTTAGCGATTACACTGATGCCCCCATGACCTCCCATAGCAATGATGGGCGCAGTAATCGGGTCGTCTCCGGAAAGAACTCCAAAGTCTTTATGGCAATGCTTCAGGATCTCCACCGATTGCCCAATCTTACCACTGGCTTCCTTCACCGCCGCGAAATTTTGATGGTTCTCAGCGAGTTTGAGTACGGTCTCCGGCAAAACATTACTGCTGGTCCGGCCGGGAACGTTGTAAATGATCACTGGTAACGGACTCACGTCGGCCACCCGCATAAAGTGCTGGTAGATGCCAGATTGCGGCGGCTTACTGTAAGCCGGGCTGCTGGACATGATGCCAGCCACACCGTCAAAATTGTATTCTTTGATCCGCTCCTCCAGCTTTTCAGTATAGTTTCCACCGAAGAAGCCGGCCACGATTGGCACCCGCCCGTCGACGTGGCGGATCGTGAAGTCCAGAATATCACGGCATTCTTGCGAACTCAACGTAATCGCCTCTCCGGTGGTGCCCAAGCAGACGACGTAGTCCACACCACCCGCAATGACGTAGTCGATGATGCCGCCAAGAGCCGGGTAATCAATAGATAGATCAGCCGAAAATGGAGTGATAAGCGCAACGCCCGTACCGCTGAATTGGGGAAGATTAGTGAGCATTCGTAAAGCTAAAAATTTGCGTGATGGCCTCGAATTGGTCCTTTAATTTCAGGCTGTTTCGGGCATCATACTGCAATTGATATGGATGATGGGAATCTGGGGTAAAGGGTCCTACCTTAAGGCCGGCAGGTTGGGTGGCCGCCAGGAAGTCGAGAACCTTGTGCCCGGGAGGACCAAGGCGCAGTAATAATTCGGTGGATTCCTCCTGGAAACGAGTTACCTCTTTGCTGCGAGGCACACCGTACCAGTTGAGATCTGTTATGGAGACGATGGTAAAATCAAAACTGGTGGAACCTACCTCGTGCTCAAAGTAGCCGACAACCTTGATCTTACGGTCAGTTTTCGCATTCGCATCACGCCATTTGTCCACTATTTTCCGGTCTTCGGCCGAATCGGCGAGAAAAAGAACCGTGATCTCTTTAGCCGTAGACGGATGAATGGCCTTCTCCGGATTTCCACCACCGATTTTTTTTGCCTCCTCGAAGAGACGACGGTTAAAAAATAGGTCTTTTATGTAGGAAGTAAAAATCATTACTTGACTCTTTCTACCCGGCCGATCTCTGAATATTTTTTGATTCGCTCTTCAATGACCGTGTCTATGTCTTTAGCCTGGAGAGCGGAAATGGCTTTTTTCAGCTGCTTTTTCAGGCTTTTAGCCATTTCTTTAGGAGCCGAGTGTGCGCCGCCCTGTGGCTCCTTAACGATCTCTTCAATGATGCCGAAACCAAGCATGTCTTCCGCGGTCAGTTTAAGCGCGTCGGCGGCTTGCTCTTTGTAGTCCCAACTTCGCCAAAGGATAGAGCTACAGCTTTCGGGGCTGATGACGGAGTACCAGGTATTCTCCAGCATCATCACGTGGTCGCCCAAACCGATGCCAATGGCACCGCCGGAAGCGCCTTCACCAATAACAGCACAGACGATCGGTACGCGCAGCTGAGCCATTTCGAACAGGTTCCGGGCGATGGCTTCTGCCTGGCCGCGCTCTTCGGCCTCAATGCCTGGATAGGCACCGGGGGTGTCGATAAGGCAAACGACGGGGAAGTTGAAACGCTCGGCCATCTTCATTAGGCGCAGCGCCTTTCGGTAACCTTCGGGGTTAGCCATCCCAAAGTTACGGTACTGCCGCATCTTGGTGTTGACACCCTTTTGGTGGCCGATAATAACGACAGTCTGCCCGTCCATATTACCAACACCTCCAACGATGGCTTTATCATCACCATAGTAGCGGTCTCCGTGTAGTTCGACGAACTTGCGGCACATCTGTTCGACGTAAAACAAGGTGTAAGGCCGTTCCGGATGCCGGCTGAGTTGTACCCGCTGCCAACCGGTAAGGTTAGCGTAAATGTCTTTGCGGGTCTGCTTAATGCGGGCCTCCAAGTCCTGGATGGTTTCCGTCATGTCCACCACTCCGTCTTCCGCTACTTCGCGAACTTTCTCCAGCTTGTCGTAGAGCTCCTCAAGGGCACGCTCAAATTCTAGAAATACCATGTTATCCGTGGTTTTTTATCGGCGGGGGGCAAAGATAGAAACTAGAAACTAGAGCGCTAGAAACTAGGGAGCTGGAAGCTAGAGAATTAGGAACTAAGGGCCAGAAGATTGACAGACCACTAGTTTCTAGTTCTCTAGTTTCTAACTACTAGCGAAGGTTAACGCTGGCAGCACCCAACAGCCCAACATCAGTAAACAATTGCGCGCGGTAGGCCCCAGCGGCAAGTTTAACGTCCAGATCGTGAGTGAAACTGATGCGCTGGTTCTTTTCGACGTTCACATCGCGGCCCTCAAGGGCGATAATATCCATGCCTACTCCGTTGACGATTGCCTTGGCTCGAACGGGGTTTTCGGATATGACCGGCGTGCCGGACTGGTCAGACAGCACCAGGTAAAGAGGGCGAACGCCGAGGTACTTGTCGGGTACATTGGTCAGGTCAAAACTTACAGCCATACGCTTCACGCGGCTGGCGTCGGCGGTTACTTTGGTTCCTTTATTGCCTCGATACATATCTACCTGAATGGCCGTTGCCTTAAAGGACCCGAGAGTCATTGCGGTAATCTGCTTTTCCATGCTCTTGGTCATGGTTTCCAAGTTCTCGCTTTTCTTGGCGTAGTTGTAGGCTTCGGTTTTGGTGGAGGATAAGTCCTCACGTAGAGTTACGTTCTCTTTGCGGAGGGTAGTGAGTTCCTGCTCTACCTCGGCCAGGCGGGTTTCCAGGTTGGCGCGGGCGTTGATGAGGTCCTCAATCTCAAGGCGCATTTTATAGGCCACGTCGTTGTCGTTCTTGCGCGATTTTTGGGCCTTACGCATGTCGTAGAGCGCGGCTTTGGCTGTTACCTGGGCTTCGGTCAGTTGGCCCTGCAGGCTTTCCTTGTCTGCCACCGCCGATTCGTAAGCCGTGCCGAGGCTATCCACTTCCGCTTCGAGCTTGGCTCGTAAGATGGTAAGTTGCTCGGCTTCCGCGGTGATCTCTTCGTTCTGCACCGTCAGGTCTCCGGCGGCGCTGTTGCGACTGATGCCCCAGGCCAGAGAGCCAAGAAAAAGGATGCCCAAAAGGATGGCGACTATCGTTAATGACTTGTTATTCATTTTTGCTTGGTATTGGTTTGCAAGGTAAAGAACGCGTTTATGAACGAAATAATCGCTTTGAGGTGGATGTAATACTTCGCGTTCCAGCATAAAATCGCTTATTAAAAATTTGTAGCTCCGAACTCAGCTTGAAGCCATCGCCTCTTACTACGTCCCAGGCGACTATGATTGCATCCCTACAGGGTCAAAGGTAGAGCCTCCGCCTTGATCGTATGGTAGCTATCTTTGCTCCATAAACTACCCCGAAACCAAATGGCCACAAAAAAGACGAACAACGCCCGCCTCGTCCCCTTCATCATCATGTCACTGCTTACCTTGATCTTCCTGATTTGGGCGATGCAGCAGTGTAGCCGGGACGACGGAGACTACGCCATGATCGCCGAGCGTGAAGCGCGCGAAACCTACATCGATACGATGCGCCGTGCCGAGCAAGAACGCCAGATTCAAACCCAGATCAACGTTGAGGCCGAAGCCCGTGCCGAAGCCCTGCTGCGTGCCCGCACTCAACCGTTACCAGGAGACAGCATTGTCCGCTTTCCTACTACAGACGTAGTAATCCAGAAGGTTACGCTGCTGTACTCCACCATAAACGGGCTCAACGTCCGTACCGGCCCCAGCATTAAGAATAATAAAATCGCGCGCCTCGGCCTGTACGAGGAAGTGATTTTTACTGGCGAAATAACGGACTCACTTTACACCATCGATCTCGGAGAGATCTCCCCCACCGCCCCGTGGGTTAAGGTAAAACTTAAGGACGATAAAGAAGGCTGGGTTTTCGGCGCCGGCGTTTCTTATTATAAATTTCAGTTAAAGGGAGTTATTACTGATTGAATTTTAGGCAGCAGCTAAAGCTGTGCCTAATTGAAAATGACACATCCTATGCGCCTAAACCAAGCAACCACCGCAGCCCAATTAGCCACCCAGCTAAACGCCACCCTAATTGGAGATGGTGAGCTGGACATAACTGGCCTCAACGAAATCCATCGTGTGGAACAGGGCGACCTGACTTTCGTAGACTTCCACAAATATTACGACGTAGCCCTCAAATCCGCCGCCACGGTGATCCTGATTGATCAGGTACGGCAGTGCCCACCGGGGAAAGCGCTTATTGTCGTGAAAGAGCCGTTCAAAGCATACAACGGACTAGTACTGGCAGAGCGGCCCGAGCAGCGGTGGTCAGACAAGGTAGACCCATCAGCTACGATCGGGGCAGGTACATGGGTTGCCACCGGAGCGATCGTTGGCCCGGGCGCGGTAATCGGAACGAACTGTCGGATCAACCCTAATGCCGTGATCGGTGAGGGCGTGGTACTTGAAGACAATGTGATCGTCGGGGCTGGCGCAATAATCGGTGAAGAAGCCTTTTACTTCAAAAAAACAGCAGAAGGCTACATCCCTTGGCGAAGTGGCGGCAGTGTTTTACTATGCAGCGATGCTGAGGTGGGGGCCAATTGTATAATTGCCCGTGGCGTTTCTTCGGTGACGACCATCGGACGAGGGACGAAGCTGGACGCGCAGGTACAGATTGGCCACGATTGTCGCATCGGCGAGCACTGCATCATTGCCGCTCAGGTTGGCATTGCTGGCAATACGACGGTGGGAGACTGGTGCGTATTTCAAGGGCAGGTTGGTATTGCGCAAAACCTTACCATTGGTGACCGTACGATTATCTTGGCGAAGAGCGGCGTTTCGAAGAGCCTCGAGGGCGGGAAGGAGTACTTTGGTTATCCCGCCCAGGAGGCGCGGACGGCATTTAAGGATATAGCGGTATTGCGGCGGTTGCGAAAGAAGTGAGTCCTACTTTTTCGGCCCATATCTTGCCCATTAAACTCCCCTTGTACCTGCGGCCGCGCACATAAAAATATGCAACTTGCAAATTTCCTTCCTACCCAACGCAACTATTCTTGCGCAAAATCTTTTGTAATAGCGCAACCGCTAGATTAATGCTACAATCAATTTGGGACGACGTCCGCCGCGAATTCAGCTTTGGCAATATGATCAACAAGATCATTATTGTTAACGTAGCCGTGTTCCTGGTGGTGAACATACTTTGGATGGTTTTTTCCGTCGCAGCCGGCCATACAGAAAGCTCTGCCTTCCGTACGCTGGTGCAATGGTTTTCTGGTTCCAGTGACTGGTGGCACATGCTCACGCGGCCCTGGACGTTGGTCACCTATATGTTCCTTCATGAGGGCTTTTTCCACCTGCTGTGGAATATGTTGTATCTCTTTTGGTTCGGTCGCATTTTCGGTGATCTGCTGGGAGACCGCAGGGTACTGCCACTCTACCTAATGGGAGGAGCCGCCGGTTTCCTCGCTTATTTTATTGCTTTCAACGTCGGAAACTTCGGGGCAGGAGGAAGTTTCATTATCGGCGCCAGTGGTGCGGTATTTTGCATCCTTACCGCTACTGGTATTTTTGCCCCCGATTATTCAATCCGGTTGTTCTTTCTCGGCAATATCCGACTGAAATACATCGTATTTTTCGCGGTAATGGTACAAATTATCGGACTCGGAAATCTGAACAATATCGGCGGAACTTTTGCGCACATCGGCGGCATTATTATGGGCGTCCTTTTCTCCTTTTACCTGCGCCAGGGAACGGACCTCACGCAGTCTTTGCAGAACTTTCTGGCTTGGTTACAAAACAAGTGGAACAATCTCTTGGCCCCAAGTCAGGAACATAAACAGCAACGCGGTCCGCATGCTGCTTACCGCAGTGGCCGCTCAGTGAAGGAAACAGCTGGCCCGAAAAAGCGGCCGTCGTTTATGACCAAAGTTGGCGGTAGTGCACCTAAAGGGGAACCGACATCAGACGGTGGGAACCAGCCCGAAATGACCCACCAAGAAGAACTTGACGCAATATTGGATAAGATCAAAGAGCGCGGCTACAACAGCCTGACAAAGAAAGAAAGGGACTTCCTTTTCCGTGCATCTAACCAGAAGTAAAGCGCTTTGGTCCGTAAGCTACTATCCCTGGCAGGTAACCTTCTGGCCGCCGTTGCCGGAGCCGGGTTGTTGGCCCGCTTCCTCCCCCCTGACGTCTGGTGGCCACCATCTATTATCGCATTACTGCTGCCAGGCCTGCTTGTGCTCACTATTATTTTCGTCCTGTGGTGCTTTTACAGTAAGTGGCACAAAGCCTTAATTTTTCCGTGCCTCGTTCTAGCTGCTGCCCTACCAATATCCACCCGGCTTTTTTCCTTTGGCTTAGGTACGTCGGGCGCTCATAGTGACGCAACCATTACTGTCATTACGGCGAACATACGTGGGCTTAGAGACGGTACACGAAAGTCGGTTACCAAGGAATTTTCCTTCAGATTTCTACAAAATCGCAACCCTGACGCGCTACTACTGCAGGAGACCCTACAAGACCGAGACAAAGTTCAGTACTTAGGCGAAATCGAAGCAACCTCCGGGCTCGAAAAAAAACACCAGCCCGAGCGAAAAATGATAGCAACCTACGCTAACAGTCCGACCTTCATTGCGGATGAATTTTCTAGCCGACACAGTTTCAATGGCTTTCTAGTAACCGATGTGGAAACCAAGCTTGGTACGATCCGTATCATTAATGCCCACCTCCAATCCAATCGTATCAGTAAAATGGCTGGAGAATTAGGCACGGACAGCGACGTGAAGGGAGAAATAGATCGAGCGGAGTCAATGCTACGCAGTTACGGTGCTTCTGCGGCTATCCGGGCCAGCCAGGCGGAGAAAATCCGGCGTTACGTGCGTGAAAGTCCGCACCCGGTTATCGTTGGTGGAGACTTTAACGACGTCCCTTCCTCCTACACCTACCAGCGCATCCTGACACCCCGCTTGCGGGACGCGTGGGTAGAAAAAGGCTTCGGTATGGGCACTACCTTCACCGGCCCGTTACCCGGGCTACGGATTGATTTTCTTCTGGTGGACACGAGCTTGACTATTCGAAAAGTAGAACGGTTTGACACCGGATATTCTGACCACAGGCCCCTTTGGGCGGAACTTAGTCAGTAGTAGTGTAGTTCGGTCGTATGTAATCGCTACCGCCTACCATTATGAGGATGCTCGTTTCGCTCGTGCGACTTCGCCCTTATGAGCGCCATTTTTACTTTATAAAAGAGAACTCGTGCAAGTGGTACGCTTGTGAGTTTACGACAGTAACTACACTACTACCAAACTACGGTACTATATTGCGCTCAGTCTATGAATGCATCCCTCTCACCAATCGCCATAGTTGGTATCATTGCCGTGTATTTCGCGGTGCTGATCGTGATCTCCTTTCTCACCAGCCGCGGCAGCGGAAATGAGAACGAGTCTTTCTTTCTGGCGGGCAGAAAATCTCCGTGGCCACTGGTGGCTTTAGGTATGGTTGGGGCCAGTCTTTCGGGCGTAACGTTCATTAGCGTGCCGGGTGCCGTTGGTGCTGGCGGGACGAACCAAGCCTTTAGTTATATGCAGGTGGTACTCGGTTATCTGCTAGGGTATGTCTTTATCGCTGTCGTGTTGTTGCCGCTGTACTATAAACTCGGGCTTACCAGCATTTACGAGTACCTAAAACAACGGATTGGTCCACATGCCTATAAGGTCGGAGCTTTTTACTTCCTCCTCTCGCGGGTCATTGGTGCCTCCTTCCGGCTCTTTCTGGTGGCGATTGTTCTACAGGAGTTCGTTACCGGGCCACTGAACGTGCCCTTTGCGGCAACTGTGGCCATCACCATCCTATTGATTTGGCTCTACACCTTCCGTGGTGGCATCAAAACTATCGTTTATACCGATACGCTGCAGACGGTCTGCATGCTACTGGCTGCTGGCCTCACGGTGTATTACATTGGCCAGGCGCTTGAAACCGACCTATCAGGAATGGTAGAATTGATCAGCAACAGCGACTACAGCCAGATGTTCTACTTCGAGGGAGGCTGGGCGGACCCGAACAATTTCTTCAAGCAGTTCCTTAGCGGAGCGTTAATTACCATCGTGATGACCGGCCTGGATCAGGACATGATGCAGAAAAACCTGAGCATGCCCAATTTTCGGGATGCCCAGAAAAACATGGCGGCTTTCAGCATCGTCCTCATTTTTGCCAACTTACTATTCCTTTCCCTCGGTGCGCTACTTTACATCTACGCTACCAGCGTGGGGCTGGAAATTCCTGAAGCGTCGGACCAGCTGTATCCGAGTATTGCTTTGCGGCACCTACCTGCGGGTGCTGGCGTCGTCTTCATCCTTGGCCTCGTCGCTGCGGCTTACTCAAGCGCTGATAGTGCGCTGACGGCCCTGACAACCTCCTTCTGCGTAGACTTTCTTGGCATGAACGAGCCAACCGTTGAGGCAAAAGGTGTCACAGCATTGGCTGAAGACCGGAAGCGCCGGCTCTACGTCCATATCGGTTTCTCAGTACTCCTTTTCGTGGTCATCATCGCCTTCAAGAGCATCGGAGACCGAGCGGTCATCAATAGTCTTTTCAAAGCTGCTGGCTACACTTACGGCCCGCTCTTGGGACTGTTTGCCTTCGGGCTGTTTACGCGTCTGCGGGTTCGGGAAGTTACGTTTTTGGGTAATGTCCGGATTCCCACCTTGCTGTTGGTTTGCCTTACCGCGCCCATCATTTCGATGATCGTAGATGCCTATTCCGCAGAGTGGTTACTGGGCTTTGAGTTCGGCTTCCTGATCCTTGCCTTTAACGGGCTGCTTACCTTTTTAGGGCTGGTGGCGCTTAGTGACTTTGGAGACTTTGAAGTGGAGGAAGGTTGAAAATTAAGTAGTAGTCCAAAGATAACCAGCGCAAAACAAGAGCGCCTCAGCTTCGCTCGAAAACCGACCGCCGGGTACCATCCTGCCTGAGGCAGAATGGTAAGATAACATGATTGGTAGCTAGACGGAGTCGAGATGCACCGGTTTAGCAGGAGCTTCTTTCGTTCGCGTACTTAAATACTCTGCTTACTGGCGCTTAGACGCATAAACAGCCGCGCCAACCGTACCAGCAGCGTTCGCCAACGTAGCCGCTCTCACCTCTGCATTGGTCTTAAGGAATTTCTTGTAATCGGCGAAGTTTTTACTGGCTCCACCGCCCAAAATGATTAGATCGGGGTTCAGCACCGCATCCACATGAGAGAGAAACTTATTGAGTTTCTTGCCAAATTCAGGCCAACTCATATCGGTGTCCTTACGGACCTTGTTGGAGATAAATTTTTCCGCTACGACCTTCTGGTTTTTAAGAAAAATCTGTCCGATCTCCAGGTTCGGCATCAGCTCACCATCTACGAAGAGGGCGCCTCCGAGGCCTGTCCCGATGGTGATCATCACTACCACACCGTCTTTCGCAAATTCCCGGCCTGCACCAAAGCTCATGGTGGCGATACCGGCAGCATCGGCGTCGTTGAGGGCGAAGAAGGGCAGTCCCGTCTTTTTTCCCAGCGTTTTCTCGATGTTCGTCCCGATCCAGCTCTCGTCAATGTTAGCAGCGCTAACGGCTACACCACGGCGCACTGTGGCGGGAAAGCCGACGCCTACCGGACCTTTATACTTTAGCTCATCGATCAACTCCTCCACGGTTGCCGCTACGGACTTCGGGGTAGCGGGCTGGGGCGTCTGCAGTCGAATACGTTCCGTAAGAAGAACGCCTTTTTTTACGTCCACAATAGCTCCTTTAATGCCCGTTCCACCAATATCGATTCCGAGTATTCCCTTTTGATTCATAATCTCTAAGTGTGAAAGTAAAAGTCTGTAACCCTAGATAGCGGTTAAAAGGCGTAGTTGTCCGAGCTCTACCTGACGAGAGTAATCTTCATCCAAATATCCTCCACCGGTCGGTCACCGGGGCGAGTCTTGGTAGCTGCGATCTTATCGATCACGTCGAGCCCTTCGATCACCTGACCGAAGACGGTGTAGCCCTGATCGAGAAACGGTGCACCGCCCGTTTCCAAGTACTTCTCACGAACCTCACTAGGGTAGCGAACGCCCGTATTAGATTCCTGCTTGTTCAGCTCTGCGCCGGTAACGCTACGCCCGTGGACGATGTAAAACTGAGAGCCACTACTTGCTTTTTGCGAGTTGTTTGTCCGAGCAGCAGCTAAGGCGCCTTTCACGTGCGCCAGACTGTCCACAAATTCAGCAGGAACCTGATAGCCGGGACCACCGGATCCGAGGCGCGCGTTAGCATCCGCTCCACGGCTATTAGGGTCACCGCCCTGAACCATAAAGCCGTTCATTACGCGGTGGAAAAGAAGGTCGTTGTAGTAGTCCTGTTCTACCAGCTTGATGAAGTTATCTTGATGCTGAGGGGTGGCGTCAGAGAGGCGTGCGAGCATATTACCCATAGGGGTCTCGATGCGAACGAGACATTCTTTCGGAGGAGTCACAGTAATAATTTGAGTGGTGGATTTTGACTTACCCTTTTCGTCGGTAGCCGTCAGTGTTACCGTATAATCGCCTGAGCGAAAATACCGGTGTACAGGGCGGGCCTCGGTACTACTTTCTCCATTACCGAAGTCCCAGGAGTAAGAAACGGCCTTTTCGGACATATTCTTGAAGGACACCGTATCGGCAGCAACGACCATCTGCCGGTTGGCCATAAAGGCAGGCTTGGGTACGGAACACTGACTGAACAGTACGGCCAGAAAGAGGAGAGCGAATAATTGACGCAAGGGAATATTTTTTATGTTGGGAATGACTTAACTATCAAGAGAAGGCTTATTGTATGGTAACGCTTTCAATCACGATGTCTTCCGTAGGCCGGTCAGCCCGGCCTTTAGGTACGTTGGCGATGATGTCTACAACGTCCATACCGGTGAGTACCTGACCGAAAACGGTGTATTCCATATCGAGATCAGGACGGCCGCCATTTTCCATGTAGGCTTTGCGCTGGGCTACACTGTACTTGACGCCCTTCATTGTTTCGAACTGGGTCATGGTCGCTTCACTCTGCTTCACACCGGTGACAATGTAGAACTGAGAACCGCTACTTGCTTTCTGTGGGTTGTTCGTTCGGGCAGCAGAAAGGGCACCTCGCAGGTGAGGCTGGCCAATCTCAGCATCGATAAGGTAACCTGGGCCGCCACTGCCGAGAGATGCAGTCGGAGCTGAGCCTTTACTGTTTGGATCTCCGCCCTGAATCATGAAGTCGCTGATGACACGGTGGAAAAGCGTTCCCTCGTAGTAATTTTCGTTGGCCAGCTTGATGAAGTTTTCTTTATGCTTCGGTGTCTCATCAAAAAGTAAGACGGTAATATCTCCCTTATTCGTTTTGATTTCCAGGGTGACGCCCATTCCGTTGTTCCCGCAGGCGGCAAAGACGGTCAGTACTAGAGCGAAAAGAGCAAAGTTGATAAGCTGGCGCATGGTGGTATGATTTTTTATTTAAAGCTTAGTGGCCAAAGATAATGAAAGAGTTGGAGGTTGCCGAGTCAAGAATCCAGCAGACCTTCTTCGGCTTCGAGTTCTTTGAAGTAAGTTACGATCCGAGCTTTCAGTAATTGCTCTTGTCCGGTCAGGTCCTGAGGAGCGATTTTACTAGTCAACTCGTAATGCGGCCAGCCTTCATCGTCGCGGCCGACAAACTCGTAGTGACCGTCGTTAACGAACAAGCGGCAGACCGCGATGTGCATCAGGTCCTGCTTTTCCTCTTTGGTGAAGCCTTCCTTCCAGCGGCCAAGTTCCTGCACGCCGATAAGGAACAGCATCGCGTCCATATTCGGCAATACCGGCCGAGCAAAACGCTTTTGGATGTAGTGGCGTACGCGTTGGTATTCGAAGTCTTCTTCCCAGTTTTTCAATTTGGTTGTTTTTTTAGAAGGGTAAAGATAATCAGGGTCCTGAAAGCTTTCGGAACAGGATGCAGGAGTAGAGAAGCGTTCAGCGTAAAGAGTTTAGGCTGAATGCTACTAAAAGGCGACGGCCCGGGTCCAACGCCTGAGCGCCGGCCGGGCCGTCATTAATGCAGTTCAAGGCTCCGATAAGCCGGGTTTTGTCATCTCCGTCGAAACGGAGAGCTTCACCATTTATCGAGGCCCGTCGTTACCAACGGGCTCAATCTACCTACCCGCATTGCCCGTAAAGATCGCCGGAGCCGACGACTGCCCGAAGGCAACAATACTGCGTGGTATTTCAACCCACGGGGTTTACCCACTCTCCGCATTACTACGGAGCGTCGTGCGCTCTTACCGCACGTTTTCACCCTTACCTCCCTCCCGAAAGAGGAAGGCGGTATAGCTTTCTGTGGCACTTTCCGTACTTAGCCTCCCGCAGGAGACAAAGCCCCGGCCGTTAGCCGGCGTGGTGCCCTGCGTTGCCCGGACTTTCCTCTTGCGGTCACCCGAAGGTGCTGCAAGCGGTGAAGTGGGCCTTGACTGCTAAAAGGGAACACATTTTATTTTCGAATAGTTGCTTTTTCTGTAGTGAGTAAAAAGTAAGTACCCACGCACAAATAACTACTGCTTAATCAAAACGTCTCGGCTACGCTCAGCGACCTTAGTTCGTAAAATATTTTCGTTCCGCCTGAGGCAGAACGGAAAGACAGCACTAGGCTTCCCGTCGCCAAGTATAGCCGAGACGCTCTTTTTCAAGCTAATTATTTATGGTCTACTATTTACCTTCTACCAAGTACTCACTACCAACCTCGTACAGCGGAAAGTCCTGCATAAAAGCATGCACCTCACGCCGCACAGCAGCAACCACCTCCTCGTTCTCCACCTCGCGAATGATGCGGTCAATCCACTCCACCGTCTTAACGCAATCGGCTTCCGTGAACCCCCGTGTGGTAATGGCGGCGGTACCAATCCGGATACCGGAAGGGTTCATGGCCGTCTTCTTATCAAAAGGAACCATGTTTTTATTGAGCGTAATGTGAGCAGCGTTCAGCGCGTCTTCTGCCTGCGTGCCGTTCACGTCCTTATTACTCAGGTCGATGAGCATAGAATGGTTCTCCGTTCCACCGCTGATGATGTGGTAGCCTTTATCAACGAGGGCCTGAGCCATCGCCTGGGCATTTTTGATGACCTGTTTACCGTATGCTTTCCATTCCGGCTGGAGGGACTCACCAAAGGCGACAGCCTTGGCGGCGATCACGTGCTCCAGCGGGCCACCCTGCATACCAGGAAATACGGCGCCGTTAAGAATACGGCTCATAGAGTAGAGTTTGCCACTTTTGAATGCCTTACCCCAGGGGTTCTCAAAATCCTTACCCATCATGATGAGGCCGCCACGGGGACCGCGAAGAGTCTTGTGGGTAGTGGAAGTCACGATATGGCAATGGGGAATAGGATCGTTCAGCAGGCCAGCGGCGATGAGGCCAGCGGGATGGGCGATATCAGCCAGTAGAAGCGCTCCTACTTCGTCTGCGATCTCGCGAAAGCGCTTGTAGTCCCAGTCGCGGCTGTAAGCGGAGGCACCACAAATGATCATTTTGGGCTGTACTTCGCGGGCTTTGTCGGCGACCTTATCCATGTCAACACGACCAGTTTCCTCCTCTACGCCGTAGAAGTGGGCGTCGAAGTGCTTACCGCTAAAATTGGCCGGATGGCCGTGGCTCAGGTGACCGCCGTGAGCGAGGCTAAAGCCGAGAGTCTTATCACCGGGGTTAAGACAGCCGAGAAAGACGGCGGCGTTGGCTTGGGCACCCGAATGAGGCTGCACGTTGGCGTACTCGGCACCGAAGAGTTTACAGAGCCGGTCGATGGCGAGCTGCTCGACTTCATCCACCACTTCGCAACCGCCATAGTAGCGTTTTCCGGGGTAGCCTTCGGCGTATTTGTTGGTCAGGCAGCTGCCCGTGGCATCAATCACGGCTTGGGAAGTGAAGTTTTCCGATGCAATCAGTTCAATGCCGTTGCGCTGGCGGTCAAGTTCACGTTCGATGAGGGAGAAAACGGCGGTGTCGCGGCTCATATAAAATAATTTGGTGACCTGAAGAGAAGACCTTCGTTATTAAAATGCGAAATTACGCCTTATAATGACGGTCGTGGTAATCCTCCGTTCAATAAAATTGTTAGTCAATTACAATTTTTAATTTACGTAGTGTTTATCCCTTATGCTCCAGCTATTTTTTTCCTTCACCCGGTATTTTTTCTCGTCCAGTTATTTCTGGGCGCTGACGCAGGTGCAGAAGAAGGTTTTTTCAGCATTGGGCTCAGAGCGCAGAACATCGGACATGGCTGCCATACCAACAAATACATGGAAACCGAAGGCCACGCTAAATAAGGGAGTCCTCCGGGCCTTCGGCAGCATAACTTTCCAGCAATCAAGCGTTTGCCCTCGACCCTGTTTACAACTTCGGCCCCGCCTGATTGCCCTGCTCCTACTCCCCTTATTCCTTTTCTCCCTTACCCTCGAAGCCGGCACTCGCCGCTACCGCCTAACCTGGCGCGACAACCCAGCCACCAACATGACCATCGGTTTCGAACTATACGAAGCCACCAGCGCCCGCGTCGTTTACGATACCCAGGACCACGGCCGCGACGTCAAGGCATATCGCCTAACGGCCAACCCAGCCCGCAGCGTAAACCATGCCGGAATGCAGAACGTTTTCGTGCGGCTTGGAGGTCTGCAACCGGGAACAACCTACTACTTTCTGGTAGTGGACGAAAGAGGCCTCAGCCAGCGAATGAGCTTCGAAACGCCGCCCGACAACCCTAGCCAGCCACTAAGCATCATCGCCGGAGGAGATAGCCGCAACAACCGCCAGGCAGCCCTGAATGGTAACCGGCTGGTTAGTAAACTCCTCCCCCATTTCGTACTCTTCGGCGGAGATATGACCAATACCGACACCCCCGCCGAGTGGCAAGCCTGGTTCGACGACTGGCAACTCACCATCAGCCAGGACGGCCGCATGACGCCCATCGTCCCCGCCCGCGGCAACCACGAGCGCGCCAACGCTTCGATCTACAACCTCTTCGACGTTCCGCACCCGGACGTCTACTACGCTTTCAGTTTCGGCGGCGGCCTGCTGCGCACCTATACCCTTAACAGCAGTTTCCCGCCCGGCGGAAACCAACTCGACTGGCTAACGAACGACCTCTTCCGCGCCAAAGCCACCTGGAAAATCGCCCAGTACCACCACGCCATGCGACCGCACACCGCTTCTAAACCGGAGCGCGACGAACTAATTACCCTATGGGCCACCCAGTTTACCCGTTACGGCGTAGACCTCGTAGTGGAATCCGACGCACATACGGTGAAGCAGACCTGGCCCATTCGCCCCAGCCGAGCGCCGGGATCAAGCGAAGGCTTCATCCGCGATGATAAGCGCGGAACGGTTTACGTCGGCGAGGGCTGCTGGGGTGCCCCCCTCCGCGCAAACAACGACAACAAACCCTGGACCCGCGCCAGCGGCCGCTTCAACCAGTTCAAATGGATTTGGCTCGACGCCACGCAGATGCAAGTCAGAACGGTAGACATCGACCGCTCCTCCGGTACCGTAGCCGAGGTCAATCCGCTGGCCCGCTTCCAAACGCCGCCCGGTATCGTCTACTGGAACCCACAGAGTACGGGAGAAGTGCTGCGTATTGACCGCCGGGAGCAATCTCCGGCCTCCAACACCAGATCCGGTAGCCTGCTTACTGATCCTTCTCCAACAATGCAGAGTATTGAACCACCCACTCCGACCGTTCTTCAGCGCGATGCCCAGGGCGTCGTTCGAGTAGGCTTCAAAATGCCGGTCAACGGTCAGCCCCAGATCATCGTCGTTGATGCAGGTAAGAACCTCCTCTGGCAGAAGAAACTTGCCGTGCGGGGACCGGGGCCCTACGTCGAAGAAATTCAGCTGCCCGCGCTGCCGCCGGCTAACGGGATGGAACTCGTCGTCAGGGCAGGAGGGAAGGTAGTGGCTAAGTATATTTTGCGGTAATGTTGACTGCATTCAAGAGACTCCCGAGTCAGGTTAATATTTGTGGAGAGTAGAAGCGAAAGCAAGCCTCGCCCTTACACGCTACAATCACAACAACTCCACAAAATCCCCCAAGGCCGGGTTATCGTTGTCCTTGCGCCAAACGGCCGAAATCGTAGTCCGTTGCGGAATACCGGTAAGCTCGATAAACTTCACGTTCATCAAGTAGCCCAGCGTGAGGGAGGTCGGTACGATGGAGAGGCCGAAATTATTCTCTACAAGCCGGTAAATCGTGGTGGCGTGAACCGTCCGGTGCGTGACGTTTGGTATTATATTGCCTTCAATAAATACCTCCATCACCTTGTCGTAATAAGACCGGCTGTAGCTGCGGTCGAAGAGCAGAAAGCGCTCGTTTTCCAATTGATGAATCCCCTCATAATTCTCCTCAGAAATAGGATGATCTGCGGGCAAAACCAAAGAAAAGGTATCGACAGAAAGCTGTTTACTCTCCAGTTCCCGGGGTACTCCGTCGAGGCGAACGAAGCCTATGTCGAGGTCGCGGGTAAGCAGCCGGTCAATCTGGGCCTGATTTCCTAGTGCCTCAAGACCATAGATCACCTTCGGGTAGCCCTGACGAAAGCGAAGCAGTAAGCTCGGAATTATATCCTGCATGGCGGAGCCAACGTAGCCGAAGTTTAGCCGCCCTTCCAGTCCTTCATGGAGTAAGCGGGTGTGGTGCAAGGCCCCCTCCAGCCGCTGCAAAATAGTGATCGCTTCTGTTTTGAGATACGCTCCGGCCAGAGTCAGACTAACCGTCCGGCTCGTACGGATAAACAGGGGATAGCCCAGGTTTTTCTCCATCTGATGAATCTGCCGGCTAAGACCCGGCTGAGAGATAAAAAGTCGTTCCGCAGCCCGCCGGAAGTGAAGTTCTTCGGCCACCGCGATAAAGTAACGGAGATGGCGAAGTTCTAATTGATTACCCATAGGCCTCAATGTAGCGAATTTTGATCTTGCCAGGTATCGCTATAAATGACGACCTTTGTGCTACAAGTATGTGTAAATTTTTTTAACGGGTAGGAGCACTCCGTATTTTAGGCGAAAATTCTTATAAACAACACGACACTATATTACGAACGGATTAAGCTTTCAGGATGCTCCCACCCGCCTTTTCCTAACCACCACGTCGATTATATGTCATTCAGCTACGGCCAGGACCAACTGACTGCTGGCAAAGCTTTAGCCATTGCCCGCAGAGAACTAACCACCACTATTTCATCGGATACCAATGCCCGCGTCGAGGCTTCTAACGCCACCGTTCTGCGCGTTGCTGCAGGAGAGCGGGCAGCTTACGGCATCAATACCGGTTTCGGCCCGCTCTGTAACGAACGGATTAACCCCGAAGAAACCGTTGCATTGCAGCGCAACCTATTGCTCAGCCACAGTGTCGGGATGGGAGAGCCCATCAGTATAGAACTCGCAAAGCTGATGCTAATTCTGAAGGTCCACGCTTTGTGCAAAGGCTATTCCGGCATTGCCTCCTACGTAATTGAGCGAATTTGCTGGCACATTGAGAACGACATAATCCCGGTTGTTCCCGAGCAAGGATCCGTCGGTGCCTCGGGAGACCTAGCGCCGTTATCACACCTCTTTTTACCCCTCATCGGCGAAGGGGAAGTCTTTCATCAGGGCAAATACCAACCTACGGCAATAGTACTACAAGAATTTGGTCTGGAACCGCTAAAGCTCCATCCGAAAGCCGGCCTTGCCCTGATTAACGGGACTCAGTTCATGCTCGCCCACGCCGTAAAAATTGTTGAGGAGCTACAATCGCTGCTGAGCCATGCGGACCTCATCGCCGCGCTGATGATCGACGGAATGCTGGGATCCGCCATGCCGTTTCACCCAGCCCTGCACGCCACCCGGCCACATAAAGGCAATACGCACGTAGCGGCCAGAGTCGCTCACTTCCTTAATGAATCCGAAATAAATACGTCCCACGTCAACTGCGACCGGGTGCAGGACCCTTATTCCCTCAGGTGTGTGCCTCAGGTCCACGGAGCATCGCGCCACGCCTGGCTGCACCTGAAGGAAATTGTGGAGGCCGAGCTGAATTCGGTAACGGACAATCCCGTCGTGATCAACGATGAGCTCATCATCAGCGGCGGCAGTTTCCATGGCCAACCGATTGCGCTGCCGATGGATTACGCTTGCCTGGCTGCGCATGAGGTTGGTAGTATTTCTGACCGCCGGAGCTATTTTTCCCTCTACGGCATTCCCGGTTCGGTTCCTAAATTACTAGTTAAAGATACTGGCCTGCACTCGGGCCTGATGATCGTTCAGTATACCGGAGCGGCGCTGGTAAGTGAGAATAAGAGCCTTTGCTTTCCCGCTTCGGCAGATTCCATCCCGACCTCGCTAGGCCAAGAAGACCACGTCAGTATGGGCTCGATTTCGGGAAGAAAGACCTTGCGCGTCATTGGTAACCTGCGGCGTATTTTAGCCATTGAGTTATTCTGCGCTGCACAGGCGATGGACTTTCACCGGCCCTTAACCTCGAGCGCTACCCTAGAGGCCGTTCATACCTCCGTACGGAAAACAATCCCGCATGCGACCGCGGATCGGATTTATGGAAAAGACCTTTTAGCCGCGGAAGAATTGATCCGTAGTGGAGCCTTACTGGAGATCGTTTCCCAACATACTCCGGAAAAATTTAGCGATTTTGACTCATCTTTTGAGAACTATTAAAAAAACGGGCGAGAGGCTGTTCTTCAAGTAGCGTTCAGACGAGAAATTATTCGTCGCTAACGCTCTGTTTCCCTCCGAGCACAACCCCTCGTCATTAGAGAGCTTATGATTAATTTTCACCAACAAATTCTCTTCGGCATACCAACCGATTACCTACCGGAAGCAAAGCCAACCGATGAGACCGTCTCCCACGCGCCCCGGCGCAAAGACATCCTCACGCCCACCGAAAAGGAGCTGGCTTTAAGGAACGCCCTCCGCTACTTCAAGCCTTCATTGCATCCTACGCTCGCGCCTGAATTTCTTGCTGAGTTGAAGCAGTTTGGCCGAATTTATATGCACCGCTACCGTCCGGACTACGCGATGCACGCCCGGCCAATTGACGAATATCCGGCCCGTTCTAAAACAGCGGCGGCGATCATGCTGATGATTCAGAACAACCTCGATCCGGCAGTGGCCCAGCACCCCCACGAATTGATCACTTACGGTGGCAACGGCGCGGTTTTTCAGAACTGGGCGCAGTATCGTCTGACGATGAAGTACCTGGCCGAGATGACCGACGAACAGACACTACACCTTTATTCTGGCCATCCGATGGGCTTATTTCCGTCGTCTAAAAGTGCGCCACGAGTGGTCGTAACCAACGGCATGACGATCCCAAATTATAGCAGCCCCGACGACCTGGAACGCGGCAATGCGTTGGGGGTGACGCAGTACGGACAAATGACCGCTGGTTCGTATATGTACATCGGGCCGCAGGGAATTGTGCACGGAACGACGATTACAGTGATGAACGCTTTTCGCAAAATTGGCACCGTCCCAAAGGGTAAAATATTCCTAACGGCGGGCCTCGGTGGTATGTCCGGTGCGCAACCCAAAGCGGGTAATATCGCAGGCTGCGTAACGGTTTGCGCAGAGGTGAACCCGGCAGCAGCAATCAAACGCCATGAACAGGGCTGGGTCGATATTTTGGTCGATAACCTAGACGATTTAGTAACGCACACGCGGGATGCAATGGCGGTTGGACGAGCAGAGTCGATTGCCTACATCGGCAACGTCGTCGACGTTTGGGAACGCTTTCTTACCGAAGACATCTTCGTCCATATAGGCTCCGACCAGACCTCTCTTCACAACCCCTGGAGCGGTGGCTATTATCCCGCCAACATGAGCTTCGACGCCGCCAACGAGCTTCTCGCTAGCGATCCCGAAGCTTTCAAAGAAGCAGTACAGGTCACTCTCCGCCGCCACGCCACTGCCGTAAACGCACACGCCAAAAAGGGAACTTACTTCTTCGACTACGGCAATGCCTTCTTACTGGAAGCTTCCCGCGCCGGTGCCGAAGTGATGGACCAAGACGGTCTTCATTTTCGCTACTCCTCCTACGTGCAGGATATCCTCGGGCCCATGTGTTTCGACTACGGCTTCGGGCCCTTCCGCTGGGTCTGCGCCTCCGGGAAACCTACAGACCTCGACGCAACCGACCGCATCGCCGGCGAAGTACTAGAAGAACTGATAACCGAAGCCCCTCCAGAAATCCGGCAACAGATGCAGGACAACATCACCTGGATCAAGGACGCTAAATCAAACAAGCTCGTCGTTGGTTCCCAGGCCAGAATTCTCTACGCAGACGCGATGGGGCGTTTAAAAATCGCCTCGGCCTTCAATAAAGCCATTGCCGACGGAGAAATTGGCCCGGTTGTACTTGGCCGCGATCACCACGACGTTTCCGGCACCGACTCTCCCTACCGCGAAACGAGCAATATCTACGACGGCAGCCAATTTACCGCCGATATGGCGATTCACAACGTGATTGGTGACAGCTTCCGTGGCGCAGGTTGGGTCTCCATCCACAACGGCGGCGGCGTCGGCTGGGGCGAGGTCATCAACGGCGGTTTCGGCCTGCTACTTGACGGCTCGGAGGAGGCAGAACGGCGGTTGCGCAATATGCTTTTCTTTGACGTTAACAATGGTATTGCACGGCGGAGTTGGGCGCGTAACCCGGAGGCTAAGTTTGCTATTGAGCGGGAGATGGCGCGAACGCCAGAGTTGCGGGTAACCGTTTCAGAAGTCGTGGACGATGACCTGCTTAAGAATGTATTCTTAGATTAAATGTGAAACCCCTTTACCTGATAAGCGACAAGGGATTGGCGATAAGGGATAAGCGATTTAGCTACCGCAAGTTCCGTCCGCTGGCCTCTGGCCCACTCACCCAAGAGTGGAAGAGCAACGCGATTGAACGGCCACAACGGCAGCCAAATCGCTTATCACTAATCCCTTATCAATTATGATGACCCTCACCGGACCATTCACCCAACTTCTCCCGCTCACCGATATCCCGGTCAGAGGAAAGCTAGTAGATGAGCAGCTAAGCATTATCCCCAACGCTGGCATCCTAACCGACCACGGAAAGATCCTAGCCACAGGGAACTTCAATGACCTGCGGGAAGAAACCTCCGGTAAGGGAGTAGAAATCCACGAAATAGTAGGCGACGCCATTTGCATCCCAGGCTTCATCGACTGCCACACCCACCTGCTCTTCGCCGGCAGCCGCGCGATAGACTATGCCGCCCGTAACGCCGGTAGAACCTACCAGGAAATCGGCGCAGCCGGCGGCGGTATTAAAGATACTATGGGCAAAACCCGCGCAGCATCCACCGAGGAACTTGCCCAAACACTGACGGACCGACTCGACCTCCACCTCCGCAGCGGTATTACCACGGTAGAAGTAAAGTCCGGCTACGGCCTAAGTGTCGATCAGGAGCTACGAATGCTACGAGTCATCAAAAAAACCGGCGACGCTCATACTGCGGACGTGATCTCCACCTGCCTCGCCGCCCACGTCATCCCGTCCGAAGTTGGCGATGAGCAAGAATGGCTGCGTACCATTTTGAAGGACATCGTTCCGGTCGTCGAGGCGGAACAACTCGCCAGCCGGTTTGATATTTTTGTAGAAGGCGGTGCCTTCACGCCGGAGTACAGCCGCCCGTATTTGAAGCAGTTGAAAAGCCAGGGTTTTGGTATTACCATCCACGGAGACCAGTTCACGGTGGGCGGTAGCCAGCTGGCCATCGACGTTGGCGCGCTGAGCGTTGATCACCTGGAAGTATCGGGGGAAAAAGAAATTATGGCGCTGGCCGACAGCAAAGTCATTCCCGTCGCTTTGCCGGGCGCCTCGATCGGCCTTGGCTGTGCCTTCACCCCCGCCCGGAAACTGCTGGACGCTGGCGCTTCCCTGGCCATCGCGTCGGACTGGAACCCCGGCTCCGCACCAATGGGCGATCTACTTACCCAAGCGGCTATTCTCGGAACTTTCGAAAAACTAACGACCGCGGAAGTGCTCGCGGGCCTTACCTTCCGGGCAGCCGCCGCACTGGGTCTCAGCGATCGGGGCAGCCTTGCTGTAGGGCAGAAAGCCGATTTCATCACCTTCCACGCAACGGATTACCGCGAAATACTTTATAAACAGGGTCAACTAAAACCAAACCGGGTATGGAAAAATGGATTGCCGGTCACGTAACGGATGCTTACCGCGCTCCCGATCCTAAAGTTTGGACGGGCCGCACGACCACGCCGGAACAGGGCGCTCAGTATTGGTGCCAGAACGTTCGTCTTCAACACTGGTCCCATGGGCCATTACCAGCTACTAATTTCGGCATCATCGGCTACGTCTGTGAAGAAGGGGTACGCAGAAACCAAGGTCGTTTGGGCGCAGGCGCAGGTGCAAAGGTGGTTCGTGAACGCATGGCCCGTCTGGCCTGGCACCACGCTGGAGAAACCGTTACGGACTACGGAGACGTAGTCTGCATAGGCGAAGCAATGGAAGCCGCTCAAGCCCAGCTTGCCCTGATGGTGAGTACGGTCATAAAAGCTGGACAAATACCCATCGTACTTGGTGGCGGACACGACCTCGCCTACGGTCATTTCACCGGCATCCGCGCAGCGACGTCGGGCAAAAGAGTAGGCATCATTAACTTCGACGCCCACTTCGATCTGCGCCCAGTAACTGGCCTGCCCAACTCGGGCACCCCCTTCAACCAGATTCTTAAGGAAGGGTTGATAGACTACCTCGCCCTCGGCATCCAACAACCGGCCAATACCACGGAACTCTTCGCCATCGCCGAAGAATACGGCGTAGAATACGTACTGGCCCAACACTGCCGCACCTACCAATTACCAACCATCATCCGCACCCTCGAACGCTTTCTGGAGCGCAATGACCATGTCTACCTAAGCATCGATCTCGACGGATTTTCCTCGGCTTACGCCCCGGGGGTGAGTGCCCCTTCTCCCTACGGGTTTAGCCCGGCCTTCGTGCTGGCGGTATTGGAGTATTTGCTCGCCTCCGGGAAGATCATTTCCGTTGATTTAGCGGAGATGAATCCGGTTTTTGATGTTGATGGCGCTACGGCTCGGTTGGGAGCGGGATTGGTGGAGGCTTTTGTTGAGGGTTTGGCCACTAAAGGCTGAATACAGCATCCTGACTCAACACGGTGCAATCTGGGTCCGGAGATATTTTGGTTGTTTTTTCCGTAGAGAGCACCCACAAGGGAGAGTATCGTTTCGGACGACGTAACCGTTCAGCCTGAAGGCAGAAGAACAACAGCTTAAAGCTGTCGAACAACTACCCCACCTGCAGCGCCCGTTCAAAAACCCCAATCGAATCAATAAAATCATTAGGTAGAAAGGCATTCATCACGTCCTCCACCGGAGCGGGAACGGGGCCGTAGAACGCTTCCGAGATACTACCCGCCATCGCTGCCTGGGTGTCGGTGTCGCCACCGAGAGACACGGCCAGACGAATGCTATCGATCAGGTCTTTGGAATCGAGGAAGGCGATGATGGACTCAGGAACGGAGCCAGCGCAGCTCACATCAAAGATGTAGTCTGGGCGAACCTCTTCGACGGTACGGCGGAGATTATAGCCGAAGGTTTCGGTTACGTACTGGCGGATATCTTCTTTCCCGCCACCCTGACGTGCGAGAAAGATGGATGCGGCGATGGCTTGAGCACCCTTCACGCCCTCAGGATGGCCATGGGTAGGCATGGCGGAAGCTTTGGCTTCGCGCAGGACTGATTCTATATCGTTGAACAGCCATCCGACGGGGCTTACGCGCATGGCGGAGCCGTTGCCCCAGCTGGTATACTCCTCCTCCAGTTCATCGCGCATCCACTTTTTGAAGGTACCGCCGTAGCCCGCGTCCGGATAGCGGAGGGCGTAGTCTTTGATGGTCTCACCGTAGTCGCGTTGGTTGATAATGGCGTCGGCTACTGCTATTGTGAGGACGGTATCGTCGGTGAAGCGGCACTCTGTGGTGAAGAGGTCGAAGTCGGTGGCTTTGAGGCCGCTTCGTTCCAGGCGGCTACCGATTATATCTCCTAGTATTGCTCCTTTCATGGGAAAATAATTAAGTAATAGAATAGCTGACGCACCTCATAGGTGATAATAGGTAGAACATTGCTGCCGCA
>JAPKCQ010000161.1 GCA_026421165.1 Lewinella sp. | reverse complement strand
TGATCACCGACCTCACTCACAACCCGGCTGAGGAAGTAGAAGTCGGAAACCCGGGTAGATATCCGAAACCAGTCATAATCCCACCGGCTGGCGAGCGATCCGTCTTTGTGGATGCTGAAATTACCGATGTTCCAGTCGATGAATACCGGAATTTTCTCGAAGCCAAGCGTGTTGAGGCGAAAGGTGTTTTCCAGGAATAGATGACAGTGACGATGGATCAGCTTTTGGTGGTCTGGGTAGCGCTCGGGCAGTTCCCGCAAGAGGCTGTCGACGTCGGTCGTCATATCGCGGTTACTACGGGGTAGGGTGCCGCTTACTAAAGTGCAGTCGCGGTGAAAAGTGGCTATTTCGCTGCCCAGTTTGGCGATCTGATCGAGGTTGAGGCGTTTTGGTGATTGCTCCTGGATGTGGATGGGACGGTAGAACACAACCCAGGCGTCGGTCTCGGTGTCGATATAACGGTGGAAGAAGAGTTGGTTGCCTTTCATCAGGGCTCGACTGAGGAAGTCGGCGTAGCGAACGGGCAGGTTATTGGCTAGCACATTCACGATGGTGTGGTCTTCAGCAAACCCCTCGAAGGAGCCGAAAACGGTTACTTTGGCGATGAGGATGTTGCCATCTTTCATGTTCAGTTGAAAAACTGAATTGGTGGAAACCTTAGCGCTGATGTTGTCGATCGTACCGATGGTGCGGGTATGATCGTAGGCACGCCAGGCGTAGCGGATTATGGATTCGTAGTCGGTCATTATTGATTCGCGTTAGTAATGTCAGATAATCTCGAGGTATCGTTTCAATTCCCAATCCGTAACCGCAGCCTGGTAACGTTGCCATTCCCAGTGTCGGGTTTTGATGAAATGCTCCGTAAAACCCTTGCCCAGTAGGTCGTGGTGTGGCCCTTCAGCTTCCATTGCACCTGCGGCTGCGCCCAGATTATTGGGCAACAGCGCGCCGATATTTTGTTCGTAGGCACTGCCGGTAACCGGAGGTAGGTTCAGCGGTAGCTTATTTTTGATGCCGTATAAACCAGCGGCGAGTGCGGCGGCGATGGCTAGGTAAGGATTGG
The DNA here is from genome assembly GCA_026421165.1 of Lewinella sp. Classification (GTDB taxonomy): domain Bacteria; phylum Bacteroidota; class Bacteroidia; order Chitinophagales; family Saprospiraceae; genus Neolewinella. The sequence goes on along the minus strand of JAPKCQ010000161.1, from coordinate 8,699 downwards.
CGTCGGAACCGGGAACGCGCGTCTCTAACCGGGAGCCCTTCGGCCCGCCAGGAATTACGCGCAGGGCGACCGTGCGGTTGTCTATCCCCCAGTTGCAGCGTGTAGCCGACCAGGAGCCGGAAACGTAGCGTTTGTAGCTGTTGACGGTGGGCGCGAAGAGGGGTAGTAAGTTGGGCAATAAAGCTAGCTGACCAGCGAGGTAATGCTTAAAAATATCGCTCATGCCGTGTGCTCCGGCCTCATCGTGAAAGGCGTTTTTACCGTCCCGCCAGAGCGATTGGTGCAGGTGGCCACCGCAGCCGGGAAGATCGGTCCGGGGCTTGGCCATAAAGCTGGCGAGTAGCCCGTGCCGGTAGCTGATCTGGCGCACGCCCTGCTTGAAGAGGACGGCGCGGTCGGCAGCCTCCAGGGCGGGTTGGTGGCTGATGGCAGCTTCCAGTACTCCGGGCCCGGTCTCCGTATGCAGGCCTTCCAGTTCTACTCCAAACCGGTCGAGTTGCCCGAACAAATCAGCGAAATAGTCTGCGTTCATTCCCGTACGCAGGCCCGAATAACCAAACATTCCCGGCGTGAGCGGTTGAAGGTTTCGAAAGTCTTTTGCTACCAGAGAGTCTGGCGTTTCCCGGTAAACGAACCACTCGTATTCTGGGCCGAAGCGGGCGGTGAAACCCATGTTTGCTGCTTGGGCGACTACCCGCCGCAGCAGGGAGCGGGGGCAAGCTGCGGAGGCTGGATCGTCGGAATCAGCAAAGTCGGCGAGTAGAAAAGGAGTGCCGTTTTCCCACGGGATTCGGCGGATGGTTTCCGGCCGTAGGCTTACGTGGCTGTCTGCATAACCGGGATCGTGGATGGGATGAGCGTAGGGTGTATCCTGGCTGTCCCAACCAAAAATGACGTTACAGAAGCCTATTCCGTCCTGTAAGGCGGAGATTACTTTTTTGCGGTGGAGGTACTTGGTCCGTAGAACCCCGTCGATATCCGTTACGCCGATCTTTACCTGGGCGCTGGGGGCCGCTTCTAGTTGTTTGAGGAGGTTGTTCACGGCAGGATAATTTGAAGCAAGGTGAGAAAAGGGGGCTGCGGCTTCTATACCGACCGGTAAAACTCAAGCAACCGTCCACTTACCCGATGCGGATAAAAGCGAGGTTCTACGCCGTATTGATTGATGTAGATGCCAGGTTCTGGCCGTTCATCCACGTACTTTCCGATCAGCTCGGGGTCGGCGCTTTCCGGTAGGTTGTCAATTACGCGCTGGCGGGACTCGGACCAAAAGGTACCGATTTCGCGGCGAATGAGGCGGACGTAAACCAGGTCGGCGTCTGTGTAATTGGTGGGCATAATACTTTTTTTAAGCCCCTTAGGGACATATAGATTACAGGGGAGAGGCAAAGTAGTTACTATATTGGATACTGACAACCTGTTATACACACTTTTCTATCCACTTATTCTACCGGAGCCAAACTTGGTGCCACCATCTCGTAATAAAGGCCGAAAGTAGCTAATGGTGAACTCACCCCCCGGCTGGCTCTAATCTGGTGACATCTCTTCAGCTAGCAGGTTGTAGGCGGTGAGCGGAGACTTTCCGATGCCGACCCAGTAGGCTAGGGCAATCAGGAGGTCCCGCCCGGGAGGGTCCGTAATGTTGAGCTGCAATGGTACGTCGATCTGTAAACTTTCCTGACGCTGGCCAAGGGGATTTTGCTTTCCCATCACTTGTCTTTTCTGGTCTGCTATTCTGCGTCAGCAGAGCGTTCGTCGGTAATCAAACGGAGCGCGCAGTGTTCCGGCCAGTACTTGTCTCGTTAATATTCCGGGCACGCTGGTAAGGGCTCGAATTATGTTTGGAACCACAGAATTTCTGAAAGGGAATTGGTGGCGCGGCCGCAGGTGCAAGGAATAGGTTTTAAGATGCGGATGAACAGACAGTTTGAACCAGAGCAATCGCAGGTTCGCTGGCCACTCGAACTTTTAGATATTGAATCTATGATCAATAATTTTTTTAATAAAATAAAATTGAGAGTGAGTAAACTTACACAGCTAACTCAGATTCCCCACTCCCTCAATAATCTCCAGCTGAGCAATCACCTCCTCCAACGGAACGGCCGGTAGTACTGTCCCCGCAACTACACCGTGCACATTATCAAATAAGCTCATCCAGCGGCCAGACAGGGTGGGATAGTTGCTTCTTCCGGCGTCGGTATGGAGGATGCCGTCTTGATTCTTAGGTTCCCGGCCAAAATTCGAATCTCCGGGCCGTAATCCGGCTTTCAACTGATCTTCTTGCACATCGACACCAAATTTCACGAAGGCGCCCTTATCCCCATGCAGTCGGTAGCGCGGCGTTGGTTCGCGAACCAGAAGGCTGCACGATAGGTCCGCCCCGAAGCTGTCGTATTCAAAGTGCAAATCGAAGGCGTCGGGGATGCTTGAAAACGGGCGTTGAATCCACGTTCGTCCACTAACGTGCTTAGGGATGCCGAAGCAGGCGATGGCCTGGTCGATCAGGTGGGCACCGAGGTCATACATCATACCTGCGCCGGGGCCGGGTGTTTCTTTCCAGGCCTTAGCGTTGGGCTCCGGTTTCCAGCGATCGTAGCGTGTCTCGAAACCCACCAGCTGGCCCAGCTCACCGGAGGCGATCATCTTTTTGACGGTTAGGAAATCGCTGTCCCACCGCCGGTTCTGAAAGACGAAAAGGTGGAGCTTTTTGTGGGTGGCCAGATCGCGTAACTCCCGCAACTCCGCTGCCGTGGTACAGGCCGGTTTATCCACCAGAACGTGCTTACCCGCCTCTAGTGCTGCTCGGGCGAGGGCGTAATGCGTGGCGTTGGGCGTGGCGATGCTCACCAGGTCAACCGTCGCGTCGGCAAAGACTTCTTCGGACGTTGCGGTAGGGTAGAGGCCGGGAAAATCCGAGCCCAAATCATCAGCTCGGCTGGTGACTACGCGGGCGAGGTCGAAACCGGGGTGGGCGGCGTAGAAAGGGGCTTGTAGGTAGCGGCCGGAAAGGCCGTAGCCTAGTAAGGCTGTTGTTATAGTTGGCATGGGGGACAATTTAAGGCTATTATCGTGATGGGCTGATTGATGCCAACGGTAGGATGTACAGTAAATTACATCGATTGCACAATTTTATATCTCGGATAAACCACGCTCCTCCATCCCTTCCATTGCACCTGCGCCCGCGCCATAAATTCTACAAAAGAAATACATAATACTGAACGCGAAACAATAATTCCGGTACTCTATACGCCCGCTATTCCCCCTTTACCTTCCCTAAGCTTCCGCTTAAACATCCGCGCCGCACTGGTGTAACCTCCCTCCGTCCCATCCAAAAAGTGTACGTGATCTTCATCATGGTCCCTAACGTAGCAAGACATCACCGAAGCGTGCGTAACGTGAAAGCCGAACACTATTTTCCCTTCCTGCTCGAGCTTTTTGAGGTCCGTCGTAAGTTCCCGAATCTGGGCGGCGGTACCAGAAATAACCGTGTTGATGTTGCCATCGAACATGAGACTATCGGTCAACTGAGTGATCTTGGCCAGGTAATTCTTCCCAGCGTCGGTACGCCGGAAATACCAGGGGCCGTAAAGCGTCGCAATCCAGTTACGCAGCAGGTACCTGAAGCTAAAGCGGCCGAGACTGGCGTACATTTCGTTGGCCAGGTTCATGAGACCGAGGTTGAGACGGAAGCGGTTTGAACCGATCGGGCGGCGGTGTTTCAGGTTCCCGAAGATCCGGTCGATCCGGTCGATCACCTCACCGTAGATTTGGCCCTGAAGTACATCTTCGCCCGAACTCACCAAAAGAACAAGTATCTGTTCTGCATCCCGTGGCGGGGCGATTTCGTCCCAGCGGCACTCCATACCGGCCAGGTCGAGTTCGGCCAACTCGGTAGCACGTACTTCTTCATCGACGAAGGTGGCTTTTATCTGTGTTTCTGCTTCTTTCAGGCCGTTCCCGAGCACTACCGGGATGATGTACAGGGGGTTCAGCGCAGCGCGCGAGATACGGATGGTAGTTCCTCCGGCGTAAACTTTATCCACGCCTAGTGCACCTACCCGTAGCACCAGGTCCATCTGCTGTTTTATGTGGCGCCGGTAATTGTCCAGCGTTGCCACCAAGTCGGTCGAAATATCAGCAGGGACAATGAACGTAGCGCCGTCTCCGCCGAAGAAATATGGAATAACCAAGCCGTTTTTCTTCGCCTTTAGCCAGTTCAGTACCGTAATGATGCCACCCGTCGCCGCAAGGTTTACAGCGTGGTGCCGCCCGGCGGCAACGGCCTGGGTGGATCCCAGTACGTCGATCACAATAATCTGCCATTCGGCAGGTACGGGAGTAAAGAGCTTCTCTTTACCTAGTAATTTACTCAGATTATTAGTGCGTACGGTAAGGTCCTGGTAGAAGGTATGGTCAGACATGTAACAACCTAACGTTTCAACTACGGTAGAGTGCGCAGGGAAGGCTGATAGGATGGCTAGTGGATCGTTTCAGAAGTTTTAGATTCACCTGGTGCCCTCAGGCCAGCAGCAAGAACCTACGCAGATTTAAAACATGACAACTCCATCATATATTCTAGTGTTAGCACTAGCAAAACAAAGAAATTTGATGAATAATCAGCTCTCTACGGAAGAGGTAACCTTAGTATAAACGGATGGATTTATCAAATTTTGTACCTTCAGTCGACTGGATTAAGAATTATAACCGTGATTGGCTCAAAGGTGATATTTCTGCTGGCTTAACGGTTGGCGTGATGCTCATTCCTCAAGGAATGGCTTACGCAATGTTAGCGGGGCTACCCCCTATTAACGGTCTGTACGCCGTCACTTTACCCCTGGCAATTTATGCTATCCTTGGCACTAGCCGCCAGTTAGCCGTAGGGCCGGTAGCAATGGTTTCTTTATTGACGGCCACGGGAGTTGGGGCCATTGCGGAAGTTGGAACGGAAGCATTTTTGACGCTAGCGATTGCACTGTCACTGATAGTAGGTGTTATTCAACTTGCTTTAGGCCTATTTCGTCTTGGCTTTCTGGTCAATTTACTATCTCATCCGGTGATCAGTGGCTTCACTTCTGCTGCGGCCTTGATTATTGGCTTAAGTCAGTTAAAACACTTGCTGGGTATAAGCCTGCAAAGAAGCCACCACGTTCACGAAATTTTACTTGCTGCAGCCGAAAGGGTTTCGGAAACGAATGTTTATACCTTAGGGATCGGGTTGCTCGGTGTAGCGCTGATAATTGGCGCTAAAAGGGTTAATAAGGCTATTCCAGGACCGCTGTTAGCGGTTGTTTTTGGAATTCTCGCTGTCGTTCTAATGAACCTTGAAGGTCAGGGTGTAAAAATTGTCGGCGAAGTTCCCAGTGGCTTGCCCAGTCTTAGTTTTCCAAGCTTTAGTTGGGCGCAGATCCAGGCGCTCATTCCTACAGCACTGACAATTTCTCTGGTAGGATTTATGGAAAGTATCGCCGTAGCCAAAGCAGTACACAAAAAGCATAAAGATTATGAAGTGGTTCCCAATAAGGAACTAATTGCACTGGGTTTAGCTAACCTGGGGGGAGCCGTCGTCCAGGCCTACCCCGTAACGGGGGGGTTCTCCCGCACCGCCGTTAATGATCAGGCGGGTGCCAAAACGGGCCTAGCTTCTTTAATAAGTGCGGGCTTGATTGTACTAACGTTACTTTTTTTGACACCCCTCTTTTATTCTCTCCCTCAGGCTATTCTGGCATCAGTGATCATGGTGGCCGTTTTCGGCCTTATTGACTGGAAGGAAGCTAAGCACCTTTGGTTCGTACATCGTTCTGATTTTTGGATGCTGACGACCACTTTTTTTGCTACACTTACGTTGGGAATAGAGCAGGGAATCGGGGCTGGCGTACTGCTTTCCATTGCTGTTCATATTTACCGAAGTATGCGGCCTCACCTTGCGGTGCTCGGTAAAATTCCCGGAACGGACGCATTTCGTAACGTGGACCGCTTTACCAATGCGGAAGAAGTACCGGAAACCTTAATTGTCCGTTTTGACGGACAGCTTTACTTTGCCAACCTGAGTTATTTCCAAGCTCAACTGAATGCGCTAGTGGAAGAAAAGAAAGAATTAAAAACGGTTATCATTAACGCGGAGGGTATTTCTGCTGTTGACAGTAGCGCTATGCATGAGGTACACAATTTTGTAGAAACGCAGCATAGCAAAGGGATCAATGTCGTCTTTGCTGGCTTGATCGGTCCGGTTCGTGATCTCTTCACGAAAGACGGTCTGATCAGTTTGATTGGCCCGTCCAACTTTTACCTTAGTGTCCCTGATGCTGTTAAGGGGGCTTCGATCACGCAGCAGAACACGTCTGACCACGCTATCCAGGCGAATGAATGATCTATTGGATCAAGTTCAGGGGGTGGTCACAAAAAATACAGCAGTTTCTCGTGTTTACTATATTAAAAGCGAAAGCTAAGACGGCCCGTAGGCCAAAACGCGAGTAAAGAGCTATACTTCCATCTATCATATGAGCTCACGTGGCCGCTATGAGTACAAGCCTAATTCATCTCCAGTATGTACCACTCAATTTCGTCAACCTGAAGGTTTGACCGCCGGCCAGTTTCTTGCGGAGCATAGTTAGCGGCGAGGTAGCTGAGGATGATCGGTTCGTTATCGCCAAGGTCCCAGAGCCCTTGTTTTGCCTGCATCCAACGGATCATTTCCATCCATCCTTCTCTGGTTGCCCTGTTTTGAGTAACTAGTTTTGCAGAATGGCAGGCGGTACAGGTTCCCCGAACGATGTTAAAGCCTTCGGCATAAATGAGCCCGGTTTGCAGGTGAATGCCGTCGACAACTTTATCCTGGCCGACCTCGGTAGTATTGTCATCGCTTCCTGGCCGGTAGGCATTCTGTTCCATAGCAACCGGTTGATTACGGTAAGTATCGATCAGGTTTGGGCCAAAAAGAAGGTAGAGAAGAGTAGCGGTGATGACTACCAGTACAAAATTAAAGAGGCCAAGTAGGGCGGGCAGTAAATCAGGTCGTGGGCTCATATTCAAGAAACTTTAATTGCGATACGATGGCAGGCGTTGTTGAGGTAACCGCGGGGGTTCCAACCTGGAAGTAGCATGGGCTGAGCTTTGCCTTCTGAATCTGTAGCTCGGACCCAAACTTCATAGTACCCTGTTTCGGGAAAGGAGATATCCGCAGAGAAGGCTTGCCAACTATAGCGGTTTTTGGCAGCTTTAAGGGTACATTTTGACCACGTTGATCCGAAGTCAATAGAGTAGTCTACCTGATCAATCTTGGTGGCCGACGTCCAGGCTTTACCCTGAATAGCTAATTGATTTTTCTTCTCGAAAATTGCTCCGGTTTTAGGAAAGGTTATCAGCGACTTAACGGGCATTTTCTCAATGATGCACATCTCATCATCGGGTACTTTGGTACCGGGGGCTACCGGCTTACAGGGGACGCGGTAAGACTGGCCCGTCATCTTCGGCCCGTCGTGAACACGGTCCCTGATCACGATTTTTGCTAGCCACTTACCAGAGCAAGATGCGGGGAAACCGCCGAATACCAGGCGGAGAGGGTAGCCGTTGAGCACGGGAATGTTTTTACCATTCATGGCCCAGGCAATGAGGCTTTCGTCCTCCATCGCTTTGGCGATGGGAACGCCTCGTGAGATTACGACTTTACCAGCCTCGCCGGAGAGGTGCGTGTCTTTACCATAATAAGCGATATAGACGGCATTGCTCTTTACGCCCGCGTCTTCGAGAACATCCTTAAGCCGTACACCTGTCCAAGCAGCGCAACCGACGGCGCCGGTTGACCACTGATTACCCTTTGCCGGAGGCGTGAATTCGGCGCGGCCGTTACCACCACACTCCAGCGTCAAGTTGTAGGTTACATTTTCAAATTTCGACTTTAAATCAGCCAGGCTGTAAGTCTTTTTCTGGTTGGCAGACTCTCCCTCAATGGTGATGGTCCAGCTGGAAACGTCAATATTTTCCGGTGGAATACCGTTATTGCGGACGAAGAACAAATCGTTAGGCGTCAGAAGATCATTCAATAAGTCCGGTGGTGTTTCCGCGTTGATGGGCTTGTCGTTAAGCACTACCAACCCGGCACGCTTGCCTGGTAGGCTGAAGGGCAGATCGGAATGGGCCAATCCGGCGGGAATCATACCGGCGGGAAAGTTCTCAGCGAAGACCATTTTCGAACCTAGGGCCAACGACAGGGCGGTAAGCGCACTTTTCTGTAGAAATCCCCGGCGGGAAACGGGGTCACTGGTACGGCCCCAAAGTAATTTATCGGCCTCAATGGGATCCTTTTCGTATAATTCGTGGAGGCCAGTAACTTTTTTATCAGGCATATTTATCGTCTTGATCGGCTTCTTGCGCCAGATTAAAGGTCAGATTTATTTGTTGGCCAGCTGACAAGTGTTTGCAGGCAACAGATTGGCGAGTGGCCCAGCTTTTATAGCCTTCATTGAACCCACTGGTTGCCTGACCGGTAAAACCATGGAAAAATTCCTTGGTGCCGAGGAGTCCAAGTCTGATGCCCTAGCCACCGTGGGGAAGGTAGGCTGTTCTGAACAGATAGTCCCAAATGGCGGGAATAAACCCAAAGTTAGTCTCAAAATACCGGCTTTTAGGTAGTTCGTAAAAATGTTGCCAGGTGTGCATTCCAGGGCTATTGAACAGGTGCTTCATAAGCGAAACGGGTTCAA
>JAPKCQ010000160.1 GCA_026421165.1 Lewinella sp. | reverse complement strand
TAGGCATGCGCACGATGGACATTCTCACGGAGCAATTCGAGAATGGCCGTAGCGGTAATGATCTTTTGGCGCGGGCGCTGGTGCAAGGAAAGGATGAGGGCTTAAGACCGACTATCTACACCCACCCGATCGGCTACCACGGTCATGGCGCCGGACCTACCATCGGTCTCTGGGACCAGCAGGGTGGGGTACCCGTGCGCGGAGATTACCCCTTGTACCCCAATACCGCCTACAGCATCGAACTGAACACCAAAGTGAAGATTGACGCCTGGGATAAAGACATCCGGATGATGATGGAAGAGGATGGTTTTTGGGACGGGGAGACGTTTCGTTACATTGATGGACGGCAAATGGAGCTTTATTTGGTTCGTTAGTATCTCGGCAAGATGAAGAAGACCTTATCGATAATAATAGCAGTTCTCGCCATGTTAATCAGCGTTGGTGGCATAATGCTAAAAGGCAATGTACCTAAAGGGCTCATGGTTTCTATGTTTCTCGGTGGAACTATAGTTGCCATATGCGCCATTATAGCTTACTTCAAATACCGTGGCGAGCAAAGATCTACTGACACCCAGCGGATTATATCTGACTTGAAGTTTCTGCGACTGTTCGAGAAGCAGCCCGGTGGGTTACTGTCAGCAGAAATGATCGCCGAAAAAACAGACCTTACCAAAGGAGAGGCCTCGGCCCGGTTATCGGGATTGTCTACAGGCGGTCTGCTAAGCGCCGGGACCAACCCGATGGGGACTAAGTACTTCTACGAGCTGTCCGCACCGCTAGAGGAGATACCTGGCTTGAAGCTTTCGGGCGAAAGCTACCTTACCATTGAGGACCTACAGGAAATTTTCATTGCTTATGATTATAAGGTCAGCCCCCACGACCTGATAATAGCCACCGGCTTGCCTTGGAATATTATTTCCCGTGAGATGAAGCATTTCCGCAAGGAGGGTGTCATCGAGCTGGCCTACATCTTACGCCCAGGAGACAGTAGTGCGCAGTACATCCTGCTGGAAGCTTATCATCGCTCCGAAGAACTTGACCTGATGAGCCGGACGCGGATCAACGAGGAGGTGAAGCAGGTGCTTTATGATGAGCAGTACTTGGTTTAAAGCCGATCGTTGGAATGCAGACTACCGCTCTGGTACGCTCACCCTGGCGGTAGATGCTCCGCGTCGGGTGTCCGCTACGCCTGATTGGTATAGTGGTTATCCCAACCTTTATATTCTACCCACTACCCATTACCTTTGTACTTTCTTAAAACCAAAGAACAAATGACCGAAGACGGAAACGTACTCATCACCGTAGTAGATCGCCACGGCGAAGCCCATGAGCTGGAAGCTCCGACGGATATGAACATGAACCTCATGGAGGTCTGTAAAGCCTATGACCTCCCTGTACAAGGAACTTGCGGAGGTATGGCGCTGTGCAGCACCTGCCACTGTTACGTTTTATCCGAGACTGAACTCCCCAAGATGGGCGACGCAGAAGAGGATATGCTGGACCAGGCTTTCTTTGTAGAAGATAATTCTCGCCTCGGCTGTCAACTCAGAATCACTAATAATCTGGAGGGACTCAAGGTACAACTCGCTCCCGAAGCGGATCAGTAGCCATGGAACGGACCGTCTCTCACTAAGCGCACAATTTTTTTTCAAAAAGAATGATAAACTTGTGCGGTTTCAGAATCTTTTCTATCTTTGCGGTCCCTTAACGTAGGGGCTTTGCTTAACGGCAAAAAATTAACATCGCGGGGTGGAGCAGTTGGTAGCTCGTCGGGCTCAAGATTGTAACTTAAAGGGTCGTTTTTAACGACTATGTATCATATTTACTTAAGTGATACACTGATTTATCAGAACTTTAAGCTTGCTTGGGCTGCTATGGAGGAAACTCCATAGTGAATTTCATCAAATTCGGGGAAGCCTTTAGTATGGTAATCCCGAGCCAAGCCTTTTTAAACTTCGGTTTAAATCGGAAGGTGTAGAGACTTGATGGTGAACACCGTAGTATTTATTTACCGGTGAAGAGAAAGTCCAGACCATCAAATCCGTCACAATTAGGTGACGGGCGTAGCGAAAGCTATAGTGGTATGCATAACCCGAAGGTCACAGGTTCGAGTCCTGTCCCCGCTACTTTTAAACCGTCGTCAACGTAAGTTGGCGACGGTTTTTTTATGGCCCGATGAATTTAAATGCAAAATGTTGTATTTTATTTTAAATATCTACAAAATTAACCGGTAGCATCGCTGAGCAGGCTACTATTTTGCATACGTTCAATTAGGGATGGGGAGTCTGTACTCCCGTTGGTGATGTAGGCTAAGACTATTGCCGGAAAATCGACTACCAACATTCCAAAGAACAAACAGACCAAAGAACCACTCCTCGCATCCCGCGTCCGCGCCCACTTGAAAATGTTGGAAAGCGAAATAAGTCACCTTATTTCCAGCCTCACTAAACGCTTTAGCCAATTGACGGGTTAACATTACTAAGTGTTTAGCGACCAGCTTTGCGCCCCTAATAATTCAAACTACTATATGGCTATCGTAAAATTTACCTTTGAGGACAAGAGCATTGCTCCGAAAACGGTCGAGAACATACCCGTTGACGTCAGCATTCTGGAAGTGACTGAGGAGAACGAAATTCACCTTAATCATAACTGCGGCGAAGTATGCGCCTGCAGCACCTGCCACATATACGTCAATAAAGGTGAAGGTGCGCTGGAAGAAATCAGCGATAAGGAGGAGGACTTTATCGACCGCGCCATCAACCCCCGCATTGAAAGCCGCCTGGGCTGCCAGGCCGTTATCCTTGACGAAAACGCCGTGATTGAGGTTATGATTCCGAACCAGAAGCAAATCATCGGACACGAGCACTAGTACAGTGTAATCTAAATTTCAATGCACCTAAGCCTTGGACTTTACGCCGCAGTTTCGTTGTCGAAATCCTCATTTCGCTACGCGGCTACTACGGCTAAACTTCGGGTTCAGCATCTCGCCACGCCGCAAAAATACAGCGACTCAGCGCGTCAAACTTAAATTACACTGTGCTAGTCCGTTAGACCTTTAGTTCGTGAGTCTTCTAGAAAGACCATTCAACGGATTCACGAACTAAAAGTCTAACATTCTAAAGTACTAACAGACTAAATTATTATCTCTTGAGTTTCAAAGATTTCGACAACTTTCCCTTCGGCTGGGCCGATCACGAAGACATCGCCATGGCCCTTTACGATCGCTTCGGCGATGAGATGGATCAGGGTAAAATATACCGCATCCGCTTTACAGAACTGCTTATTTGGATACTGGAAATTCCTAGTTTTACGGGCACTAAAGATACTTCCACCGAGGAGCATTTAGAGCAGATTCAGGCTAAGTGGGTTTATGAATGGCGTGACAACCAGTAAATAGAAGCTAGAAACTATACTAGCGTCGGTCACATGAGGTGATTTGTGCTCGCGAAGCGAGGCCAGTAGGGGCGATCCCTTGCGGTCACCCGTACTGGGTCATGATTGCCACCGCGTTTTACCTCATGTGCCCGACAGCAGTATAGGAGCTAGACAACTAGCACAGTGTAATCTAAATTTCAATGCACCCAAGTTCTGGCTTTTTACGCCTTAGTTTCGTTGCTGGAATCTTCATTTCGCTACGTGGTGACTACGGCTAAATTCTGGTTTCAGCGCCTCGCCACGCTGCGAAAATCCGGAGACTTAGGGCATCAAATTCAAAGTACACTGTACCAGATCACTAGTCTCTAAAATATGAACGAGCTCGAACGCTTCGACCCAATAAATACCTTTATTTTCGACGTAGACGGTGTGCTTACCAACTCCCAACTTCTTGTTTTGGAGAACGGCAAACTATTGCGCCAAATGAACGTCCGGGACGGCTACGCGATCAAGCGGGCGCTTGATATGGGCTACAAAGTGGCCATTATCACGGGGGGTAAAAGTGAAGGCGTCGTTAAGCGGCTGCAGGGCCTCGGGGTGGTTGATATTTACCACGGTATTAGCGATAAGGTAGAAGCTTACCGTGAGTTTATGTACCTCTACGATGATGAGATCACGGGCGAAAACGTCCTCTACATGGGGGATGATGTGCCGGATTACAATGTGATGCGGCTCGTCGGCTTTCCCACCTGCCCGAGAGATGCCTGTTCGGAAATTCTTTCTATTTCCAGCTACGTCAGCCATGCCAACGGCGGCGGTGGCGCTGTCCGCGACGTGATCGAACGAACGCTACGCCTAAAGGGCCACTGGCTCCCTTCCGATAAGGATGATGACTTGCCGACAAGTGTATAAGAACCATAGGCCCGGAGGGTCGCTTTGGGCAGCGGAGAGTGTTTGTGGAACACCTCGTTTTCGTTGTGTGTTATACTAACGGCGGTCACATGAAGTGATTTTGTGCTCGCGAAGCGAGGCCAGTAGGGGAGGTCCTTTACGGTCGCCCGTACTGAGCTGCGTTTTCACCTCATACGTCCGACAGTAGTATAGCCTTTCGCGACCCACGTAATTAACCACTTGCGCATAATAATTACCTGAGCTCACTTCCAACGAAGTCGCCGCATCTTACGTCTACACCAGTAAACACCTAGACTTATGCGCACGCTACTATTTTTCCTCCTCCTTTCCTCTTCCGCCGCCCTATCGGCTTGTTCCTGCGCGTTTGCGCCAGACTTTTCCACCTATGCCTCATGGCATTTTAATGAATCAGACACTTCTGCGGTAGTGCGTCACGCCAAATTTATTGGCTACCGCAACCCTGAAGCAGGAGCCAGCCTCTTTGATTTTGTCGTTATTGAAAACCTCTACGGAGGCATGGTTGCTGATACTGTGACCCTCTGGGGACAGGACGGCGGCAACTGCAACGGACCGGTACGGGAGATGGTTGACGGAGGTGAATACATCCTGCTTCACTCAGCAACCCAAGGAATATTTTCCTATTTCGGCCACACGCTGGAAAATTTTAGCAATCCTTACCCGATCTATGACTTCCCCGGCTGTGGGCCCGCAGCCCTAGAGGTTAACGGAGAGATGATCACCGGGCCGGTGGCACCCGGAATTAATAGTTATACCCTGGCCGAACTCAAGGCCAACATCAAGGATGTTGTCTCCGGTGAATTGGTAAGCACTATAAACGGACAAGGGCCAGCAGTGAGTTTTGCTGTATGGCCGAACCCTACCGCTGGTAGGCTGACGCTCGACTTTAGTCAGCCCGTGATTGCTGAACGGCTCGATCTGTTAGACATCACCGGTAGGGTAGTAAATTGCCAGAATGTTGCCGTTGGGCAAACTAGTAGAACCTTTGATATCGATGCTACCGGTCTGCCCTCCGGCGTCTATCTAGTGCGGATTTTGCTGGAGAATGGCCGCATTGGCAGTAAGCGGATTGTGATCCGATGATGACTCAGCACAGGAAATAATTTCTCCTCTGATGTTTCATTTTACGCAGGCGGAGCCGGAGATAAAATATTCACCGGAGGTGTAAATCGCAAATCCAACCACCAAAACCCAAAAGGGCCACATCTACCGTGCACGTATACGGCCCAATCACCCCATATGAAACCTATTTTTCTGCTATTAACCCTAGCTTTTACTGGGTTCAATGCCTGTTCTCCTGATGTCGATCCATCTCTTCCGCCGGTCAACGAGTTCCTGGTAGTTGGCAACGACAAAGGGTTTCGTGACGATTACATCAGCCAGGCCAATATTATTACCATAAATGATAGCGCACTGACCGTACGCTCGCTCCGCAGCGTGGACAATGCGCGCGTATATCCGATCGTAAACGGTTACCTTGAAGGGGGATCAGACCCCACACTGCACTGGCGCTTTTCGACAATCGGTCAGGATACCATTACGCTAACCGACACTTCCCGGGCCAGCACTTTTTACCTGCACCGGCTGAGGCGTGTGGATAGCATCCCGGAGGCCATTGGGTTATTGACTTCCGGCGAACTGAATACCGGCGGGAATGCGCTAACTGGTCCGAGCGATCGAAGCAACTACGTATTCAACGATATGGGGCAATCTGCGGGCTGCCTCATTAACCGCAGCTATCGTGGCTACCGGGACTGGACCAAAATGGTTGGTAATTCGGAGAATAATGCCGTGCCCGACGTTGAATACTACATGCGCAATGGCAGTCAGAGTAGCCTGTGGCGTTTGTACGAGCGCTTTGCCCAGCCGATTTTAGTCTACGATAACTATAAAAAGGGGATGACCGTGATCCCATTGGATTCCGTGTCTTTAGGTGGAGACACGCTGTATGGCCGCTCGGTTACCGACCGCAGCTTTCGGTTCTTCAACAACTACAAGCTTGTCCGGGCAGATACCAGTACGATGAGGCTGTCGGCTGACGTCCTGGCTGCACTCCCGGCAACGCCCGACCGCATAGAACTGATGCCGCTTAAAGCCCGTAAGAGACACCGCCGCCGCTGGGAGGAAATCGAGGGAATGCAGAACGCGCTTACCATTTACGAAGAGGACCTCGAGGGGCTCAGTTTAGAATTTTCTGGTACGGACAAAATTGCTTTTAGTAATGGCGGAGAAACGCTCGTTTTCCAGAGTTACCGCTTTCATGAAACTGCGCCTTATCTGGTTGTCGGGGATGAATGTGATACTGGTGCTTACTGGCATTATGAATTTCGGGGAGATAGCTTGACTTTCCGTATTCCTCTCCGCGTGGAAGTGGTGATCAGCGACCTTTTGCCGCAGGTAATGGAGATCAATGGCAAGGAAGTGATGGTACCAGCTGGCCGTTGGTACGTTGACGAGGAATGGCGGGCTACTTACTTTATTGGGGAGGAAGAAAGTAGGTAGTATTTGGGCGCGGCCGCGGGTGCAATGGGAGGTTTGAGGCTGGGTTTTGTTCGGCCGTCTTTAGGCTGGTGTTCACTTGCCTTTAGGCTGGTGGGCGTAGCTACTCACTTGTTTGTGGCGTACTCAGGACCGGAGATAGTCTCTTAGGCGAACAGTCTCCTCTTTGGCCTAAAGGCACGGGGAACCAATAAGCTGTGCTCTTATACCTCCCTCCGCACCAGCGCCCGCGCCCATAAAACACAAATAATTGTTGTAAGCTTAATCCGTAAACAATTTACTGTATTTTCTTTGGCCCGCCCGCCCTGTCCGTCGTATATTTGCCGCCTCAGAAAATAGCACAAATGTCCGATTCCGTAAGCCCGCGGCCACCCCATTACCTCGACGAACTTAACGATGTGCAGCGCCAGGCAGCCACGGCCACCGAAGGCCCTGTGCTCGTTATCGCAGGCCCCGGATCGGGTAAAACGCGGGTGCTGACCTACCGCATCGCTCACCTGATCGAAAAAGGAATTGCGCCGTGGGAAATCCTTGCCCTCACCTTCACCAATAAATCTGCCCGCGAGATGAAGGAGCGGATTTCCAAGGTAATAGGTGGTAAAGCATCCGACATTTGGGCGGGTACCTTTCACAGCCTTTTCGCCCGCATTCTGCGCGTGGAAGCCAAGCACATTGGTTACCCGAGCAACTTCACGATCTACGATACGGACGATACCAAAAGTCTGATCAATCAGATCATCAAGGAGCTGAATCTGGACAAGTCCGTCTACCAGGCCAACGCCATTAAAAACCGGATCTCCAGCGCGAAATCCAGTCTCATTACGCCGAAGCTCTACGTGAACAATACGGAGCTACTGACCCAGGACAAGCAGGCAAAAATGCCCCTGGTCCATAAAATCTACGCCGCCTACGTCGCCCGTTGTAAGAAAGCCGGAGCGATGGATTTTGACGACCTTCTCTTTCGTCTCTTCGAGCTTCTTCAGAATCATCCGGAGGTAGTGAAAAAGTACCGCCGCAAGTTCAAATACGTGCTGGTGGATGAGTTTCAGGATACGAATACCCTGCAGTACGCCATCGTGAAGAAGCTGGTGATGTACCCTAAAAGTCCGCGTAACATCTGCGTAGTCGGCGACGATGCGCAGTCGATCTACGCCTTCCGTGGGGCGACGATTCAGAATATTCTCGACTTTGAGCGCGATTTCGCCGATCACGGCATCCAGACCTTTAAGCTGGAGCAGAATTACCGCAGTACCGAGCATATTGTTCAGGCGGCCAATGCGGTCATCAGCCATAACCGCCGGCAGATCCAGAAGAACATCTGGAGCCATAAGGGGGAAGGTGAGAAGATCAAGATCATTCGCGAAATGGACGATACGGGGGAAGGCCGCCGCGTAGCCGATACCATTCTTGAGCAGAAGAGCCGCTACCACCTGAAGAACGAGGAAATTGCCATTCTTTACCGGACCAACGCCCAGTCGCGCATTTTCGAGGAATACCTCCGCAAGTTCAACCTGGCGTACCGCGTGTACGGAGGATTGAGTTTCTACCAGCGCAAGGAAGTTAAGGATATGGTGGCTTACCTCCGCCTGGTTGTCAACCCGCAGGATGAAGAGGCTTTTCGCCGCAGCATCAACAACCCTAAGCGGGGGATCGGTGGCACGAGCCTCACCAAGGTTGCCAGCCTGGCCAGCCAGCACAACATCACCCAGTTCGAAGCGCTGAAACACGTGGCTTTGCCTAAGCGGACCCGCCACTCCGCCGATGGTTTTATCGACCTGATTGAAAAAGCCCGCGCTAAAGCGGATACCTCCAACGCCTACGAATTGGCCGAAACGGTTGCCCGTAAATCTGGTATGCTGGACAATCTCCGCAAGGATACCTCCATCGAAGGCATGGCCCGCCTCGAAAACTTCCAGGCTCTGCTCGACGGCATCAAATCGTTCGTAGAGGAAGATACCCTGATCGATACTGATACCCTGCCCGATAAAACACTGGCGACCTACCTCCAGAACATCGCGCTGCTGACCGATTTCGACAGCAACGAACAGAAGAACAATACGGACGTGATTACCCTCATGTCCGTCCACGCCGCCAAAGGACTGGAGTATAAATCAGTCTTCGTAGTTGGTTTGGAGAAAGAACTCTTCCCCAGCTGGATGGCTTCGGAAAGCATGGAGGGGATGGACGAAGAACGCCGCCTCTTCTACGTCGCCATCACCCGCGCCGAGCAGTTCCTGACCCTCAGTTATGCCAACACCCGCTACCGGTACGGTAAGATGAAGATGAACGAGCCGAGCATTTTCCTCACCGAGGTTCCCGCTGAATCAGTAGAGAATACTAGCCACAGCCGTCGTTCCGAAAAGTCTGAGTACGATCCGCTGGAGCGGCAGCGGGCCAAGGTCTCCGGCATCGTCCCCGTACGGAAGCGGGGAACGGCGAAGTTTACTAAGCCGAAGATGGACCCCTCCAAGTTCAAGCCGAATCCGCCCTCCGAAATTGAAGTAGGGCATACTGTGATGCACCTCAAATTCGGTGAGGGTAGGGTAGTGAAGATTGACGGTGGTGCGGACAACCGGATCGCGACGATCCACTTCAGCGGGCTCGCGCAGCCGGAGAAACGGATCATGCTGCGGTTTGCTAAGTTGGAGGTGCTGGACTAATGTTGGTTGCCTGGTTTTTAAGCCGGATCTCTCGACCTGAAGGGCGAGAGATCCGGCGGCCTAAAGGCATACTATACTCCCGTCGGGAACACGAGGTGAAAACGCTTGCCTGTACGGGCGACCGCAAGGGATCGCCCTAGGGTGTTCCCTCTATTGGAATCCTGACGCAACCGACTATTGACAGCCAATTGCAGCCTGTCCGGTAGTAGATGCCTGGGTTCACTGGCTTTGAGTAGGGACATGTCCGGTTAAGTGTAGATCAAAAAAGCGTCACGCCAAAAAACTAACAGAGGGAACACCCTAGGGATCGCCCCCTACTGGCCTCGCTTGAGAAGGGCCGCGCTCGCTTCGCGAGCACAAAGTCACCTCATGTGACCGACGGTAGTGTCGTAA
>JAPKCQ010000159.1 GCA_026421165.1 Lewinella sp. | reverse complement strand
TTTTTCTTCGCTGGTGCTTTTTTCTTGGGTGCAGCTTTTTTCTTAGGCGCAGCCTTCTTCTTAGGCTTGAATGCCGTTGGCATCTCCACCTGAATGGCTTTGATACATTCTTCTACGGTGAATTCTGCTGCTTCTTCGCGGGTCATTCGATTACCTTCTTTGTCCTTCGGAAGTTTGATGGACTTCTTTTTGTAACGGATGAACGGTCCCCAGCGGCCTTGCTCGACGTCGATCTTTTCGGCTTCGAAGCGCTGGATGTAGCGGTTAGCTTCTTTTTCTTCCTTTGCCTGGAGCAGCTCGATCATTTCATCCTTGCTCAGGTTTTCGGGGTCGTAGCGCTTTGGGATATTGACAAACATACCGTTCCACTTCAGGAAGGGGCCGAAGCGACCTTTGCCCTGGGTTACGTCGAGGTCTTTGTAGGTCATTACGGGCGCATCGGCTTTCTTTTTGTCGGCGATGAGCTCTTTAGCGCGCTCCATCGTTACCGCATGGACGTCTTCGCCCTTGTCGAGGCTAATGAAGGTTTCTCCCCAGCGAACGTACGGTCCGAAACGACCGATGCCAACGGCCGTTTCCTGGCCTTCAACTTCACCGAGTACTTTGGGTAGTGCGAAGAGGGGCATGGCAATTTCCATGTTTACCTCCTCCATGCTCATGCCGGCGGGCAGGTTGGCGTACTTGGGCTTTTCGTCGGGCAGCAGCTCATCCGGTGCGCCGATCTGGAGAACCGGGCCGTTGCGGCTAAGGCGGACCAGAACGGTACGGCCGGTATCAGGATCGATGCCCAGCTTCCGCTCTGCGGAGACGCGTTCGGCGTTCTCGGTAGTGTTTTCCACCAGGTCGTGGAAGGGCAGGTAGAAGTCCTTCAGCATCTGCGTCCAGGAAATTTGTCCTTCGGCGATTTCGTCAAACTTCTCCTCCACGTCGGCGGTGAAGTTATAATTCATGACGTTCTCGAAGTGCTCATCGAGGAAGTCGGAAACCGCCAGGCCGATGTCGCTGGCAAAGAGGCGGTTTTTCGTCGCGCCGGTCATCTCCGTTTTCGTTTTGGAGGTAACGCTGCCACTTTTCAGGGTCAGTACGTCGTACTTACGTTCGGTACCGTCCCGGGTTTCGGAAGTTACGTAGCCGCGCTTGGGGTCCATGATCTTGGAGACCGTCGGGGCGTAGGTAGACGGGCGGCCGATGCCGAGTTCTTCGAGCTGCTTTACCAAACTGGCCTGGGTGTAGCGACTTGGTGGGCGGGTGTAACGCTGCGTTGCCGTCATTTCGTTGAGGGGCAATACTTGGCCTTTGCTCAGTGGCGGCAGGATGCCTTCTTCCGGAGTGTCATCGTCGTCGTCGTCGTCTTTACTCTCCAGGTAAACCTTGAGAAAGCCGTCGAACTTAAGTACCTCGCCCTGGGCGCGGAGCTTCGCGTCCGGAATGGTGGAGATGCCGATGTTGACGGTGGTCTTTTCCAGTTCCGCGTCGGCCATCTGGCTAGCGATTGTCCGTTTCCAGATCAGTTCGTAGAGGCGTTGCTCATCGCGGTCACCGCTGGTGATGGAGTGGCGGTCGATGTAACTTGGGCGGATGGCTTCGTGCGCCTCCTGCGCGTCTTTTTTCTTGCTTTTGAAGCGGCGGACCTTGCTGTACTTGCTGCCGAAGGAAGATTCGACTTCGTCTTTGATGGCAGCGAGTGCCGTTTCGGACAGACTGATGCTATCGGTACGCATGTAGGTGATCAAACCCGCTTCGTAGAGGCGCTGAGCGACGCGCATGGTGCGCTCCACGTTCATGTACAGTTTGCGGCTGGCGTCCTGTTGTAGGGTCGAGGTGGTGAAAGGCCCGGCGGGTTTGCGCTTGACCGGCTTCACTTCAATTTCGTTGATCTTGAAGTCTGCGCCAGTGCACTTCTTCAGAAAGGCTTCAGCACCGGCTTTATCGTCGAACCGTTCGGGGCTTTCTGCCTTCAGCAGCACGGTTTTTCCTTGTTCGTTGCGGACGTTAAAGATGGCGTTGATCCGGAAGAACGGCTTGGCCTCAAAGGCCATAATCTCCCGTTCACGTTCTACTACCAACTTAACGGTAACGGACTGAACGCGGCCGGCACTGAGGCCAAACTTTACCTTGCGCCAGAGTACACCGGAAAGCTCGTAGCCGACCAGACGGTCTAGTATTCGGCGGGCCTGTTGGGCGTTCACGAGGTTCACGTCCACCAGTCGTGGATTGTTGATGGCGGCTTTAATGGCGGGGGCGGTGATTTCGCGGAAAACAATGCGCTTGGTGCTGTCAACGGGGAGCTTAAGGACTTCGCAAAGGTGCCAGCTGATGGCTTCTCCTTCGCGGTCTTCATCCGTTGCGAGCCAGACCACATCAGCCTTACTCATTGCGGTTTTTAGGTCTTTCACCACCTTCCGTTTCTCGGGAGAGACAACGTACTTTGGCTTAAAGTTCTTTTCGACGTCGACCGCACCGTCTCCTTTATCAAGGTCACGAACGTGCCCGAAAGAAGACTTTACGGTATAATCTTTGCCGAGGATTTTTTCAATGGTTTTCGCTTTGGCTGGCGACTCGACGATTAGTAAGTTTTTAGACATGGGGTCAGACTGTGTGGACTATTCTGTAACGGGGAATATCAAGGTTACGGTTTTAGGCGGCAATAAGTTCTTCCGCGTGTGTTTTCATGGCGTTTATCGTGTCGGCGTTGGTTAGTTTACCGTTTTCGATAAGCTTATCGATGCTACTTAGGGGGAGTCTGTTGGGAAGCAGCCAGCCGCCCATATGGCTTACCGTGACGCCCAGATGGGCCATGCCTAGCAGGTTACCAGCACGCCCGGAGGCAATGCCAACGAGGGCAACATGTTTCCCTTTGAAGATGCCGGAATACTCGTTCACGGAAATCCCGTCGATAAACATCTTCAGCACACCGGGGTAGCTGCCGTTGTACTCGGGGACGAAGATGGCAAATTTTTTGACATCCAGAATGTACTTACGCTGGAGGTTCAGTAGTTCCGGCGTCATCGCTTTGGGGTTGTACATGTCGAGCGGGAAGAAGTCATGACTTAGTTCCGCTAGGTCTAATAACTGAGCTTCCCGGCCCAATGCTCGTAATTGTTCCACAAAATGGGAGGCGAAAAGCAGCGTGCGGCTGTTGGCGCGGTTTGTTCCGGAAATAACTGTAATCATAGGCTTTAAGGCTTTGTAACGAAAGCGCAAACCTACGACAAATGATTATAGTTGTGTTTGGAAGACGGAAATTAGTCGGGCGTAAAGGTCTATTTGAGGCGCTGCCGCAGGTGCAGAGTAAGGGTTTAAAGACTAGGAACTAGAAGCTAGAAATTAGCTTCTTAGCTCTCCAGTTTTCTAGTTCCTAGCTCCTAATTCCTAGCCCCTAGTTCCTAATTCCTAGCTCCTAGCCCCTAGCCCCTAGCTCCTAATTCCTAGCTCCTAGCTCTCTAGTTTCCAGCACCCGGATTTCCACCCGCCGGTTAGCCCGCATATCCACCGCATTTTTAGGCTTGGGGTTTACCATTTCCCAGTTGGAGTAGCCTTTAAAGGTGAGCCGCTCCTTTGGAATACCGAACTTGATCAGGTAGTCGTAAATCACTCTGGCTCGGTTGATGGCCAGGTTGTAAGACCAGGTGCCCGGCCCCTGCGGCTCGGAAGGGTTGTTGACGTGGCCGCTCAGTTCGATTCTCAGCTCCGGGCTGGTTTGCATAAACTGCAATAGCCGGGGTAGGGTAGGAGCGGATTCCAGCAATAAGTTAGTCTGGTTACCCACAAAGTACAGGTCCTCTACATCCATCTTGCTGCCCACTACGGCCGGGGAAAGTTTAGTAACCAACGGAGGTGTTGGCTTCCCTTCGGACAGAACGAGCATCTGACTCTTGAAGAAGTGGCCCTTCGCGTAAATGTCTAGCCGAACACCCATCTCCAGCGGGAGGATAAGTTCGTAGTAGCCCTGGTCGTCGGCCCGGACGGTGTCTTTCAGGTAGCGGCTACGGGCAATGGCTCCTCCGGGAATTGGGGTGCCGTCTGTACTCGTAATCTGACCACGGAAACGGGCATAGCGGCGGGGCATACCCGAGCGTAGCAGCACGCGGCGGTTAAGGCGTTCTTTTCCTTTGGAGCGGATCGCTAGCCTATTCTCTCCGAAGTGGCGAATTTCTACTGCGGTTTCCGGCCAGCCAGCAGCCAGAACGCTGGCGAGTGTACGCTCACTCCGCCGCCGTGCCAGGTCGTCGTTCGCCTGGCCGGAGCCGACAGCATCGGTATGGCCTTCTAGGTACAGCTCTAATTCCCCGGGCCGGTCAGTGACCAGAACGTTGACCGCCGAGATGGCCGCCTCGTCGAGCACGTCGCTGCCAAATTCAAAGTATATGGTATCCGTCCGGTGTACCTCTACGCTGTCTACGTACCCGATTACCTGAGCCGGTAAGATCAGAGGAAGAATGCTTAGAAATAAGAAGATAAAGGGACGCAACATGGAGATCAACGCTTTTGCTAAAGATAATGATTCTGCGCCGTAGCTTTGGTGTATCTCTCCGGGTTTTTAACACTTAAGAACACAACAGACTTATACTTTCGCTTTCCAGCTGTCGGGCACATGAGGTGAAAACGTAGTGGCAAACGTGGCCTGGTAGGGGCGACCGCGAGGGATCGCGCCTACCGGCTTCGCTTGAGAAGGTCCGCGCTCGCTTCGCGAACACAAAATCACCTCATGTGACCGATGGTAGTATAGAGTAACGAATATTTTGCGACAGTAATAATGGTTGGGCCCTTGTTCTACTTTTTATTTTAGGCAAGGTAAGTACTCGGACAAAGTATTTATTTAGTTCAAAGCACCATTGTATTCGCATTCCAACAAGCGGAAGCCGTAAGCCCACCTTTACGTGCAGCCAGTACCCCATATTGGATATCGTCAATCCCACCAGTAGAGTGGGCGTCCGGATTAATGCTTACTTGAACACCCTTTTCCATAGCGTAGGGGATCCACTTCCAGTCGATGTCCAGTCGGTAAGGATTAGCATTTAATTCTATCACCACATTGCTTTCAGCGCATGCGTCGATGATGCGTTTGTGGTCAATAGGATAACCGGCACGGCTTAATAATAAGCGGCCGGTTGGGTGGCCGAGGATAGTGGTGTGCGGGTTACGAATGGCCGTCAGCAGGCGTTCGGTGGCTTTCTCTTCATCCATGTTCAGGTTGGAGTGGACGCTGGCGATAACGAGGTCAAAGCCTTCCAGAATATCGTCGTCGTAGTCAAGGCTGCCGTCGGAGAGAATGTCGGACTCAATGGATTTATAGATACGAAAAGGAGCAAGGTCTTTGTTCAGGGCATCGATTTCAGCCCATTGTTCCTTTACGCGATTTACCGGAAGGCCGTCGGCGTAGACGGCGGTTTTAGAGTGGTCGGAGATCACTAGGTATTCGAAGCCTTTATCGCGGGCGGCTTCGGCCATCTGGCGTAGGGTGTGGATGCCGTCGGAATAAGTAGAGTGGCTGTGTACCACGCCCCGAATGTCTGAGACTTCCAGTAATTCGGGCAGCTGCCCGTTGCGGGCGAGACCTATATAAGCGTCGTCTTCGCGTAGTTCTGGTGGAATGGGGTCGCAGGGAGCTTTTGCGAAGACTTCGGCCTCCGTGGCGCAGTCCTGAAAGTCAACGCCTGGAAACGCTGCAACAAATGCCTTTAGGAACTCCGGTGATCCGGTGTGGCGGAACTGCTTGCTGCCGAAGTTTTCTTTCGTGCAGTGGTATAGTGTAACGGGGAATCCGTCTATCACCATGCTTGTAAAAGCCTTTTCTGCATCCTGCGCGCCGTCGCCCTCTTTAATTTCAGCGCCTTCAATATTATGCGCGGCCGCGGGTGCTAGGGAAGTTAGAATAGCAATGTTGGTAAGGGTAGGGCATAGGCGCCGCAACGCGCCCGTCCGCTCAAACACTTCCTCCGGAAACATGGCCCGTAACTGAACGAGTAGGGTCTTCGTAGCAACATCCAGTGTCCGGTACAGGAACTGCCCCCGGCTCCGTTGGTGAAACTCGAGTTTCTCCCGTAGGGTCTCCTGGGTTTTGGCGCCGAAGCCCTTCAGTTCCACCAGCCGGTTTTCGTTGATGGCGTACAGCAGCTGGCCGACGGTCGTAACGCCCAAACCATCCCAAACCGCTTTCACTTTCTTCGGCCCAAAACCCCGGATGGAGAGCATTTCTTGAATCCCCTCCGGGGTTTGCGCTTTCCATTTCTCCAGTGTTTCCATCTTGCCCGTTGTGCAGAGCTCGTGGATTTTCGCCGCGATGGCTTTGCCGACGCCTTCAATCTCTTGCAATTCTTTCTCCGACTTACCTTCTAAGGGCTCGTCCATCTTCCGCAAGTTGTTGTAGGCGGAGACGTAGGACCTGATTTTGAAGGGATTGTCTTTGTGCAACTCCATCAGTTTGGCCAGGGTGTTGAAGTGGCGGGCTATTGCGGGGTTTTTCATGACCACGAAGGTAGCCCAACGAGCGTCCACACTTCAGGCCCGTTTAAATAGTTACAAACAAAAAAGGTCCGAAAACTTTGTTTAACCATGTTCCGAACTCTGTGAGGTCACTTTCTCGCGAAGCGGAAACCCTTAAAACCGCACGAAGCACTAAAGGCGACGCGCTTACGAAATGAGTAGCGCCAGCTTACTGCCAGCGAACCCCAACCCCCGGCCAAACGCCCAGTATCTCGTGCCAAACCGCCCCAGCACTAAGGTCTAGCCCCTCGATAACTTCGTACCCCAGCCCAAAAGAAACCTCAGAAGCCTCCGTAGCCACCCCAAACCGGATAGAAAGCTGCTCCGCCGGCAAATACTCGGCGCCAACACGGACGCGGGCAGGGTGGTCCGTATCCTGGTGGACTTCGGCGTTGAGAATAATCTTATCGGAAGGACGGTAACTAAGTCCAAGGGCCAGCAATTGCGGCAGGTATTCATCCGGCAACCGCTCCGTACGAATGGGCGAAAATATTCGCGCTCCAACGTACAGCTCTGGGGTGATCTCCAGCTGCATTCCGAGGCCGAAGGTTACGTCGAAAGTACTGGCGTAACCTTTGGCATTCGTGGCGAAGCCAGCGAAGTCGACGCCGATGCTAAACTTATCGGTAAGCTTTCGGCCATAGGCCAACCCGATCCGGGTTTCGCGGTAGGTATCAAAGCCAAAACTGGCCAGCTGAAGGCCGAAGCCGCCCAAACCAATTCCGTAAGTAGCGCCAACATTGGCGGAGACTAGTTCGCTGAGTCCAAAACGCTGTTCCGCGCTTGCCGCTGCGCTGGCTACTTTCTGCTCGCTACCGGAGAGCCCAGCAGGGTTCGTCCACAAAGCATCAATACCAGAAGCGGTTACGCCCGTACCGCCCATTAACCGACTACGGATATCGAAGACGGGGAACAGGCCATCCTGTGCGCCGAGCGGCAAGGCCAGGGACAGAATAAAGAAGGGAAAGAAGAGATCGCGAAGCACGGGAAGAGCTTTGGGGAGGTGATAGCCCAAAGATAAAGATTTAGACCGTCAGTCGTTAAAACTCCTGCACGTTATAGTGGGGTGAGACGGAACCACAGATAAATGTGTGTCTAACGATCTAACTACTAACGGTCTAACGACTATCCCATTTCCTGCCGCACTTCCTTAACCTGCGGCATCATCCGCTTAAGCATGGATTCGATGCCGGATTTCAGGGTGACGGTGGAACTTGGGCAACCTGAGCAGGAGCCCTGCATGATGACGGTTACTATACCTTCCTGGAAGGATTTGAATTCGATGTTGCCACCGTCCATTTCCACGGCGGGTTTGACGTAGGTGTCGATCAGTTCTTTGATCTGTTTTACGGCTTCGGCGTCGTTTTCGTCGTATTCGTAACTAACACCGCGCTCTTCTTCGAGGCGGGCGACTTCTTCGGCGAAACCTTCTTTGATGATGGGCTTATCTTCGGTCAGGTAGCTCTTGATGTATTCTTTGAGCTTTAGCATCACGTCGTCCCAGTTGTAGTTGAACTCCTTCGTCAGGGTAACGTAGTTGTTGGCGATGTAGACCTTCTTCACGTACGGAAAATCGTACAGGGCGGCAGCAAGTTCGGACCACTCGCGGGCAAATTCTTCCTCTTTAAACTCGGCAGTTCCGTTGTAGAGCATACGATTGGTGACGAATTTCAGGCTCTCCGGATTGGGTGTCTGTTCGGTGTAGAGCAGAACAGGACGCTTGGTGGCAGTGGCAGTTGGGGTCATAATTTTTGTTTTGACAGGTTTTTGGCCTCGGGTTTATAAACACCATCGGCCGGAAATGGGTTGAAGTGATGTCTGATTGTTTCAGCACGAATGCAGATTTTTTCGTTTCGCGGCTTCCTGAGGAGGTGGCGAGCGCGCAGGGTGTAAGTGGTAGGTCAGGGTTGAATGTTCGGGTAAGACGTAAGTACATTTGGACCAGAACTACCAACCATCCAAATCAAAACACCATCTTTGTCCTAACAAACCAAAGCTCCAACGAACCAACGATCTGAACCATGCGCAAACTTATACTAGCGGCTTTCCTCCTGTCCACTTTTTCTCCCCTTATTGCTCAGGAGTTCAGCGGCGGTTTCCGGGCTGGCCTCAATTTCAATTCTCTTGACGGTGACCAGGAAATGAGTGCTGATGAATCAATAACCTTCGAAGATTTTACCAAAACCACTGGTTTCCATATTGCTGCCACCTTTGCGCTCGGCTTTACCGACCTTTTTGGCATCAAAGCCAATTTGATGTATAACCAGAAGGGAGGTCAGAGTAACTACAGACAGAATCCTGATCAGGGCAACGGTATCGGCATACCCTCCTATTTTTACCTCTATGCTGGTGAGGATGACACCCAGGGCACCGTCAATTTTGGCCGACTCAATGGCGAAATCGATGTGGTAAACAGTTATATCGATATTCCCATAACGGCTTATTACCGGATCGGCCCGTTCGAGATTGAGGGTGGCGCCAGTATGGGATTTCTGGTCAACAGCCGCGCCTCTGGAGGCCTGACCTTCTCTAACAATCAAACCGGCAGCGGTACGGTCATAGGAAGGGGAGAAGACATTAGTTTTAACGTTGAGGGAAGCTACTTTTCCGACGAATCTGGCTTTGCCGGTATTCAGACACGTTCCGAAACGCCGCTACCCGGTACCAGCAATGTCTTCTTGCCGGAGGTCATCTCCACGCTCTATAATTCTAATAGTGACGAAGCGCTTTTTCGCCGGTTAGATTTTGCACTGATTGGCGGCGTCGGCTTCTTCCTGAACAATGGCCTTTTCCTCGGCGCCCGCTACCAGTATGGCCTTTCCGATGTGACGAAAGGAGAGAATGACCTGCGCGTCACTAACGAGACTCGAGTAGAAGGACGCGAATTCAATACCAACGATAAAGACTACAGCCGCTCTTTCCAGGCTAGTGTCGGCTTCCGCTTCTAACTTAGGGACGCCACAACGGTTCGTGAGGTCTAGCGTTGAACGGCCACGAGCAATGGTCTCGACCTTGCCACCAACGCTGGCTTTGTACCTGCGCTTCTAACTGATTAGAAAGTGTCTGAGCTCACCGCTATAAAACCCATACAACACCCATACAGCCAGTCTAATACTGGTGCTTTACGTGGAGTTTATAAAAAGAATAATGACGAGTCATTAGACCGCCCTACTGCTTGAAAATGAGTTTTGCTCGGCCGACATGATCTTTTTTCGTTGAAAAGAGAGGTGTTTCTAAAGGTGCATGTCGTCTATGCGCTAAGTATGGGTTTTGTATGGTTGGCTTATTTCCTTCTTCGCGTAAACATATACTACATTTGGATTAACCATTGGATCAACCAATTATTGTACTCTATTTTCATGCAAAGGGGCAATTTTGGTAGAAAATGCTGGCACTTATACAGGAGTTCCTTTTGAG
>JAPKCQ010000158.1 GCA_026421165.1 Lewinella sp. | reverse complement strand
CGGTAAGTTATTTATACAGCGTTTCTAAGTGTATTCAGGGTATAATCAATCATTTCATCCGTGACCCCAAGGTGGGTCGTAAACCGTACCATTTGCGGACCGAAGGGAACGGCCTGGATACCGTGCCCCGCGAGGGTTTCGAGAAAGTCAGCTGCCATGAGGTCGCCAGCGAGGTGGAAGATGCAGATATTGGTTTCGGTCTTTTCCACGGAGGCGACGAAGGGTAGGGGAGCGAGGGCTTCGGCCAACCGGCCGGCGCGGGCGTTGTCTTCGGCCAGTCGGTCTATGTGGTGATCGAGGGCGTAGAGGCCAGCGGCGGCGAGATAGCCGGCTTGGCGCATGCCTCCACCGATGACCTTGCGGTAGCGGCGGGCGCGGTCGATCAGCTCCTGCGGGCCGAGGAGCAGGCTGCCTATCGGGGCGCCGAGGCCCTTGCTCAGGCAGATGCTTATGGTGTCGAAGAGGCCTCCCCATTCAGCGGGGCTTTCTTTTGTTTCTACCAGGGCGTTGAACAGGCGTGCACCGTCGAGGTGCACTGTTAACTTGGAGGATCGGGCCTCCTGGACCAGCGTGCGCGCCTCATCGATTGTGTAAATGGAACCTCCCCCTTTATTGCAGGTATTCTCGAGCACGAGGAGGCGGCTGATGGGCAACCAGTCGTAGCGAGGTTTGATGGCGGTGGCTATCTGACCGGGTGAAATCTTGCCCCGTTCGCCGCGAATAAGGTTCACGCTTACACTTGAAAGCATACTGTACACGCCACCTTCGTACTGGTAGATGTGGCTTTTTTCCTCAGTCAGCACCTCATCAAGTGCTTGGGTATGACACTTGATCGCTAGCTGATTAGTCATCGTACCGGAGGGGCAGAAGAGCGCTGCCTCCATACCGAAGCGTTCGGCAGCGGTGGCTTCTAATAGGTTAACGGTTGGGTCCTGACGGAACACGTCGTCTCCTACTTCTGCGGCGAACATGGCCTTTAGCATGGCAGCCGTTGGCTTGGTAGCGGTATCTGAAGTTAGGTTTACTTGCATGGGGGAAAGGTAGAAATTAGGAACTAGATAGCTAGAAGCTAGGGACTAGAGAACGGAAGTTTTGGGAAATTTCTGTTGTTGTACACACGATACCTTGCCGCCTGAGCGGGTTTCATTCTCCCGAGGAGGGGCCGCAGAGAGGGAAATTGAAAACGTCTAATTACTTCCGTAAAGTAGCAAACTGTTTCCGAAATTTTCCCACCTTAGGCGTAATAACAAATGAGCAGTAGCCATTGCGGGCACCTACTTTATTGTAGTAATCCTGGTGGGAATCCTCAGCGGCGTAAAAGGTTTCGTGGGGCAGAAGCTCGGTCACCGCTGGAGCTCCGTAAAGATCGGGAACCGTGTTGGCCATTAGGTCTTCGGCGGTGGCTTTTTGTTCGTCGGTGGTGTAGAAAACGGCGCTGCGGTACTGGGGCCCTTTGTCGTTGCCTTGCTGATTTGGCGTGGTTGGGTCGTGGGTAGCGAAGAAGACTTCGAGGATCTGGCGCGTGGTGATTACTGACGGGTCGAAGTCCACCAAAATTACTTCTGCGTGGCCACTTTGCTTGCTGCAAACGGCTTCGTAGTTGGCGGTGTGCTCTGGGCCACCGGAGTAGCCGCTAACGACGCGCGTAACGCCTTTCAGTTCTACGTAGACTGCTTCGGTGCACCAGAAACAGCCGCCACCTAAGGTGATGGTTTCGTGGGTGGAGGTGTTGTTAATATCGGTTACTACTTCAGCGAAATGGGCCATAATTAAGGTGGTTTTGTTTGCGTTATTAACCGCTAAGGGTGGGCTAGGGTTGTTTACTTCCCGGTGCATTTTGAATTCTACCTTCTGTACGCTTTATTAGGCGACGGCGCAGGTGCAAGGGAAGTGATAAGGAGCAAAACGTACCTTCGTCCGTATGAACGATCTACGCCGCTTAACAAATACCATTCTCGATACTTCCGCAACGCCCATTGCGTTGCAGGAAGCTTTGGATGAGTTGAAAGACTTACTTCTCAGCCTTACGGGCATTAAAGGAGAGGGTGCTGATCACCGGAACAACATTAATACGGAGGCAGGCCTGGCGATCGGTACCGAATGGGCGGCACGCTGCCTGGACGATACTTTCCGGTCCGTCAAATTTATACGTGGTGTACACCAGGCCATTAGTGACCGGTTGTCCCTGGAGCCCGGTAGGCCCGTTGAGTTACTTTACGCCGGGACTGGCCCGTTCGCTACCCTTGTATTCCCTTTACTGGCCCGGTATAAACCTGAACAATTGCAATTGACGCTGGTGGAGATCAACGATATGAGTATTACGGCGCTTAAACGCTTGTTTGCGCTGTCGGAATACAGCGGCTTCGTAAGGACCATTCTTCATGCAGACTGTACCAAACTAGAACTGCCCAACTGGGAGACCATCGATATTCTACTGTCTGAAACCATGCAGTATGCTTTGCAGCGGGAACATCAGGTGCCCATCACCCAATACCTTATCTCCAAACTACGGAGCGATGTAGTGCTGATCCCACAGGAAATCAGCGTAGGTCTTGCCGCCCTTAGCCACCTTGGGGGAGAAGGAGACTGGAAGCTAATCCCCCTTTCTCCTCTGCTTACTCTTTCCACCGCCGGGTTTACCAGCCCCGTCACCACCGATGGGAAGACCGGAACGGCTGAATATCCGCACGAACTGTTCCTCCCTGCACGCCCGGAAATTGGGGGCGTACTTGTGCTGACTACCGATATCCACGTTTATGGGACGGAACACTTGGGCTTTAACGAAAGCGGGCTGACGATTGCGGAAAGCATTGATGTTGACGGAGGAGGGGACACCGACCGTATTTTTACCTGGCACTACGGTTATACCCCTGAACCAGGGATTGTCTGGAAATGGAAACCCGTTGCTAATCCTTGAACCTTTTTTGCATCAGCGTTTGCGGGTCGAATAACATTCGTCGCATCGCGACCGCCAGCTTCAAAAAAACCACCACTCCCTAAGTCGGATGGACCTTAACCCTTAGATGTTGGTTTTTGTAGTACTTTTGCATCCGTTTGTTAGAAGTTCGTTCATGCTCACCCTTTTCTACCACTGAGCGAATTTGCACCAAAAAAAATAGTAATCCAGCACCATAAAGCTGCTTTTAACCCGTTTACAACGGCGTAGGATGATTCTTCGTCCGTTGTACTCTCAAGAATTATGTAATCCCATGCCCGGCTCTTACGGGACGCAAAAACCTGTTTATGAAGTACACCCGACTCACCGGTCTGGCGTTGGTAATTGCCCTGATGTGCGGCAGTGCCCTCTTTGCTCAACAACTGTCACTTTTCACTCAGTACCGAGAGAACGCCACTCTGATCAATCCTGCGGCGATGGAAAGCGACTACCTTACCTCCGAAGGAGAATATAATATGACCTTCGGGGCCAATTACCGCCGCCAGTGGGCGGGTTTAGAAAATACGCCTGAGACGCAGTCAATACGCTTCTCCTACGTGAATAACCGCCTGAGCGGGGCTACTTTCTCCGCAGGCGGCCACCTTATTAACGATCAAACCGGGCCTACGGGGTACACTGGTTTTTACGGTCGTGTGGGTACAATTATCGGCCGTAATCCAGAATATGCAGGCATCAGCGTTGCGCTTTCAGCTGGCTACGTTGGTTACCGCGTGCAGAGCAGCGAACTGGTGGTTCGTGACCAAGGCGACGCGCTTACGGGTGTTGACCAAAGCCAGAGCCATCCGGATCTTGGTTTGGGCATTTATGCTTACAACTACGTTAGTGATGATCACATGCTTTACGGTGGTATCTCCGTCCCCCAGCTACTTGGTTTCGACCTCACTTTCCAGAACGACAACGGTGAATTCAACGTGCAGCGCCTGCGCCATTACTACGGGATGGCGGGTTGGTACTGGTTTACTGGTCAAGATAGCTACCTTGAATTAAGTAGTTGGGTGAAGTACGTTGAGGGGGCTCCTCTCAATGCTGATTTATCCATACGTTACCAGTTGCCCAGCGCGCCTTACATCGGTATGGGCATCAGTTCCGCCAGCAACTTCCATTTCGAGGCCGGAATCAATGTAGGTCAGTCCTATAATTCTGATACCAATTTTCGGATTGGCTACGGCTACGACTATTCCTTCAGCAGCTTCGGCCCTAGTGTGGGCAGTACTCATGAATTGCAGGTGGCCGTCTCCCTGGCGCGCTAATCCCTGCTTTTTGCATTCTGCCAATATTTTTTTCCAACATCCCACGGACTATCTCAAGCCCTTTACCAATGCGGTACCTACTATACTTCGTTTTTGGCCTGCTTTGCGGCGCTTCCGCTTTTGCTCAAACCGAAAACTCTGCTATTTTCATTCTTCCCGATGTGGAAGCCGACAGCAACACCGAAGTGTGCCTGCCGATTACGACCATTAACTTTTCTTCCGGCGTCGAGTTTGGCTTCGCTTTGCAGTGGACCTCACCCCAGGATGGTGGTGCCCTAGCCTTCAGCCGGATAGACCTTTCCACCAGCTCCTTGCCGAATATTGACATGGGCGATTTTAACCTGACGGATTATGTAGCTGCCGGGCTGATTACGGTACAATGGGGAAATTACGAGAATAACGAAACCTGTGCCGAGCGCGACGGAACAGTAACTTTAGATGACGGAGATATTTTGTTTGAGGCCTGTTTCAACGTAACGGGGCCTATTGCAACTAACCACCCCGTGAATTTCTTTAACCTGCCGGATGATCCATTGACCACAGAGGATGAAGCAGTTGATATCGTTTTTAACAAACCCCCGCAGTGCCTTACCGATAACGATGCGTTTCCTGGTATCCGCAGTGGATCAGTTACCATTGGTGTGAAGCCGCTGATGTTGGACATCGCCGAAGTGGAAGGCATCTTCCTTCCCGGTGATATCGTTTGTGTAGACGTAGTTGCTACCTCTGGTTTTGAGTTGCTTAAAGGTTACCAGTTTGGCATCACCTTTGATACACTGGTGCTGAGATCCGTTTCTGCTATTGCAAATACCGAACTGTTCCAAAACTCCGACAGCCGCTATAATTTGTTTGACGGGACGAGCTTCTACGGCGTCTGGGCACCCTTCCCAGATAGTCCACAGAGTTTACCAGATGGTACTTCTCTTGTGACCGCCTGTTTTGAAGTGGTGGGAGATTGCTCTTCCAGAACTGATATTACTGTTGCTGAGGTCAACACTCCGAACTTCGAAGGTGGTGGTACAACGATGCGGCCGCTGGATGCTAACGGTGAAAACAACGTACTGGCGAGCATTCCCGTCATTGGTACTGGCTTTCGCTTTATCGTCGATAATTGTAATCCCGAAGGCTTTGACGTGATTGTGGATTGTCCCGATGTGGAGGTAAGCTTTGGCGATACGGAAGTTTGCGTACTATTTAGGGCCGGCGATGACTTCAGCCGGATGACCGACATCGACTACCTGATCAACTGGGATCCTAACGTCTTGGAATTCGACCGCATAGACCAGCGTAACCCAACGATGAATATTGATGCGGGTGCCAGCGGTGACTTTGATTACGATCGGACGGGCGACGGCATTCTCGGTTTCGACTGGGCGGCCAACGGTAGCTCTTTCGTGAACCTTTCAGAAGGGACGGTTACTTTCGCCGTTTGCTTCAACGCTATTGGTTTTGGTGGGACGAGCCCGGTCACGATCTCGGACCTTCGCAACAGTATTGAATCTACCGACGGATTTTTCGACGGCCTGAACCCAACTAACTGTGCGATAACCGTTCAGCAGCCTGATGGCGTAGCCGTTTCGTTTATTGATGAAGGCTTTAGTAGCACCTCTGATAATTGTACGGAGCTTACCGTCACCGGCTTTACGGATGTAACCAGATTCACGCTTTATGTCTTCGTCTCCAACAGCGTGCTGGACTATCGCAGCTTTACTTCTGGAATTCCGGGTGTTACCGCCGTGGAAATATCTCCTGGTCTACTGCAAATAAACTACCCTCCAGGAGATACCATTACTATCCCAGACGGCGGCAGTATCGGCACGGTATGTTACCGCGCACAGTCGGATGCCGAGCCTGGAGTCTGCACAGAATTCGGCATCGCGGACCCTAACTTCATCGGCAGTATGGTTTTTACTGCGGAGAGCGGAACCAACTCAGTGGAGGTGGAGGCCTTTAATGCCGAAGCTTGTGTACTTTTCCCCAATGGCTTCGGTCTTATTGTTGGAGATACGGAAGGCGATATCAACGACCAGATCTGCGTCCCGGTAAGCGTAACCCGTTTTACCGATGTGACTCAGGTAGCTACTGCCTTTCAGTTTGATCCGACCAGAATGAGCTTTGCCTCCATTACCTTAAGTGGTGGCTGGCCGGGGCTTACCGTTCCCGACTTTGATGTATCAAACGTGGGTGTAGGCCAGATCAATCTCAACTGGTCTACTCCAAACCCAACTGGTCTCTTTATCGCTGATCTGGATACCGTTCAGGTTTTTGAGATTTGCTTTAATACTAACGCCGAAGATGGTTGTACCGAGGTGGAACCTGTAGACGGTTCCGTTCCCACCGTAACCACTGCTGAGGGGCCGGGCTCTATCATCTACCGTACCGGAGAAGTCTGCTTGAATGACCGCCTTGATCTTCTCAGTATTACAGCCATTGATGCCAGTTGTACTGGTGAAGATGATGGTATGATCGTTTATGAGGTTGCGCCCCGACCGAACAACGAAGACATTACCATCCGAACGGATAACCCCGTCCGTTTTAGTAGCGACGGCTCCGTAGGTGGCCTCCTCCCTGGTGTAACTAACTACGTTCTTTACAACGCCAGCGGCTCGGTGCGTCTTGAGGGGTCCATTATCATTGGTGTCAACCCGGACAACGTGGCTCTAGCCAGTGCTGGAAATGACGGGCAGCTTTCCTGTGGCGACAGCCCTTCTGCTCTGATTAACGGTAGGGATAATATTGGTGAAATGTATTCCCTATTCATTGTCAATCCCGATGGTGTTTCTACCCGCTTTATTAACGATGGTGACATCAACGGTGGCAGTTTCGTCAGCCTGGTCAATGACCCCGGGACCTATATCGTAGAAGTGATTAGCGAAGCTGGTTGTACTGACCGTGATACCGTCATCATCTTCCCGGCCAGTAACCCTGTCGCCGATGCTAATGATAACGACAATGTAGCTATTAATTGTGACTCTGGCGGAACGACTCTGACCTGTGACGGGTCTAGCATAGGAGCTAATGTAACTTACCTGTGGGAGCGCGTTACGCTGGCTGGTGAGGTGATCGGAGCCGTAGGTAACACTTGCGAAGTGAACGTTACTGATCCTGGCCGCTACCGCCTCACCGTCACTTTCGCTGACCTCGACTGCTCCGAAATGGATATGGTGGTCGTTAGCGACGAAATGGACTTGCCCAATAGCATACTTTCCAGCCAGGAACAGCTCAACTGTGACGGTAGCCCTGCCGTACTTTCCATCGGCCCTTCCGAAGACAATGTGGTTTACACTTGGACGGAAATTGGCTCGATGATCCCACTCTCTGCCGGACCGACCTATACTACCGGCCAGCTCGGTTTTTACACGGTCCTTCTGGATAACACCGAAACTGGTTGTTTCGTAACGGACACTGTAGAGCTAATCTCAAGCGTCGGTGCTCCTGAAGTAATGTTTCCCGCTGACCAGACCATCAACTGTGACCAGGACACTACTCAACTACTCGTATCCTACGTCAATACGTTGGAGGGAAGTACTCGTTATACCTGGAGCTCGGTCGACGGAAGGGTAGTGGTTACGGACCTCAGTATTGCCAACCCGCGCATTACTATGCCTGGCACATACAAGGTAGTGGTCTCTAACGGCGTCTGCCGCGATAGCGCGACCGTGACCATCGGCGAAGCGGCTCTACCCGCTGTCGAAGCTGGCGAAGACGATACCCTGCTTTGTACCGAAAGTTTCCAACTTACAGGTTCAGCGATGAGTGCAACGGGTAGTGCCATTACCTTCCAGTGGTTTTCCGAAGGAACGCCAGTACCGATGGGAGCTGCGGCTTCCGTCGTAGTCAGCCAGCCCGGAACTTACTTTCTGGAAGCTACTGATGAAGTGACCGGCTGTGTCGGTATGGACTCAGTGGTGCTGATGGCGCCGATCGGTTTCCCTGTATATTCACTGCCTGATAGTGTAGGTGGCCTCGGTTGTGCCCCGACTACGGTGTTGCTCAACGTTCAGGGTAATGAGGTAGCTACTTACGAATTCATCTGGACCGACCCGCTGGGTACTGGGATTGGCAACGAAAACAGCGTCCGTACCGGTGAACCCGGCGTACACCTAGTGTCAATTACCAACCCGGCTACCGGTTGTACTGCGCTTGATTCTGTGTTGGTCATTGACGATCGGGCGGAAACACCATTTGTCTCCTTCCGCCAGAACTCGCTCGAAATTACCTGTGAATCTGGCCGTGCCCTCATCGATGCGTCTGGTTCTTCTCAGGGCTCGAACCTGGAGTATACTTGGACCAACGTAATTGGCGGAGAAGAGCCGGCGACTCAGGGTAACGACTCTCTGCTGGTAGGTACCGCCGGTACTTACCGCCTCACCATCCTAAACGAACAGAGCCAGTGCAGCACTTCCCGGGATGTAATCATCACCGACTTTCGCGTTTTCCCGAACGTTGAGCCTGTAGAAGGTATGACCCTAGATTGCGACCTACGGGTGACAACCATCGGCGTCAATATCCTTGACCAACCGAACGATTACAACATTCAGTGGTTTGGTAGCGCCATAGGCGTAGAGCTTCCGCGCGACACTAACCGCATCGCCGT
Source organism: Lewinella sp. (assembly GCA_026421165.1). GTDB lineage: Bacteria > Bacteroidota > Bacteroidia > Chitinophagales > Saprospiraceae > Neolewinella. The sequence continues at coordinate 1,129 of JAPKCQ010000158.1, read as the reverse complement.
TACGGACGGCGGAACGTATAACGCTGTAATCATTAATCCGAACACTAGCTGTGTAACGACTATTGTGATCCGAATAGAAGACCTTATTGACAGCATTGCGACGATTGTCATCATGGAACCTGATAGCTTCGACTGTAATAATACGACGATCACTATCGACGCTTCTGAAACGGAACTCAATAACGCTGTTCCTGCTGGAATTGTCTGGTCCAGCTTCGACGGAAACAACATCACACCAGCTACCGGCTCGCTGATCGTCTCCGTAGATGGCCCCGGAGATTACGAACTAGCGGTAACCGATGTCTCCGGATGTACCGTTCGTGATATCGTGACCGTAGTTGCGGCTAATGATACACCCTTCGCTCAGGCGGGTGATCCGCAGGAACTGGAATGCGGTGAAATACTTCAATTAGACGGATCAGCGAGTACGCCGGAACCACTTCCTGGTACGCTGTATCAGTGGACGGCCTCCGAGGGTGGTAACATCACGAGTGGAGAGAACAGTAGTATGCCCTTCGTAGAGGCGGCGGGTACGTATACCCTCGTGGTTTCCAACCTGGCCAACGGCTGTGCGGATACCTCGATGACAATAGTTACGCTGAGCGATCAAACCGTTGCCGATGCCGGGGACGACCGTATCTCTTGTGATCTTACCGTGGCGGTTACGGGTAACCTTCCCGCTGGCACTTCCGGCGATTGGACGGCCTTTAACGATGAAAATTCCGTGTGGTCCGTAGATGAAAACGTGGCGACCGTGACTGAAATTGGTAACGGCCTCTTTCTGGTATGGACGCTTTCCGGCGGCGTTGGTTGCGAAAACTATAGTGCCGATACCATCTTCGTCGGGCCGGAGGAGACTCCAGTGGCCAACGACGATGTATTGACTGTAGGCGGAGCCAACAATGTAGGTAGTATAGACCTTAAGCTCAATGATCAGTGGACAGGAACCGTCACCGTTACCTTACTCAACGATCCTGGATTCGGCGAAATCCTTTCCAATCTGAACGGTGAGGTGACCTTCGAGGCTCCCGTGGGTTTAAGCGGCGAGACGACCATTGAATACGAGCTCTGTGGCACAGTGTGTGAAGATCTTTGTTCGCGCGCAACGCTCACTATTTTTAGCGATGCG
>JAPKCQ010000464.1 GCA_026421165.1 Lewinella sp. | reverse complement strand
GAGGAGCTGCGCTCTGAGTAGGGACGATCTGGCTTATGTCGCTTGGAGCACAGCTCCTCTATTATGAACAGCTTTACGTCTTTGCTCGGAGCACAGCTCCTCGACCATCTTAGATGTTGTGAATAGCTTTACGTCTTTGCTCGGAGCACAGCTCCTCGACCACTTTAGTGTTGTGAATAGCTTTACGTCTCTGCTCGGAGCACAGCTCCTCGACCAGTGTAGATGTTGTAATTTTGTGGTGGTATCGACAGGGTTTACCGCCTATTTAAAAAGACTGCTATTCCATGTCCATCCGTTTCCTACTCTCCCTGCTTTCCCTTGGCTTCCTCCTTTGCACCTGCGGCCGCGCCTCCGATAACGCCCCCATTTTGCAAGCCGCCTTTCCGGTAGAAATTCCCGCGCCGCCTGCACCGGTCTACGATTACGATACTATCCAGTGGACGGAGGTGGCCCGCCTTGACTCTACCATCCGCCTGGACATCCGTTACGCTACGGACAACAACTTCATGAAACAGGTCATTTACGACTGTGGCCGTTGTTTCTACCGCCCACAAGTTGCCCGCGCTCTGCTGAAGGTGCACCAGGGCCTGAAGCCCCAGGGGCTCGGCCTGAAGATGTACGACTGCTACCGCCCCGAACCCTACCAACAACGCTTGTGGGACGTGCTGCCCGACCCCCGCTACGTCGCCAACCCTAAACGCGGAAGCCTGCACAGCCGCGGCGCCGCCGCTGACCTGACCATCGTAAAACTGGACACCGGCGAAGAACTGAATATGGGAACTACCTACGACTTCTTCGGGGAAGAAGCCTATACGACGGCCACGAACCTGCCGGTGGAGGTGATGGCTAACCGGAAATTGTTACAGGTAGTTATGCGGAAGCATGGCTTTTTGACCATTCGTACGGAGTGGTGGCATTTTAATTTTGGTGGGCCGCGGTTAGCGCTTAGTGATTGGGTTTGGCCTTGTAATTAGAGTATGTACCCGCCGCGCCGCTGCCTGAATGTACTTGACCAGTGAGGTTACTCCCGTACTTCGCTTCGCTGCGTTCTGGGTTACTATTATTGAATCCCTACGAGATTACCGGTTGGTGGCGAAATACTTTGGCTCATTCCGACTAAAACCGGATCGGATGAACAACAATTAGTCCATGTCCCGCATTTTAACGACTTTTGGAGCCTTATTGAAATAACCCCATGGCACAACCTAATTTTAAGTCCGACGTAGAAGCCGTCGATGCATTAGCTAAAGCTTATCAGGACCTGCGTGCCGAGATCGGCAAGGTCATTATCGGTCAGGAAGACGTAGTCAAGAACGTACTGATTTCCATGTTTTCCAACGGCCACTCGCTGCTTGTTGGTGTTCCCGGGCTGGCCAAAACGCTGCTGGTCTCTACCATCTCTGAAGTGCTTGACCTCGATTTCAAGCGCATCCAGTTTACGCCCGACCTGATGCCGACCGACATTACCGGTTCGGAAATCTTGAACGACCAGAAGAAATTTGATTTCGCCCATGGTCCGATCTTCGCCAACATCGTGCTGGCGGATGAGATCAACCGTACCCCGCCGAAGACGCAGGCTGCCCTGCTGGAAGCGATGCAGGAGCGATCTGTGACCGTCAACGGTGTTCGGCACCTGCTGCCGAGCCCCTTCTTCGTACTAGCCACGCAGAACCCGATTGAGCAGGAAGGTACTTACCCGCTGCCCGAAGCCCAGCTTGACCGGTTCATGTTCAACATCACGCTGGATTACCCGACCTACGAGGAAGAACTCGCCGTAGTAAAGGGCACCACCGGTGTCAGTAAGGCTGAGTTGAACACCATCCTGACTGCCGAAGAGATTCTCTACTTCCAGCAACTAGTGCGTAAGATTCCCGTCAGCGACAATGTGGTGGAATACGCCGTTGGCCTCGTCTCTAAGACCCGGCCCAACACCAAGCGCGCTACGGCCAACGTGAACGATTACATCAGCTGGGGCGCAGGACCGCGGGCCAGCCAGTACCTCGTGCTCGGTGCCAAATGCCACGCCGCCATCTCCGGCAAGTATAGCCCGGATATTGAAGACGTTCAGGCGATTGCTAAATACGTTCTCCGTCACCGCATTGTTCGTAACTATAAAGCGGAGGCTGAGGGGATTACGGAGGAGCATATTATTGAGGCGCTGTTTTAGACGGCTTTGCCTTTTAGACGCTTCGCTTTTAGACGGCTTTGCCTTTTAG
>JAPKCQ010000157.1 GCA_026421165.1 Lewinella sp. | reverse complement strand
ATTCTCCTTCGGAGGAACGGGCGGGAATGGAGTAGAAATCGGGGCTTTCTGACATAGACGCAAGGTAGGCACAGTTCGGCAGCCTTCAGGCTACTGTTCCACAGCTTTTAAACTGTCCATTTTAGCCTAAAAGCTTCCGAACGGTCACCACTTCCACCATCGAGCGTGCCATCACGTACCAACTAGGCTTTACTTGAGCCCTTTGAGCGCAAGCTCAATAGCCTTCATCAACTGCGGATCACGGCCCGCAGTCCGGTCGGAGGCATTATTATCAATCCGGATATCAGGCTCAACGCCGGTTTTTTCCAAGTTCTTGCCGTCCAGCGTATACGTACCCCAGCTCGGTAGGCGGTAGTAGGAGCCGTCCACCAAACCCTTGCCGGAAGTGAAGATGATCCAGCGGTAAGTAGGCGTCCCGACCACCGTACCGAGGCCGAGCTCCTTAAAGCCCGCCGCCGTCATCTCTGCATCCGAAAGGCTCTGCTCGTTGATAAGTAAGATGATAGGCTTAGCGGCCGGAGCGAAGTTCGGCTGGTTGGCCAGCTGGCCCGCCCGGTACTGCCACTTGAGGTAAGGCCGCCGGCTCAGGAACTTCAGCACATCGTCGTGCACGTTTCCGCCAGTGTTGTACCGCAGATCAAGAATGAGCCCTTCCCGCTGGTGTCCTTCGGAAACCATCTCGTTCATAAAGGCGTCGAGCTGACCGCCAGTCATGTTTTTCATGTGTACGTAAGCGATTTTTTTATCCGTATTTTCATCTACCGTTTTCTGGTTCAGGTCCACCCATTCATCGTAGCGATTGGTGCGCTCGTTGGTGTAATTGGTTGGATGCAGGCGGGTAGTCACTTCCTGGTCGCCACGGTCTACCGTAATGGCAATTGAACCGTCTATACTTGGCCGACTAAAGTACATTTCGCGGTTCATCTTCGCGTCCACGGGCGTGCCGTCGATCGCCTTGATCCGATCGCCGGGGCGAAGGTCTACGTCGTTACGGTCGGCCGGGCCGTCGGCCAGGATCGAGGCAATACGGTAAGGCTCTGTTTTATCGTACTTCAGTCCGAGAGCTAGGGTCCGGGCGCCCTCTTTAGTACTTTCCTCTTTGCCCCGGGAGTTAAAGCCGAAGTGGGAAGTATTAAGCTCACCGAGCAGGTCATTGGTGAGTCGGCGCAGGTCGGCACGGTTCGTGATGTGCGGAAGGTAGGCAGCGTAGCGGTCGCGCATGGCCGGCCAGTCTACACCGTGAAAATCTTTGTCGTAAAAGTTCTCCTCCATGTTCGCCCAGGTCTCGTAAAACATCTGTTCGAACTCCGGGGCAAAGGAACGGCGGAAGGTATGCTTCACCTCAATCGCGTCGAACTTCGTCTGTCCCACGTTCAGCTTCTGCACCTTGCCACGGCCGATGAGGTAGTACTTTCCCTTCACTTCTACCAGATCGGTAGCATTTCCGACGCCTTTACCCTTGAACATCTTCGTTTTGGGGCTTTCAAACGGTTCGTAAGTCGTCATGTACAGCGCCCGTTCCCCCTCATGATTAGAGCCGTAGAAAACCATTGTCTTGTCGTCATCCCGCACAATAAAAGCTCCACCCTGGCTACCGAGGGAAGGGCCCACGCGCTCGATCCGTTCCATGATACCGTCCGTTTCAATGGTTACGACCACAGAATCCTTCTTTTCCTTTTTCTCGTCCTTTTCGACAAAGAGCTCGTCGAACTTCTCCGCGCGGTGCGGCGCATCGAATTTACGCAGCGGTAGGCGGTAGAGGTTCATATCTCCCCCACCCTTCGGATAATTCGGTACGTGGCGGGCGGAGTTGAAGTAGATGTACTTCCCGTCCGGACTCCAGACCGGGTCGGCCTCAGTTACCCCCGTTTGGGTGAGGTTGATCAGCTGATTACCATTGTCCGTATCCACCAGAAAGATGTCGCGTTCAAAGTCGAGGTAGCCGGTAAACATCAGGTAGCGGTCGTCCGGGCTCCAGCGGGGCAGGCCGTTCTGGAAAGCCCAGATTTCTTGTTTGGCGACGGTCTCCACGGTGAAGTCGTCGAGGTTTAGCACCCGCACTTCATCGCGGCCACTGAGATAAGCCACCTTACTGGTGTCAGTACTCATTTCCAGCTTGCGGTTGTTGCGCACGTCGGAGGTTCGGCGGACGGGCTCGCCCTTACCCTCGGCGCTTACGGTGTATAAATTTTGGTAGCCATTATAGGTTTGAGTGAAGACGAGCGTTTTGCCGTCCTTCAGCCATTTCGTTTCCAGTACGCGGCCGGGGCCAGTCATAATCTGGCGGACGAACTTGCCCTCCATATCGGAGACGAAGAGCTCGCCGCGGGAGACCGTCGCCAGTTTCTTGCCGTCGCGTGCCACGTCGAAATAGCTAATGTTACCATCGGTCTTAAAGTCAGCTGTTTTGTCCAGACCTACGAAAGAGTTTAGCGTAACGGCTACGGCTTTACTCCTCCCGGAGGCGACGTCGTATACTTCCAACTGGTAATCTCGTACGTAGGCGATCTTACTTCCGTCAGCGCTGAGGCTTGGGTTGAAAACGGAGGTTGTATGCTTCGTCAGGCGCTTAGTTTTACCGTCTTTACCAAGGCTGTACAGGTTATATTCCCCATTATCGCGGTCGGAAACAAAGAAGGTGTTGCCCCTGCGGTCGGCCATCGGCCACATGTCTTTGCCCTCCCATTTGGTGAGTTGAGTAACCGTATTGGTTTTCGGATCGTAGCGTTTTACGTCCGGGTTGTAGGGCCCTTTATAGCCTTTACGGTGGGTAAAATTATTGCTTTCCCAAGTTTCGTTAAACAAAAAAGCATCGCCACCCGCCATCGGAACCACGTTGTGGGGAATGTTGAAGTAGTGCGACATCAAACGCTGCGGCGTACCTCCATTTATAGGCACGGTGAAGGTGGTAATGCGGTTGTAGCGGTTGGAAGTGAAGTAGACCGTCTCGCTGTCCCAGCTCCAGTTAGCGACCTGGTCGGTGGCCTGGTGGTAAGTGAGTTGCTTAATCGGTCCACCGGCCAGGGGCGTCACGTACACGTCGGCGTTGCCGTACTGCCCGGAGGTGAAGGCCAGCCACTTCCCATCGGGAGAAACGCGGGGGTGGCTTTCGGCACCGTCGAGGGCGGTGATCCGGTTGGCTGCTCCGCCGTCGGCTGGCACTGTCCACAGATCACCGTTATAGGCGAAGACCAGGGTTTGGCCGTCGGGCGTCAAGGCCGGATGGTCAGCGAAGTGGAGTTGTTGGGCGCGGCCGCTGGTGCAGAGAAAGGCTGCCAGAAGCAAGGTTAGGAGGGAAGTTTTCATCTTAGGTTTTTGGTTATTGCCCGGTAAGATAATGGTTGGAAAGGAGACAACCGGACCAGCACACATCTGTTAAGAGGGTGGCGGGCAAATAGCGCACAGGAATTTGAGACCGTTCTTCAAGAAGATTAACGAACACATTAACCTTCCCCTGCACCTGCGGCCGCGCAAAAAGATGCCGTAACTTTGCGCCCAATACCAGAATCAATGCCAAAGAACCGAACTTATAAAGTCAAAGAAGCCTTCTACACCCTCCAGGGCGAAGGCGCTCAGGCCGGCCGCGCCGCCGTTTTCCTGCGCTTCACCGGCTGCAACCTGTGGAGTGGCCGCGAGGAAGACCGCAGCACCGCTGTGTGTACATTTTGTGATACGGATTTCATCGGCACCGATGGCACCAACGGCGGGCGCTACACCCAGGAAGAATGCGCAGACCTGGTGCAAAGCCTTTGGCCCGGCGGCGGTAAACCGTACGTAGTCTGCACCGGCGGCGAGCCCCTCCTCCAACTCGACGAGCCGCTGATCGCCGCCCTGCAAAAACGCGGCTTCGAGGTCGCCGTGGAAACCAACGGCACCCTACCCGTTCCCGCAAGCATCGACTGGGTTTGCGTGAGTCCGAAAGCCAACGCCGGCCTCGTCATCGCCAAGGGCCACGAACTGAAACTCGTCTACCCCCAAACCGAAGCCAACGCCCAACCCGAACGCTTCACCCACCTCAATTTTCAGCATTTTTTCCTCCAGCCCAAAGACGAAACTGGCCGCGACAACACCCCCGCGACCGTGGCTTACTGCATGGCCCATCCGCAGTGGCGGGTTAGTTTGCAGACGCATAAGATTATGAATATAGAGTAGTGGTCTGTCCAAGTACTTAGATAGCACCTTGACAATGACCACCCCTTATAAATAACCGTTACGCATGAGTGCCTAAAACAGTAACTAGATGATGTCTTACTCGCGTGAGCTTCGCCAGCCCCAATGGCTTAACGGCTACTCCACGGTGTAGCGAATTAGAGCCCTCTTCCACCTTGATCTGAAAGGGGTCTAGAACGGCAGCTGTAAAACAGGAAGTAACTTAGCGCAACTATCAAGGTTACAACTCTACGCTAACCAACACAAACTAACAGTCTAAAAGACTAAATTTGCACCCCCTACTCCTACTACTAGCCCTACTAACCACCGCCGCCGCCTACCTATGGTACCTCGGCGAACCGGTCAACTGGCCCGCTTTCGCCAGCATGTCCGCCTTCTATACACTCATATACTACGTTGGGGCCCGGGCGGTAAACCGCAAGAAAGCCGAGAAGAACGACGCCGACGGGCTAATGCTCGCCGGCCGCGACCTGCCCGTCTGGATCGCCATCTTTACCATGAGCGCCACCTGGGTCGGCGGCGGCTTCATCAACGGAACGGCAGAGTACACAGCTACGCAAGGGCTCGTATGGGTACAAGCGCCTTGGGGCTACGCGCTATCGCTGGTCATCGGTGGTCTGTTCTTCGCCCGGACGATGCGGCGACGGCGCTACCGAACCATGCTCGACCCGCTGGAAGAACGCTACGGTAAACGGATGACGGCCGTGCTCTTTCTTCCCGCCCTCACCGGTGAATTATTCTGGACCGCCGCCATCCTAACGGCCCTCGGAGCAACCTTCTCTACCGTATTGGGCATCGACCTAAAAACCTCCATCCTCCTCTCCGCTACCATCGCCGTAGCCTACACCGCAATCGGCGGCCTGTGGGCCGTGGCGCTAACCGACGTGGTCCAAGTAATCATCCTCCTGCTCGGCCTGGCCATCATCGTCCCGTTCGCGCTTGAATACACCGGTGGCCTGGGCGCAACCTGGGCGGCCTACCAGGAAAAATTCGGTGCAGCAGCCAGCCCCTTCCCCAGCCGCGAAGCGCTCGGTGACAGCTACTGGACGTGGTGGGATTACGCGCTCTTGCTCGTCTTCGGCGGCATCCCATGGCAGGTATATTTCCAGCGGGTACTCGCTTCGCGGGACGAAAAAACAGCCGTTCGCCTCAGTATATTCGCCGGGATAATCTGTCTGCTGGCCGCCGTTGCACCGGTCATTATCGGGATGATCTCCGCTACTATGGACTGGTCCCTGATGGAAGCAGGAGCTCCCGAAAACGCCTCCGCTACCCTACCCTGGGTGGTGCGTTACCTCACCAACCCGTGGGTATCAGTGATCGGTTTGGGAGCCGTAGCTGCGGCCGTAATGTCAAGCGTAGACAGTAGTGTTTTGTCGGCTTCGAGTATGGGCATTTGGAACGTTTACCGACCACTGGTCGACCCCGGATTACCCGATTCTAAATTAGCTAAACTGATCCAGCGGTGTATCTGGATTGTAGGCGTGGCGGCTACGTTAATCGCCTTCAATGTCGGCAGCGTTTACGAGCTCTGGTTCCTTTGTTCCGACTTCGTTTATTGCCTATTGTTCCCAGCCTTGGTCTGTGCGTTGTTCGACCCCAAGGCCAATAGCTACGGCGCGTTGGCAGGCCTACTCATCGCGGCTTTCCTCCGCTTCGGCGGTGGAGACAGCACCTTGGGGCTACCGTCTTATTTACCATATCCGAACGACTTTCCGTTCCGGACGTTGGCAATGCTTTCTGGCTTGGTGGCGATCATTGTGGTGTCCAGGTTTTTTCCGGCGCAAACACGAGTGCTGCGGAAGGACTGAGGAGTAGGGTACGCCTAAATCAACCCCTTTAAAACATCAAAACTCTGCTGCGTCAGCCGCGTATAGAAGTCCTCCGTAAACGCCGAGCTCCCGTGGTCTTCCAGGAATTTCTTCTGCTTCGGGGAGAGGCCGACGGGATTGGTATCGAGGCTGCCGGGGTAGGGATTGGCGGGCGTGCGGTCTAGCGGCGGACAGAACTCAACGGAAACCGCACCGTCGTAACCAGTTTCCTTCAGTACACCAATGATGGCGGGCCAGTCGAGGCTACCCATACCAGGAGCCATACGGTTGTTGTCGGCGACGTGAAAGCCGTGGAGGCGATCGGCGCAGTGACGGAGCGCAGCGGCCCAATCGGATTCCTCGAGGTTCATGTGGAAGATGTCGAGGCAAACGCCACAGTTCGGCCCGGTGGCTTCAGCTAAGGCGTAGGCCTGTTCGGCGCGGTTGATGAAGTAAGTCTCGAAGCGATTGATCGGCTCGATGCCCAGCAAGACCCCGGCATTTTCAGCGTATTCGTAAATCTCCTGCATCCCAGCTACGGCTAGTTTCCACTCATCCTCCGGCCGGCCATCAGGGACGACCTTGCCCACGGTGCCAGGTACTACACTGACCATACGGCCGTCCAGTTCCTTCACCATATCAACCACCGACTTGATGTAAACCACCGAATTGGCCCGCTCGTCCGCGCTGCCGGATACCAGGTTCAGCCCGTCTTCCATCAGGGTTACGCTGCCCCAGCAAGTCAGTCCGTGGTCCTTCAGTTGTTGCCGGACGACCTTGGTGTCGTACAGCTGCGGAGCGCCCATGATCTCGATCGCGTCGTAACCGATGCCGGCGATGCGTTTCAGGGTCGTTGCTAGTGGCTCAGCGCGCATCCAGTTGTGTATGGAAAGGTGCATGGGTAGTTTTTTGTAGGTTCTTTATGTGGTTCAATATAGGCAGAAATGTTTGCCGCTACCGGTCACACTATCCCACCGCATTAAAAACATACCGCCGGTCCACCTCCTTCCCCGCCAGCAAGTCCAACGCATTATTCACCGTAAGTACACACATATGGTTGTACGTACGGGCGGTAAGACTAGCGGCATGGGGCGTAATCAGCACGTTTGAATGAGCAATGAGCTCGGAATTTATAGCTGGTGGCTCGGTGGTCAGTACGTCGGAAGCGTAGCCGCCGATGCGGCCAGATTCCAAACCGACGAGAAGCGCCCTTTCGTCAATGATCTCTCCACGGGCAGTGTTGATGACCAGGGCACCGGGCTTCGTTTGGTAGAGCGCCGTCGCATTAAGCAACTGGCGGGTGGTGGTGTTTAGCGGCAGGTGGATGGTCAGGATATCAGCTTCAGCAAGCAGGGCACCTAGGTCGCGGGCCGTTGCTCCATCATCCTTTGCCTGCACCTGCGGATGCGCCAAATGAAGCACTTCCATTCCGAAGGCATTTGCCAGTACCTCTACCCTTCTACCGATGTTGCCGTAGCCCAGAATCCCTAGGGTTTTGCCACGGATCTCATCGCCACCAAAATTATTGCGAAAGGCCCAGTTGCCAGCCTTCACCGCAGTTATGGCAGCGAAAGTATGGCGCTGCAAACTTAGCATTAACCCCAGCGTATGCTCCGCCACCGTATCAGCGTTACTGCCCGGTGCGTTAACGACCCGGACACCCTTTTCAGTGGCGTGGGAAACATCAACATTATCCAGCCCGACGCCGCAACGGGCGATCACTTTAAGCGCTGGGCAAAGGTCAATCAGCGCCGCCGAAACATCGCCCTTGCCCCGGGTGATGATGGCGTGAATGGTTTCTTTAGCAGCAATCTCCTTGCCCGTATCCGGCGCGGTGGCTATGAAGATATTCGCCTGCTCCCGCAGCCGTGCGTCCGCTTCCGGAGAGATCGTTTCGAGTAGAAGTATGTTGGTTGACTTGGCCATTTTTTGCGTAATTAAGAAGTTGAAGAGTGAAAACCGTAAGGATACATTTGTCCTAAGACTTGCTCACTCTCCTGTGTACAAAGTAGCATTTTCAGCCTTATACCCACGAAAATCGTTTCGGCCGGAGACGTACAAACCAGCCTTAAAAAGTTCATCGGTGAAGATTGCAGGATCGATCTTATTGTGGTCCTGCGGACGCGAAGTGATCTCCACCAGGTTACCCGAAGGATCGCGGACGAACATCTGCATCGCCCCGTCGGGTAGTTGCCGGACGTTGCCCCAGGGAGCAACGTCAATGATTCCAAGCTCCTTCATCCGCTTAAAGGTCGTATTGAAGTCGTCAATCTGAATGCAGATATGCCCACGAAAAGATTGTTCGTCTTTCCACTCGGATAAATGTAGCTGCTGGCCGTTCCGGAACTTGAAGAATGCCGTTGGGTAATCGAAGACGAAAGCGGCTACGGGTTCCAGCCCGAACTCTTCTTCGTAGAATTTTGCTGCGGTCTCTAGCTCGGAGACGATTAGGGTTACGTGGTTGATTTCTGCCATGGTGAGTCTGCTTATCTGATTGTGCTGTACTCCGCTATTTGAAGTGGTTTTGCGTTCGCTTCGCGAACGTGTGTATTGTTATTCCTGACCAGTAACGAGAAGCCGCAGGGGCCTCCCCTCCTGGTAAAACAATCTTCGTTTTATGTTCCTGCTCCTACTGCCGGTATTCCTTCACAAAATTCCAGTCCGGCGTAACGCCCAATCCAGGCCGGGTCGGCGCAGCCATCGTGCCTTCAACGGCCGTTATTTTTTCGTTGACCAGGTCGTACATCATCGGATTACCTCCGGAGGAAAACTCGATGATGGCGGCAGAGGGGCTGGCAAAGGCGACGGCGACACCGGCCATAAAGCTAAAGGCGGAGCCCCAGCAATGCGGGGCAAGTTCGAGCTGGTAGGCCGCCGCAAGACCGGCGACCCGCATCGCTTCGGTGATGCCGCCGATGATGGCACAATCCGGCTGGATCACGTCCACCGCCCGGTGATCGATCAGTTCGCGAATATTGAAACGGGTGAATTCACTCTCTCCCGCAGCGATGGGTGTGCAAGTGGTTTTTCGGACCTCCGCCGTCCCTTGTTTGTTATCCGGGCTGATCGGTTCTTCGAACCAGTAGAGGTTACAGTCTTCGATGCCCCGACAAAACTGCTTCGCCTCCGGCACGCTGAAGGTCCCGTGGGCATCGGCCATAATCTTGATGTCGGCCCCGAGGGCCAGGCGGGCTGCTTTTACCCGGGCAACGCTGTTGGCGACCGTTTCGTCCATGACGCCGACCCGCATTTTTACCGCCCGAAAGCCCTTCGCCGTATAGCCCAACAGCTGTTCGCCAATGCCATCCGCATCCTGCCAACCGCCGCTGGCGTAGGCTTCCATTTGAGGGCGCATCGCGCCGCCGAGCAGTTGGACAACGGGGACGTTGAGGTCTTTCCCCAGCAAATCCCAAAGGGCCATATCCACCCCGCTCATGGCGGCAATATGGATCCCCCGGTTACCAAGGATCGGGAAAACCCGGCCACGCTTCAGGGCGTAATGGTCGCGGGTACCGTTGTACATCCGCTCCCAGATTTCATTAATGCTGCGGGCGTCCATCCCAACCAGCGTCGGCGCTAGTTCTTTTTCGACGCAAGTGACGATCGAGGAGCAGGCGCCGGAGGAACCGACGGCAGCTTTGCCTTCCCCGAAGCCCTGCCGGCCATCCTCCAGGGTCACCACCACAAGAGTCATGTCGAAATCAGTCAGCAGACCATAGTCGGAGCGGTGCTGTTTAGCCGGCGGAATGGGACAGGACAGCCAGTAGGCTTCTACTTTAGAGATTTTCATGCGTGATGGTTAGGTTGCAGGTTACTAAGGAGGGTAAAATAGTAGATTTTTATGATATCCGTAATCTGGTTCCTAGGAATAGAGCGATTCACTCATCGGATGAGCTTCCATCTGGATAAGCCAAGCTGGAAGATGTATCGGATAAAAAAAGACTTTGCTGCCCTCTAACGATCGAAAGAACTAACTGCCAATAACCACCCCACCCGTCCAGGCAGCCTGAAAATTAAACCCACCAG
>JAPKCQ010000463.1 GCA_026421165.1 Lewinella sp. | reverse complement strand
TAGGAGTTAGGAACTAGAATTTAGGAGTTAGAAAATAGTTTCCTAGTTCCTAGTTCCTGTCAACATCCGATAAGCAGCAGCAAAATCCGGCTGTCCCCACCCCCGTTCATTATCCGGCGCGCCGGCCTGGCTGGCGGTAGCCCGAACGGCGTCAAGTAATTCTTTATTAGTGGCATCGGGTACTGCCTGACGCAGACACGCCATCAGTCCCGCAACAAGTGGAGAAGCGAGGCTGGTGCCGTTGGCCGACGTCAAGCCACGACCGTTAGCAGATACCGCAGCGACGTCTACACCGAGAGCACTCACATCGGGCTTGACCCGACCGTCGGCGGTGGGCCCAAAACTGCTGAAGTACGCCCGGCTACCGTCTTTATTAAGCGCTCCGATGGAAAAGGCCCCGGGGCTATCAGCAGGGGTACCGACGTATTTCCAGGGGTCAGCACCGGAGTTTCCTGCGCTGGTAACGATGATCATTCCACGCTGAAAAGCAGTGGTGATGGCCCGGCTGGCGGGGCTCGTCTTGCCGTCCAGGTCTTTGTATTTATAGTCCATGGACTTGGAGCTGAAGGTGGTGTAGCCCAATGAGCTGTTCACCACATCGACGCCGATGCTGTCGGCCAGTTCCAGGGCTACCGCGTAATTGATTTCCTCCAGGCGGTGCTCGCCCTTCCCGTTTTCGGTTTTGAAGAGCACGTACTTCGCTTCGGGCGCAGTGCCGATGAAGAAAAACGGATGGTTAGCGGCCATGGTACTAAGTACGGTAGCACCGTGAGTGGAGCCGTCCAGTGCCGTGCTGTCCTGTTCCACTACATCGTAGTTGGCGGGAATTTCGGATTCTTCATTGTAGCCAAGGAAGTCTTTGTAGCCCACGTTCGGAAAGCCTCCGTCGAAGACGCCGACGAGGACGCCCTTTCCGCGGAAACCCCAACTGTGCAGGCTGTCGCCCTTCATCCCCGTCAGATTGTCCCAGCCGTAGCCGTAAAAACGGGCGCTAACGGGAACGGGATCAGCGCGGGGTTCGGGACGGTCTAGGTTAGGAACGACCGGCAACGGGGTCGCGCGATCGTACTGAGCCGGGCCGACCAATTCCACGTTGGTAACAGATTTCAACTTACTCAATTCTTTCACCTGTAACCCGGTAGCAGCGACCACAACACCATTCATCCACTTACTTTTTAACCAGAGAGTGGCGCCGGTCCTCATTACTTTGTCGAGGTATTTGGGGCTCAACGGAAGGTCCGTTTCGGTAATTTCTGCCCCGTGGGCGGCGCGGCGCAGCAGGGCGCGTTCGCTCAGGAATTCATCAGGTCGAGAAATAGCGTATTCGGTACCTTTTTTGTCCTTAAAACTCACCAGGTACATCTCGGTTTCGGTCGTTTTCTGGGCAAATATTGGCAGGGCAAAAAGCAAGCAAGTAACCAATAAGAGTAATTTGTTCATCTGGATTATTTTTTGAGGGCAGAATCAAGTTCGGGGCCACTAAATTCCTTTTTGGTTTGGGAATTGGTGGCGCGGCCGCAGGTGCAATGAAAGGATGGAAGAACGCAGTAAGCCATTCTAAGAAAAACCAAGCAGACGAACTAGCAAACGTTCCACCTCTGCATTTGGATTTGAAAGTACCACCTGAATCTGTGCTTTTTCATAGTGATGACGCCTTGAAGTAAGTTTTTCGATGATGAAATAGTCCAAATCATTAGTCGACTGAAGAAGCGGTCGGTGCGCACGGTCAGTTTCCAGCCTTTCGACCAGTACGCTGATTGGTGGATCTAAGAATACAGTGACACCACGGCGGTTCATCCACTCCATATTATCATTAAAGCAGGGAGCTCCACCGCCGGTGGAGACTACGCTAGGCGGGAGCTCAGCGGTTTGCCGGAGAGTAACAGTCTCCAGCGCCCGGAAGGCATCTTCTCCGTCATCGGAGAAGATCTTACTAATCGTTTTGCCTGCACCTCCTTCGATGGCTGCGTCCAGATCGAGGAAGGATAAACCCAAGAGATCTGCCAGCAGATGACCAGTGTGTGATTTACCTGAGCCCATGAAGCCGGTTAGGTAGATTGTTTTCATCGAAGCACAAGGTACTAAACGCCCACCATTCACTACCTTTGCCGTGCTTAAGAACCAACTCCTCTAAATGCAGCTATCCCTTACCCTTCGTCTCGTCCCTCTATTCGCCATCGCCCTGCTCTTTGGTTGCGATACTGCACCCGCGTCCGCGCCCGGAA
>JAPKCQ010000156.1 GCA_026421165.1 Lewinella sp. | reverse complement strand
GCGTCAGCGCCCAAATATCTTCCGTCATGAATAGGAGCATTGTTTCTCTTCATAAAGCATATCACCTGTAAGGGACGCGAATTAAATAGAAACACGTTTTGTTTATTTCGCCTTCTTCTCTAAGTGTAGGAAAGAGGCGCATTCCTGACAACATAAAGTATGGTAGCAGGTCATGGCCGTAACTTTACAGTAATATGACTATTTGCCACACTGATATTGGGGAAGGTACTAATCGCCGACAGCTGCTGCTATTCTGTTACCTCAGCCTTGCCGGTTTCACGCTGGCCTACCGTAACTGTTGTGTGCGAAGTAGGCTTCAGAAGCTGCGGCTCGTTGTTAAATTAACGGTCCGAAGGCCGAACCTAGGGTAAGGCACACACCTGTTTATGCTACTTCGTCAATAGATTGATAGAAGGGGTTTGCCGATACTCAGGGTACTTTTCACGACACTAACACCGAAAAAGCCCCAATCAACATTGTTGACCGGGGCTTTATTCTTTGTTCAGTAACAAGAAGTCTTGCTACTTCATCTTCTGCGCAATCTCAACGATCTCGTAACCTTCAATCACGTCACCAGGTCTGATGTCGTTGAAGTTCTTGATGTTAAGACCACACTCCATACCGGCACGAACGTCTTTGGCGTCGTCCTTGAAGCGTTTGAGGCTGGCAAGTTCGCCGACCGCGCCTTCCTTGAGCGGGTAAACAACGATACCGTCGCGGATGATGCGGATGAGCGTGTTGCGGGCAATCTTACCTTCTTCCACGTAACAACCGGCAATGGTGCCGATCTTGGAGATTTTGAAGGTCTCTCGTACTTCTACCTGACAGACTCTACGCTCTTCCTTGGTAGGTTCGAGCATGCCTTCGATAGCGTCGCGGATCTCGTCGATCGCTTGGTAGATGATGGAGTACGTTTTGATCTCTACACCTTCGCGTTCGGCGAGTTTCCGGGCAGAGCCACTTGGGCGAACCTGGAAACCAACGATGATGGCATCGGATGCTGTTGCAAGGAGAATATCGGAGTCAATGATCTGACCAACGGCCTTGTGGATCACGTTCACCTGTACCGTTTCTTGGCTCAGTTTGATCAAGGAATCAGAAAGGGCTTCTACGGAACCGTCGAAATCACCTTTCACGATGAGGTTAAGCTCCTTAAAGTTACCGAGTGCCAAACGACGTCCGATCTCTTCGAGGGAAATACGCTTGCTGGCGCGGTTGGCCTGTTCGCGGGCAATCTGAGCACGGCGACCTGCCAACTGGCGGGCTTCCTGTTCAGTTGACATGACCTTGAGCATTTCACCAGCCTGTGGAGCGCCGTTGAGGCCGAGGAGAAGCGTCGGGCTACCGGGCTTCACTTCCTTCACGCGCTGGTTGCGCTCGTTGAACATGGCCTTTACGCGGCCACTGTACTCACCGGCCACGATAATGTCCTGAATACGGAGCGTACCGTGATTGACGATGATCTTGGTTACGTAGCCACGGCCGTGCTCTAGGGAGGCTTCTATGATGGTAGCGCCAGCTTGGCGGTCGGGGTTTGACTTCAGTTCGAGAACTTCAGCTTCGAGCATGATTTTTTCTACCAGCTCATCGATACCGATGCCCTTGAGCGCGGAGATGTCCGCACTCTGGTACTTACCACCATATTCTTCGATCGGGTAACCCATGGAGGCGAGTTCACCTTTGATCCGGTCAGGGTTGGCTCCCTCTTTGTCAATTTTGTTGATAGCAAAGATCATCGGTACTCCGGCAGCTTCAGCGTGGCTAATGGCTTCCTTTGTTTGCGGCATGATATTGTCATCCGCTGCGATAATGATCACGGCGATATCGGTTACCTTGGCACCACGGGCACGCATGGCCGTAAAGGCTTCGTGACCCGGTGTATCCAGGAAGGTTACGCGTTTGCCATCTTTGGTCTTTACTTCGTAGGCACCGATGTGCTGGGTGATACCACCCGCTTCGCCTTCCGTTACGGAAGCGTTACGGATGTGATCGAGCAGGGAGGTCTTACCGTGGTCTACGTGACCCATGACGGTAACAATCGGCGGACGATCCTGAAGGTCTTCTGGCTCGTCTACCCACTCATCTTCTTCCTCCACGTCTTCTTCAGCAGAGATGAATTCAACCTCATGCTCGAATTCTTCGGCAACAAGTTCGATAATCTCAGCATCGAGACGCTGGTTGATAGAAACGATCACGCCAGCATTCATACAGGCCATGATGACATCGCCAACACCTACGTCCATCATGTTTGCCAATTCTTGGGCAGTGACGAACTCGGTTACCTGAATCTTATCGGTGGTGCGCTCAGCCTCGATGGCCTCTTGGCGTTCACGGATACGTTCGCGGTTATCCCGGCGTTGACGTTGACGTTTCTTTTTACCGCCGCCGCCCTGAAGGCGAGCCATGGTGGCTTTGATCTTATCTTCAATTTCCTTGGCGGAAACTTCGCGAGGTTCGTTACTGCGTCCACCGGTACGGCCTCGGCCGGCACTAGTACCAGCACCAGTACCGGAGGCAGCACGGCTACGGCTTCCAGTAGTAGTATTGCGACCGCCACCCGTACTTGGAGGCGTCGTTACCTTTTTGCGCTTGCGCTTGCGGCGCTCACCGTCTTCTTTCTTCTCCGTCTTCTTGATTTCGATCTTTCCCATCACCTTGAGCCCTCGAAGGCTAGGCGTGTCGGCACGCATCACCTGTGGGCGGTTGGAAATGACTTCGGGAACTGCGGGTGTATCCGGAGTTTTAGGAGCGGTAGTATCTGAAGAGGCAGAACCGGTTGCTTGCGCAGGCGAAGGGGTAGCCGGTGTGGGCTTAGGAGCTTCCGCTTTAGGAACTCTAGGCTTAGGAGCTTCCGCTTTTGGAGCTCTAGACTTATTAGCTTCAGCTTTTGGAGCTCTAGTCTTAGGAGCTTCCGCCCTTGTAGGTTTCGGTGCGGACTTCTTCTTAGAAGGTTTCCCCGCACGTTTAGCCGCATCCAGATCGATGGTGCCAATGACCCTTAAGCCAGGACTTTTACGCTCTGGAGGAGCTTCAGGAGCTGGCTTTTGAGCAGCAGGCGTTGCCTGAGGGGCAGCAGGTGCTGGCTTCGCTGCTTCAGGAACTGGTGCTGGAGTGATTGGGGGCGGGGCCGGGGCCGCTGGCTTAGCAACAGCGGGCGGTGGGGGTGGGGGCGGAACCGAACCGATTACGGGCGGTGGCGGAGGTAGAGGACGAACTGGCGGGGGAGGTGGGGGTACCGCCGTGGGACGCGTATTAAACTCTAACTGATCCGCTTTCTTTTTGTCTTGCAAGGCCTTGGCAAACGCTTCATGTACCACGTTTTCCATCTCCTGCGTCAGCTTTGCCGTGGGTTTGTTTTCCACTTCAAAGCCTTTGCTGGACAGGTGCTCGACTAGAGTCGAGGTGGCCACGTTAAGTTCGTTCGCTACTATAATTAGTCGTTTACTCATTCGATCTTTTAAGCACGGCAATATTTAACCGCGGAGTGCTGCCGCGGGGCGATTTAGAAAAACCCTAAATAGCCGTGATTTTCCCCTCGCCGACACCGCTTTGAAGAGGAAGGCTGCCAAAACAATTTTTGGAAGCGCTGCAAAGATAAGGTAAATCCCACTACATAACACACAGAAGGCCTCATCATCAGCTCGCTTAGTCTAACAACCCGTTCATTGTTAATGTTTGAATCATAGTCTAGGTAGCTCAAAATCCGCGTCATGAACGGGTTCATGACGCGGATTTTTAAGCAAATAGCCTGCAGGGGGACTATTCTTCTTCGGGGGCGGCGGCCTTTTCAACGGCCTCGACGAAGGCTTCGTCTACCGGGCTTTCCATTTCACCTTCTTCTGCGCGCGTTTCGGGTACGGCGGTTTCAGTCGGCTTGATATCCTGAGCGGTTTCGGGAACTTCGGCGGCAGGTACTTCCACAGTAGGCACTTTGAGGGTAGGAGTTTCAGCTCCGGGAGCTGAAACAGTTACTTTGGGTACGGCTACTTTACTCGGAACTGCTCCGTCCACGTCGTCAAATTCTGCGGCGAGGACGGCTACTACGTTACGAACGGTCTCTTCCTCGAGGTCGGTACGGCGGATGAGCTCGTCAACATTTAGTTCGAGTACGGAGCGGGCGGTATCGCAACCGATGGACTTGAAGGATTCGAGTACCCACATTTCGATTTCGTCCTTAAATTCTTCAAGGTCTACATCGTCAATTTCTACTTCGTTGTTGCGGTAAACGTCGATTTCGAATCCTACCAGGCGACTGGCGAGCTTGATGTTTGTACCTCCCTTACCAATGGCTAGGCTCACCTGATCGGGTTCGAGGTACACTTTGGCGCGGCGGCCTTCGATGTCCAGGTCGATTTGGGAAACGCGGGCTGGCGTAAGGCTGCGCTGAATGTACAGGCTCGTGTTACTGGTGTAGGGAATCACGTCGATGTTCTCCTGATTCAGCTCCCGGACGATACCGTGGATGCGTGAACCTTTCATGCCGACACAGGCGCCGACGGGGTCGATGCGATCGTCGTAACTCTCAACGGATACCTTGGCGCGTTCGCCCGGGATGCGGACGATGCCTTTGATGGTGATCAGGCCGTCCTCGATCTCGGGGACTTCCTGCTCCATCAGCTTAGCGAGGAAGCGCTCGTCAGTGCGGGATACGATAACAACCGGGTTGTTGTTGTTGCGCATCTCGACCTCTTTGATGATGCCACGGACCATATCTCCCTTGCGGAAGTAGTCTCCACGGATGGTTTCCACGCGGGGCAGTACGAGCTCGCGTCCGTTGGCGTCGTCGATCACGAGGATCTCACGCTTCAGGATCTGCTGAACTTCGCAGAGTACCAATTCGCCCTGGCGCTCGGTGTACTGTTTGTAGAGTTCGTCCTTCTCCAGGTCCATGATGCGGCTGATCAGAGTCTGGCGGGCGGCCATGATGGAGCGTCGGCCGAAGTCTTCGAGAAAGAGTTGCTGGTAGCATTCTTCGCCGACTTCGTAGTCGTCATCAACGGCTAGGGCCTCTGAGTAAGAGATTTCGGACAGTTCGTCGGTTACTTCTCCATCGGGGACGATTTCGCGTACGCGCCAGAGTTCGAGGTCTCCGCGGTTAGCGTTAACGATGATGTTGAAGTTATCGTCGGTGGTAAACTTCTTCTTGATCAGCGTACGGAAAACATCTTCGAGCACCCGTACCATGGTGGGGCTGTCAATTGATTTCCCGGAACTGAAGTCCTTGAATATTTCAACTAAGTTCATAGCTAGAAACTGATTTTTACTTTTGCTTTTTTAATGTCGGAGTAGGCGATTTCGGTCTGTTGAACGACCGTTTTTTTACGCTTGCCTTCCTTGATGCGCACTTTTGCTTCAAGGGTTATTCTTTCTTCGTCGACGGCGATCATTTTGCCTTCATGCTCTTCGCCTTCGTTGGTTTTTACTTTCATGCTTCGGCCAATATTTTTGACGTACTGGCGCTGGAACTTCAGCGGGCGATCTACGCCAGGGCTACCGACGTTCAGGGTGTATTTCTCGCCCAGCGGTTGCTCCTCGTCGAGGTAAGCTTCGACGAATCGGCTGATTTGCTGACACTTGCGGAAGGTCATCTCGGAGTCGGCGTCGATGAATATATCCAGCTTGGTGTTCATCAAGTTTATATCAACGACGAAGCAATCGGTGAAGTCTTCGCTTGTAGCGAACATTTCTTCCAGCATGTTGGTAACGTGCTCTTCCATTGGGGTAGTACTTTGAACCGTTCTTTGCCTCCTGCGTCTGCGCCTGAAAATACTTTTGGTACGGACACAAAAAAGAGGGAATCTTAACGATTCCCTCCGGGTGCTTTTAACGGCCTTGTGATGTAAAGATAGCGCTTTTGAATTAAATGGGTCTAATCATCATTTTTTCGGGTCTAAATTAAGTTCGGGACCACTGAATTATTTTAGGAATTAGTGGCGCGAACGCAGGAGACAAAAGCCGTTTTCAGAAAAGCAAGGTACTAGAGATCTGACGGGATCAGTACTGCGTCGATCAGGTGAATTACGCCGTTCGTGCCCTGAATATCGGTAAGGAGGAAATCGGTCCGGTTGTCACCGTTCTGAACGTAGAAAGTACCTCCTTCCTGGCGAATGTCGATCGTATTGGTTGTATTCAATGTGGGGACCACCGTAACGCTGAGCGCTTCGCTGCGAACGTTACCGCTTACGACGTGGTAAGTGAGTACTTCAACGAGCTGCTCAGTGGTGAGGCTCTCGACGGTTGTAGCGATGGCCGTAAAGGCGGAGTTCACCGGAGCAAAAACGGTCAGGGGGTCGGTTCCGCTGAGAGCACCTACTAAATCGGCAGCTACCAATGCGCCTGCGAGTTCGGAGGTGCCTGCAGCCTTAGTTGCGAAGTCAACAATGGTCTGCGGAGCAAGTACTTTATCGATGGCGTGGATGATACCGTTCGTAGCGGCAATATCGGCTACCACTACGGTTGCGTCGCTGTTGATCGAAACGGCACTTCCGGTTTTGTTGATCAGCATACTGAGTGCTGAATCTCCAGGACCATAAGTTCCGGCGGTAGAGGCGAACGTATCACCATCACCAATTTCACCAGCAGTTATGGATACACCGAGTACGTGGTACAGTAACAGGTTCGTCAGGTCGGTATCGGAAACCGCAGATAGATCAATGCCGGCGGCGGCGAAAGCGTCGTCGGTTGGTGCGAAGACGGTGAAATCACCCGTTCCAGCAAGCGTAGCGTCGAGGCCCGTGCGCTGGAGTGCGGAGACGAGTGTAGTAAAGCGACCGTCAGCTACGGCGGTTTCGGTGATGCTTACGAGTGCCGGTGGGTCTACATCGTCGTCTTCACAAGAAGCGAAACCGAGAACTAGAAGCAAGAGGATGGCTGTCCATCCGTAAGATAGTTTAAACATAACAGTTGGTTTTTTGGCGGAATGCTGGGTATGAGATAGTTAATGCACTCCCGCTAGATTAAATAAAACGGGCCGATCGTTTTCCGAAGAAAATTATTGAGCCACGCACGAGTCATACCAGCTCAACATGAACTGGTAACTGTAGACAAAATGGCTTCCAAAGGAAATGGTTTTAGATGATTTCACATAAGTCAGTTGACTTACAAACAGGTGTTAAAAGCATAAATAAGGTGGTGTTTGTGCAAAGGAAACCGAACATGACATGGACTGAAGGATTGTAAACTTCCGATATGATCTGAATAGGGTTGGGTGTACTATCTTAGGCCGAAAGTAAAGTAGTTATGTCAGAGATAAAAGACCGTTTCAGCCTAAAGGGCCGCGTAGCCATCATTTCTGGTGCTAGTAAGGGTATCGGTAAAGCCATTGCTCGCGGGCTGGCAGAACAAGGGGCCGCAGTTATTATCAGCAGCCGCAAACAAGATGCGGTGGACGAAGTCGCCGCAGAGCTCAAAGCCGCCGGATTTGAAGCTACCGGTATCGCCTGCCATGTAGGTGACGAGGCCCAGCTCAAAAACCTAGTAGGTCGCACGATTGAGCTCTACGGTGGAGTCGATATTCTGGTGAACAACGCGGCCACCAACCCCGTCTTCGGGCCTCTGGAACAAATGACCGGCGAGATCTTCGACAAAGTGATGAACGTAAACGTGAAGGCCTGTATGTTACTGGCGAACCTTTGCAAACCTTCAATGTCTGCCCGGGGCCACGGTTCCGTAATCAATATTGCTTCGGTGGAAGGTGTAAAGCCTTCTCCGATGATGAGCGTCTACTCCGTAAGCAAGGCTGCCCTCATCATGCTCACCCAGAGCCAGGCACGAGAGTGGGGCGCGGAAAAGATCCGTGCCAACGCAATCTGTCCGGGCCTGATTCAGACCAAGTTTAGTGCTGCTCTGTGGGAGAACGAGCAAATTCTGGACCATTTTGTCGGGCAATTACCCGCGGGGCGGATGGCGCAGCCTGAAGAGATGGTGGGCCTGGCGGTTTATTTGGCGTCTGATGCGGCGAGTTATTCTACGGGCGGCGTTTTTGCTGCTGATGGAGGGTATTTAGTTGGTTAGGTTCCAGTTTCTATCGCCTTAGCCGCTCTTCCTCCTTAAGTTTCTCCAGCCGTTTCCATAACGCCTCCTGCTCGAGTCGCTTGGCATCTTCGGCGCGTTCTTGTTTTGTTTTGGTGAAGGCGTCGGCCTGAAGAAAGTGCTCTTTTTGACGAGGCGCTCGGCGGGCGAGGTCCTGATTACGTTTCTCGATTTCGTGGTCCTCAAGGTTGTTGCGGAAGAGCCAGCCACCGAAGGCTCCGAAGAGGAAGCCGGTGAGGTGACCTTCCCAGCTTACGCCCTCTTGTCCGGGTAGAATACCTGCAGCCATGCCGCTGTAGTAGAACAAGACGATGAGGGCCACGACGATGGCGCGAAAATCCCGGCGGAAGATGCCACTGAAGGCCAAGAAACTGGCCAATGCGTAGATCAGCCCGCTGGCTCCGATGTGTACTTCGGTGGTGGTACTGAAGTCGATCAGGTTATTGAGGAATCCGCCCGTGAGCCAGAGTAGTGCACCCGATCCGAGCCAGAGCGTAATCAGGATGCGTGGCCAAAGACGCGGGTAAAAGAAGATCAGCATTGCGCTGAGGGAGAGAAAGGGTATGGAATTAGCGATCAGGTGCCCCCAACCACCGTGAAGGAAGGGAAAGAAAAGGATTCCTTTTAGCCCAACAATCTCATTTGGCCGCAAACCATACCAGAGACTTAGGCTGCCGCCAGTGAGGTATTTGTCGACAATAAAGGCAGCCCACATCAAGGCGACGAGGACGATGGGCCATTTTATTACGTTCTTCAGGTTGCGCTTACTCAGCATGGTTTTGGTGGTTAAGGTGCCAGGAACGGAGCCGTGTATGAATGGTCTAACTTCTAATAGACTAACGAACTAACAGCTTAACCCTCTTCGTTGGGCAGTTGTCCTTCATCCTCAAGCCGATCAAAGAGGGTTTCAACGCGGGTCATTTCATCAAGGGTTTCATCGATGAAGAAAGAGATGGTGGGAATGCGGCGGATCTGTTTGCGGATGCGCTGGGCGAGGGCGTTTTTAAGACGTTGGTGCTCTTCGTTCATCTGCATAATCACGGCCTGTTTGTTGTCGGTATTCCAGATGGATACGTATATTTTGCACTGGCTGAGGTCCGGTGTGGGATGAACTTCTGTAACGGTCACAAGGGGTGAAGGGCCGTAAACATAGGAGCCTTCCTGCTGAAGGACGATGCTGAAGTTGCGCTTGATCTGTTCGGCTACCTGCCGTTGTCTTTTGGATTCCATGGTCAGGAAACGCTTTGCCTAGCTTATGAGTTGCGCCCTGGTAGTGAGTTGCTGAGTTGATGAGCCGCTAAGTTGCTACCGTAAGTACCGTTTGTGGCGCTTCGTTTGCTTACCTCTCTACTTAATGCTCTGTGCCCGCGCCTACGCGCAACACCTCTCACGTACCTAACATCTGCCATACCTATCACCCCTCTCACATGCGGCTGAGGGGTGTTTTACTGATTGAAAGTGGAGCTTATTAGTGGAAGTCTGTGATACCGTCGTAGTCTTTCGCGACTATGGTTACGCGGGCGAGGAACTGGTTTATTGGCCGGAGATTCGAGGTAAGACAGGAAAGTGCGTAACCTTTGACCTTGCTCCTTAAAAACCTGTTTTGCACCTGCGGCCGCGCCTGCTGAAGTCAAATAGTCGCGTAGCCAAATAGTGCGGCCATGCCCATTCATGAAAACAAGCTAAGCCTGCTGCGGGTTAGACTAAAAAATACACTTCCACATGGCCAACAACGTTTTCGGAAAACCACTCATCGGCTGCTGTACCGACCCCATAACCGGCTACTTTCGCGACGGTGTTTGTAACACCGGCCCCACCGACAGTGGTCGCCACGTAGTCTGCGCGATCATGACCCAGGAGTTCTTGGAATTCACAAAGAGCCGCGGCAACGACCTTTCCACCCCCCGCCCGGAATACCAGTTTCCCGGCCTGAAACCTGGCGACGGCTGGTGCCTCTGCGCCCTGCGCTGGAAGGAAGCTTACGACGCGGGCGTAGTGGTGCCCGTGAAGCTGGACGCTACGCATGAGAAGGCGCTGGAGTACGTTGATTTTTCGGATTTACTAGAAGCCAAGGAGTGAGTCGCTGAGTGGCTAC
>JAPKCQ010000155.1 GCA_026421165.1 Lewinella sp. | reverse complement strand
TACTCGCCTTCACCCTTACCGTGTTAGTCTCCTCCTGTAGCCCGAAGACCGACAGTATGATGACAACAGCGCGCGCCTCCGAGCCCAGCCCTGTACCTGCTGCCGAGCCCTCATTAGCACCTTCCGAAAGGGATACCGCTCTGCTCTGGCGCATTTCTGGCAACGGCCTTGCGCAGGAAAGCTTCCTTTTTGGCACCATCCACATCATCCCCGAAGACGACTACTTCCTACCCACCGGCATGGTCGCCGCCCTCAACGATGCCGATGAGGTCGTATTCGAAATCGACCCGCGCCAAATGCAAGACCCTATGGCTATTATGGGCCTGATGAACCAGATCAATATGCGCGGAGACACCAGCCTGGAGGACCTACTGACGAAGGAACAATACGATGAAGTAGCAGAATACTTCAGCGGTATGGGCCTACCGTTCTTCATGTTCAAGAAAATGAAGCCTCTTTTCCTCTCCGCCATGGTCGGCCAGGATATGCAAGCCCTACAGGGCGGCGGTGGGATAGAATCCGCCGGTTCCAAAAGCTACGAACTCGAAATGACCAAACTCGCCAAGGCCGCCGACAAACAAATCAGCGGGCTCGAAACAATGGAATTCCAACTAAGCCTCTTCGACTCCATCCCCTACCGCGGCCAGGCCGAGATGCTCTACGAAGCCGTCCGCGCCGATAAAACCGGCGAAACCAGCGACGGCGAAAGCGAAATGGACAAAATTGTCGGTATGTACAAGCGCAAAGCCATCGCCGAAATGGCCGGCTCCATCAGTGAAGAAGGGGAAGGTTTTTCCCGCTTTGAAGAACTCCTCCTCACCCGCCGTAATGAGAGCTGGGTACCGATGATCGAAGCTAAAATCACGGGAGATTCACCCAAGCTTTTTGCCGTCGGCGCTGCGCACCTTGGTGGAGACAGTGGGGTTATTGCGCTGCTGCGTAAGGAAGGGTACAAGCTTACGCCAGTATTCTAGTTTATTTCCTGAGACTGGCCACAAACATCTCCAACATCATCTTAAACCGAGGGTCATCCAGATTTTTAGAGATCTCATCCACCTCAGCGGAAATGTCTCCGGCAACGCAAGCGAGCAGGCTTTTCCGCTGGTAACGCTTCGTAGTGGCGTAAACCGGCGCGTAGACGTTCATCAACTTTCGGCAGTACTTCAGGGCACGGGGCAGCACTTCGTTTTCTGGTAAAACTTCATCGACCAAGCCTACCTCAATGGCTTCTTCGGCGGTGTACATGGTGGCCTGTTGGACTGCGGTCCAGGCCCGGTGCTCACCCAGGTAAGCAGTATAAATACCGCCGTAAATCCGGGGAATTTGTAAAGACATATTAAACTCGTTCATCCCAACGGTATGCTTACTTCCGGTGGCCATGATGCGGTAGTCGGCCGTGAGGGCCAGGATCGTTCCGCCGGCGGGAGCGAAGCCGGTGACCGCGCAAACGAAAGGTTTAGAGAAGCGAATCATGCCGCGGAGTGCCCCCAGGTTAGCGTGCCAGAACCTACGGAGGGTTTCGTCGGTAAAGCTGGCCATGTGCTTAATATCAAGGCCGGCGCAAAAGCAGCCGGGACGGCCAGTTAAAACTACGCCAGCTACCGTTTCGTCCGCATCCAGAGCAGCGAAAGCGGCCAGGAGGTCTTCGCTTAGTTGGGTGTCGATGGCATTTACCTTACCGTTGGTAATTTCTACCGTGGCCAGGCCGTCGTCTGTGGTTATTTTTAGAGAAAGGTAATCTTGCATACTTCTTGACTTTAAGGCAAGTTATCGAAAATTCGCTGTTTTAGGCTTTAGCCTTCGACAACCATCCTTACCGCTTACCCGTATTTTTACTTACAACTTGACCACACTTTAAAATCAAACTGTATTTACGTGGTAAATTCGAGTAAAACAATCAAAAATCGTCCCCAATCGTGGGTAAAACAAAATACGTCGGCGCATACATAAGTATGATCGCGAACGTTCTCGTGATGGGTACACTACTTGGCATTAGTGGCATCAACATCCTACTTAACCCGCGTCTGAAACAGCTGCTGCTCCCCATTTTTAGTCACCAGGAAGCCAATCAGCTCATCGCCTCTGGCGATGGGACCTACGCCTTCGGGGGTGCCGGTGAAGAGCAGGTCGCCTTTTTGGAGGCGGAAGAACTGGCTCACGTAGCAGATCAGCGTTGTGAGGTCAAAGATCATATTGCGGCTATGGCCGTGCTGCATTTCTTCGCCGTTTTTCTCCATTCGGAACTCGATGTCGTTGAGGTCGGCGAAGTCTTCGGGGGCGAAGAACTCGGTGCCCAGCGGGGCGGAATTATCGAAGCCTTTGGCGATTTCCCAGGGGTGGCCTTTACTTTTTAGTTCATTCTGGAGGTCGCGGGCGGTGAGGTCGAGCCCCAGGCCGATGGCGCCGACGTAGTCCATAGCAAACTGCGGCTGCACGTGGCGGCCGTTCTTCGCGATCTTGATGACCAACTCCGTTTCAAAGTGGATGTCGTTGCTGTACTCCGGGTAGTAGAACGGCTTGTTGTTGGGCAGAATGGCCGTTGGAGGCTTCATGAACACCATGGGTTTACCGGGGGCTTTATTGCCTAGTTCGGCGGCGTGGGCGGCGTAGTTTCGGCCGATGCAGAAGATTTTCATAACTGAGTTGGTGATTGGGTAAATTAGTGAGTTGCTCCGCGCCTTGGAGATGCTGCTATGGGCGCGGACGCTGGTGCAAAGAAAGGATGAAGGCATGGAACGATTGCCCAAATTCCGGAGGGCCGCCTAGCGTGACGAGGGGGTACAGGAAGGTCCGGAGGACCGAACGGAACCCCTTCTTATGGGACGAGTAATCAGCTTAAACCACATTCCACCCAGTACCGCTGAGGTTCCCCTTAATCCGCCCCTCAATATCCTCAGTATCAGCAGGAACAAAATCCTTACCCGTAATAATCTCATAAAGCTCCGTGTACCGCTTAGTCACCAGCGCTACAAACTCATCCGGTATTTCCGGCAGGACCTGTCCTTCGAGGCCCTGGAAGCCGTTGTCCATTAGCCATTCGCGGACAAATTCTTTGGAAAGCTGCTTCTGCCGTTCCCCCCGATCCTGGCGTTCTTCGTAGCCCTCGGCGTAGAAGTAGCGGCTGGAGTCAGGAGTATGGATCTCATCAATGAGGTATACTTCGCCGTTGAGGAGGCCAAATTCGTACTTGGTGTCCACAAGGATGAGGCCCCGTTCGGCGGCCATCGCCTGGCCACGGCTGAAGAGGCGACGGGTATAGTCTTCGAGCTTGGCGTAGACCTCGGGCGTTACGATTCCTTGGGCGAGGATCTCTTCCCGGCTGATGTCCTCATCATGGCCTTCTTCCGCTTTGGTGGCGGGGGTGATGATGGGTTCCGGAAAAGCGTCGGCTTCTCGCATCCCGGCTGGCATCGTAACTCCGCACAGCACCCGCGGCTGCGCGTCCGACTCTGCCTGCGCATAAGTCCTCCAGGCATGGCCGACAGCGTAGCCCCGAATGACCATCTCCACCGGAATAGCATCGCACGCCTTACCGATGGCTACGTTAGGATCAGGCGCAAGCTCCAGCCAGTTCGGGCAGATATCGCGCGTAGCTTCCAG
This sequence comes from Lewinella sp., assembly GCA_026421165.1. GTDB lineage: Bacteria > Bacteroidota > Bacteroidia > Chitinophagales > Saprospiraceae > Neolewinella. Next base: position 6,528 of record JAPKCQ010000155.1, on the reverse strand, counting down.
AAAGTGAATCGCCGTCTGGTTCAGAATCTGGCCTTTGTTCGGGATCGCCTTCGGCAGTACGTAGTCGAAGCTCGAAATACGGTCACTGGCCACCATCAGCAGCCGGTCACCCCGGCGGTAAACGTCGCGGACCTTGCCCCGGTAAAATTCGGCAGGCGGATCAAAAGTTAGGCTGGTTTCGCGGAGAGCGGTTGACATAGCATACAATTTGGGCCAAAGATAAAAAGTATGGACCTTAATGTGGCCCTGAAAAGAGGCTTCTCCCGGGGTAATCGCAAACCCGGTTATCGAGATGGGCTGATCGACGCCTATCGGCTGTAGATCAGCCCGTCACTAAAAGAGGTTTACAACCATCCTAAAACCACAACGGCCCACACTGCAACAAAGCAGGCGGGCCGTTATAATGTAGTTAGATAGGTTCTACAACTGCTCTCCGGAAAGCAAAATATCCTCGGTAGCTTCAGCTTCTTCCGCCGGGGCAACAAGTGCAATTTCCGGGCGAGGTCCGTGGTCGTTGTTCTTCTCCTTATGCTTCTTGATCTGGCGGCGCAGCGCCTCGGCTACGTCAGCGATCGCGCGCTTGATCGAAGGGTCGGTGTACTCAGCGAAGAGGTCCGGACCGGGAACGGACAGGCGGGCTTCCACCGTGTAACCGTTGGCGGCATTACCGTCGCCAGCCTTGATGTAAACATCGGCCCGCTCAATGCGATCGTAATAGGTTTCTAACTTGGTGATTTTTTCGGTAATGACCTGCTTCGTGCTTTCCATGAGGTCACCAGATTGGTGAATGGTAATTTGCATGTACAAAATTTTTTGGTCATCGCTACCGGCCGGAACCCATTCAGATCCAAGAAGCGTTAAACGCTTCGTATCGCCGGGCGATTTGGTTAACAATATGGAACCGGGTAAATGGTCCGGTTCGCGGTTTATTCTATCTTTCTAACCCGGAACAGGCGCGATTCGTTCACCACTGTCGGGATTCTTCGTGGAATGTACGGAATGAATCGATCAACGGTTTGATCACTCAATACTCCGACTAAAACTACGATTTTTTTCGGAGAAAATCAAGGCTATGACATCACTCGCACTACCTATTTTCATCGCCCATTGATTTACAGTCGGTTGCACCATTACGTGAAGCTATGGAACGCCGTATAAATAAGTTCTGTCCCAAACGGGTGGGAAGCCACCTCGACTACGCTCGGCAACCGGGCTAAGAAACGCCAATTTAAAGTTGAACCAGTACCACGATCTCTGCGACTTAACACAACCAGCTTCTGAATCAGTCCACTAGTCTACAACCATCTCGAAGGGCGTGGCGGGCAGCCCTTCCTTGCTAAACAGGTTAGCCCGTTCCGGATTACTGGCCCAGGCGTAGCGTACTTTTTTGACCGTGATTCCGGGTGGAGTGACGAGCACTACCCCATTATCGTCTTCGCTCACCAGGCCGGAGGCAAAGTGCCATTTGCCGTCCGTATCCTCCACGGTAAAACCTTCGGCAAAGTAGGGGTATCGTTGGTCGTTAGCAGCGTTGGGTTTTACCACCAGCCCGCCGCCAATGCTGGAGAAGCTGACGACTACGCGGCCGTTAATCGATTTGATAGAGTTCACCATCGGGCTAACCGCTACTACGTCCTTATCATAAATGTCCTTTAGCGCGTGAAGAGAAAGGCGGCGGCCGACCTCCCATTTATTCTTCGGGTGAATATCTCCGGCCTCGCCGATATCCGTGATCACGGCCTGGCCGGTGCGGGGCAGTTCCAGCGCTGCGGTTTGGCTTTGGCGCAACACGGCCCAGCCGGGTTCGTTAGCGGATTTTGGCGGGGCGGTATAGTTAGCCAGCTGTACCCAGTAGAAGGGCAGGTCGGGATTGGCAAAGAAGTCTCGCCAGTCTTTGATGAGGCCCTTCATGAGTTGGGCGTATTTCACGTTGTCGCCAGAGCCAGAGTTGCTTTCGCCCTGGTACCAAAGTACGCCGGTGAGGGGGTATTTTTCCAGCGGAGCGATCATGGCGTTGTAGAGGATGACGGGCATCTGGTTGAACCTTCCGCCGACCGTAAACTTACCGATGTTGAACTTCCAGTCTCCAGCCAGGGGAATAATTCCGGCTGCTGTTTCGAGTTTTAAGTCTTCGGCCATTCCGGAAAACCCACCGTTAACACCGCTATCATTAACCCGAATGGCGATGGTGTTCTCTCCTTGGTGGAGAATACCCACCGGTACTTCGTAGATACGATCCGTATTATGAGCATTAGGGTAAGAACCAACTTTATTGCCGTTGACATGGGTAATGTCGCCATCGTCAATCGCACCGAGGTAAAGAGTTGCTGTGCTCGCAGCCTGGGCTTCCGTAAGGGTAAAAGAGCGGCGGAAGTAGAAAATACCGTCTACGCTGGGGTAGCCTTCAGGTTCCCAATAAGTAGGGAGAGCCATGGTTGGCCAGCTAGCGTCGTTGAAATCGTCGGTCATCCAGCCTTTGGCCCGGCCTTCGTCTTCGGTAGGTACGTTGCGGCCGGGAAAATCCTCAGCGAATTGCTTGCGGGCGGGGATACCGGCTTTAGCCATCATGTCTTCGGTTTCGTCGAGGTCGGGGTTCATGCCGTCGGCGGTTGGGCGCATCCAGGGTTCAATCCGGCTGCCACCCCAACTACTGTGGAGCAGGCCAATGGGAACGTCTACGTCTTTCCGCAAGTAGTGAGCAAAGTAGCTGCCTACCGCGCTGAAGTTCTTGATCCCGGAAGCCGTTCCCACAATCCATTCCTCGCTGTAGTTTTCGTCGATGTCAAGGTGTTGGCGTGGCTTACCGTCGTAGGCCTTTTTGACCTTCAATTCTCGGATTAGCGGATCGGCGATGGCTTGGGCGCGGATGCCGTCGGGGTCAGAATTGGTCAGCTGCCATCCCATATTTGACTGCCCGGAGAGGAGGTACACGTCGCCGAAGTAAATATCTTCCAGTAGTATTCCTTCGCTTTTAGCCTGGACAGAAATTTTGTACGGCCCACCAGCGCCCATAGGCGGCAGGCTTACTTCCCAGCGGCCAGCTTTATCCGTTTTGACGCTCAGTTTGTGCTCGCCGATGAGCACCTTCACTACCGTCCTGGGTTTCGCCCAGCCCCACATTGGGTGGTCAACGTTACGTTGCAGCACGGCGTGGTTGGTGAAGCTCTCGAAGAGTTCGAGGTTTTGGGCGCTTGCGCAGGTGCAGAGGAAGGTTAATAGGAGCAAGGTTAGGAAGTACGGTCGCATCTTGGGGATTTTGGTTTTGAGCTGGAAAGATAGGTATTACACCTCGGACGCTCGAAGATCACGGAGGGACGCTGAGGGCAATCGCAAGCTCGGTTATCGCGATGGGCTGATCGACGCCTATCGGCTATCGATCAACCCATCGCTGGATGAAGTACCCTTTCAGGGCACTTCATCCAGTAGCTTTGCCCTGAACGGGTACTTCATCTAGCATGGGCTTGCCCTGGAGGGACGCTTCGAGGTCCGGAGCAATGCCGTTCAACTTTCTTTGCATCCTGCGTGCGCGCCCGCATACGTACCTTCGCGCCCGCAAACAGACTAAAGAACCAACGAACTAAAAGACCAATAATGTCTCCTCTACGCGCAATAAGCCCCATCGACGGTCGCTACCACGGCAAAACAAAAGAACTCAGCGAATACTACAGCGAATACGCGCTGATTCGTTACCGCGTACTGGTGGAAGTGCGCTACCTGCAGGCGCTACACCAGCTCGGCTTGCCCCAGCTACAGCATTTCTCGGCCGTGCAGATGAACGACCTAAACCAGATGGTCGACAATTTTAACGAAGCGGACGCCGAGGAAATCAAAACAACCGAACGAACGACCAACCACGACGTGAAGGCGGTAGAATACTTCGTGAAAGCACGGATGGAAGAAGCCGGTATGGAAAAGATTCTGGAGTTCGTCCACTTCGGCCTCACCAGCCAGGACATCAACAATACCGCCATACCACTAAGCATAAAGGACAGCCTGAACGAGGTAATCTACCCCGCCCTAGAAGGCCTAACGAGCATGGTCGAACGCTACGCCATGGAATGGGCCGAAGTGCCAATGCTGGCCAAAACCCACGGACAGCCGGCTTCCCCCACCCTGCTGGGCAAAGAGTTCAGCGTCTGGACCCACCGCCTGCGCGAACAAATGCGGCAGCTTCAGGCAGTTGAACTTCCCGCAAAATTCGGCGGAGCAACCGGCAATATGAACGCCCACTACGTCACCTTCCCAGGCTACGACTGGCACGCTTTTGCCGACCAGTTCGTACGCGACGAGCTTGGCCTCAAGCGCTCCTACCCCACTACCCAGATCGAGCACTACGATAACCTCGGGGCCATCTTCCACGCCCTGAACCGCATCAGCACCATCCTGATCGACCTGTGCCGCGACCTCTGGCAATACATCAGCATGGAGTACTTCCGCCAGAAAACCATCAAAGGAGAAATCGGATCTTCCGCCATGCCGCATAAGGTGAACCCTATCGACTTTGAAAACGCGGAAGGCAACCTGGGCATCGCCCGGGCGCTGTTCACCCACATGGCGGATAAGCTGCCCATCAGTCGTCTACAGCGCGACCTTACGGACTCTACTGTGCTCCGCAACGTCGGTCTGCCGATGGCCCATGTTCTTCTTTCCATTAAAGCCATCGAGAAAGGATTTAGCAAGCTACTGCTGAACCAGGACAAACTCTCCGCCGACCTGGAAGCCAACTGGATCGTCTGTGCCGAAGCCATTCAGAACATCCTGCGCCGCGAAGGTTACCCCAAGCCTTACGAAGCACTTAAAGAACTTACCCGGGGACGGACGCAGTTCAGCGAAACCATCCTGCATGAGTTTATTGACGGGCTGGCGGTTTCTGACTCGATCAAGATAGAGTTGAAACTGATTCGGCCAGAGACTTATGTTGGAAAATTTTGACCAGGAAAATGACTAGGGAACATCGATTTAATAACTGTCCGATTTGCGGCCTGGTGTTTTTATTCCTACGTTCTCAATAATCCTTTGCGTAGCCTTAGCTACGGAAAGAATTTTTTGTGCGCGTAGAGGCAAAATAAGACGGCCGAAAAGCGACAGTTATTGAATTTACGTTCCTAAATCAGAGCCGTGTCGTCCCGGGAAGCGGTTACGCCCCCGCCCCTTACTTCCGCTCAGGTAGACGGAATGAATGGTATTTATGAGGAGATGATTAAGGTGGAAGTTCACCAGCTTTGGTGAGGTTCTGATAAGGGATAAGCGATTGAGCTGCCGCACGGCTCCGGTGCCACTGATAAGAGATTGGGCCACGGATAGCAGTCTCCCCGTGAAACACTACCTTGTCGATCCCATTCACGTGCGGCAGCGAAATCGCTTATCGCCAACCCCTTATCGCTTATCCTCCATGCGCCCCTACCTACTAGCCGAAACCAACTGGAAAGCCGTAAAGGCCACCAAGTACGAAGTCGCCGTCCTCCCCTGGGCGGCCACCGAGGCCCACAACTACCACTTACCCTACGCTACGGACATCATCGAGGGCGAAGCCATCGCCGCCGAGGCCGGACGGATCGCCTGGGAAGCCGGCGCGAAGGTCATCATCCTCCCCTCTATCCCCTTCGGCGTCAATACCGGACAGACCGACATTACGCTGGACATGAACCTGATGCCGAGTACCCAACTCGCCATCCTGCGCGACCTAATTACCGTACTGGACCGACAGGGCATCAAAAAACTAGTGGTCTTCAACAGCCACGGCGGCAACAACTTCCGCACGATACTGCGCGAACTCGGTGTCGAGTTCCCGGATATGCTACTCGTAGAAACCAGCTGGTTCAAAACCTTTGACCGCTTCGATTATGTGGAGGAAGGCGGAGACCACGCCTGTGAGTTGGAAACCAGTTTGGTGCTGCACCTCCGTCCGGAGCTCGTTCTTCCGCTTTCTGAAGCAGACGACGGCGCAGAAAAGCAGCCCCGGATCAAAGCATTTAAAGAGCCATGGGCTTGGCGAGAACGGCCGTGGTCTCAGATAACTGCCAGTACTGGCACGGGGGACCCGCGCAAGGCTACTGCGGAGAAAGGTGCGCGGTTTTTTAAGGATGTGACGGTTAAATTCGGGCAGTTGTTTATTGACCTGGCGGCGGTGGACAAGGATCATTTTTATGAATAGGGTCGCTAAAAAGAGACCTTGGAGGAAGGGTTACGTTAAGCCTTACGGGGGCTCGTGATGATTAGAAACGGCAATCAGTACATTTGCACTACTAATTATGAATTCATAAATCTCAGTTCCGCCAAAAACCATTATATTAGCGCTGGAAAGAGGTGCTTTCGCTACCTCTTCAACAGTATTATTTCATTCACAATTAATTCCTAATGAAAACTAATTTATCAGGCCTGTTTATGGCCTTCGTTCTAGTTTGTACCCTATCATCTTGTTACACCTACACCTACACCATGGGAGATGGTCCTCAAACAGGTGTTGAAGTAAAAGAAGCTAATCATTACCTTCTCTACGGCTTGGCTCCACTCAAACAATCCGACCCC
>JAPKCQ010000154.1 GCA_026421165.1 Lewinella sp. | reverse complement strand
CCAACAAACCCCCGATCAAAAGCAGCCAATTCTTTCCTTTTTGCCCCCAAAGCCTCTACCAAGTGAGCTATTCCAGCCTCCAGATCTAACGCTCCACAACTAAAAATGTCTACCGCCGCATAAGCGTGCTCCGGCCAGGTGTGGATGGTCAGGTGGCTTTCTGCAATCACGACGACACCACTCACTCCGTGCGGATTAAAGGCGTGAAAATGACTGCCTAAAATAGTGGCATTCATCCTCCGGGCGGCCTCGTTGAGGATGTGTTCGGAGTCTGTCGGAGTAACGAGGAGGCCGGCCGTACATTCGTAGAGGTCGAGGTGGACATGGCGGCCTAGCGGTTTGCTGCAGGGTGGTAGCGGGAAGGGTTTAGGTGCGGGCATTAGAAGGTTTTTTCGCGTTGCCAGTCGGACCATTCGTCTAGGAAATAGTCGAGTAGGACGGGTCGGTCGAGGCGGTTGGGTCGCAGGTTCAGGTTGGCAGGTTCACGGAGGTCGGGAGGGAAGTAGAACATGGAGGGAAGGGCTTCGGGTTCGAGGAACTGGCGGGGCACGTCGGTGCGTAGACCAGGTTTTGCGCCCGTTCCTCCGGCCATAATGAAGCCCCAAACTCCGAAGCTGGGCACCATCACTTTATAAGGCCGGATATGTTCGAAGCCGATCGCCCCGAGCGTCGCGTTGATGCACCAGAAAGTTTTTCGGGTATGAAACGGACTGGTAGCCTGCGTAGCAAAAACACCATCGGGCGCCAGCCGTGCCTTTGCCATCCCGAAGAACCAGGTACTGTAAAGGCGGGCTACACTCTCGCTGGAGGGGTCGGGTAAATCGGCCAGGATTAAGTCGTAGGTAGCCGTATCATTGCGCAGGAATACTGCGGCGTCGATGGCGATGCAGCGGACCCGGGGGTCGTCTACGGCACCTGCGTTCAGCGCCTTGATGACCTTGTGGCGCCGGGCAAGATCGAACACCCGCTCGTCGAGGTCGACGATGGTGAGTTGCTCCAGTTCGGGGAGTTTTAGGAGTTCCCGAGCGAGCAACCCTTCGCCGCCGCCGAGAATGAGCGCGCGCTTTACCGAAGGAACGCTCGCCGCCGGAATCAGGGCCAGCGCCTCGTGGTAGCGGTACTCATCCCGCGAAGAAAACTGAATCACCCGGTTGAGGTACAGCCGCAGATCATCTTTGTTTTGCGTCAGTGTAATTTGCTGGTAGGGTGATTGCTCGCGGTAAATAACCCGGTGCGGATAGGCCGATGCCTCCCACTGCGCCAGGAAAGGATTGGCCCAGGCAAGCAAGGCTCCGAAGGCGACCAGGCCAATGGCGGTCCAGATGTACACCGCACGCTTTCGTCGCGCTTCCATTTGGTCGCGAAAGAACCAGCAAACGCCAAAACCGAGCAGTAAATTCACCGCTCCGAAGATAAGGCTGGAGCTGTACAGACCGACGAAGGGCAGTAGTAAAAACGGAAACAGGAGCGTAGCGGCAAGCGCGCCTACATAGTCGAAACCGAGCACATCGGCCAGGTTATTCTTCAGCGGTGAGTAGCGTTCCATCACGCGGGCGAGCAGTGGAATTTCGAGCCCAGTTAGTAGCCCGATAGCGAACACAAGCCCCAGCATTGTGAACTGGTACTGTGTATTATTCTGGTGCTGAAATAGGAAATATAGCAGTGGAACGGACAGGCCGCCGAGCAAACCGAGCAATAGTTCCGTCCGGATGAACGCTTCCAACTCTCGCTTTTCCACGAACTTCGTCAGGAACGAACCAATTCCCATCGCGAACATATAAATCCCGATGGTGAGGCTGAATTGCTTTACGCTGTTCCCCAGAAAATAACTGCTCGTGGTACTGATCAGCAGCTCGTAGACGATGCTACAAAGTCCGGCCAGAAATACGGCAGCGGTGAGGAATATTTTTTCGGAACGTGTTTTGATAGGGAGGTTTTTATGCCGCAGCCGCGGGTGCCGGGGGAGGGATTAAGAAGCAAGAGGTTGGGGATGGCAAAGTTAGTGAGTTTAACCAATCCACTGTAGGCTATCCAGGATTTCGGGACGGATGCTCAAAATACCCCGAAGTGTTTGTTTTCGCCTCTGGCGAAGTCAAGGATAAAACAATCGTTCCCTTTGGGGCTGCTGCGCGGTGAGCGTCCATTAATGTAGGAGGGGTCGGTCTAAAATACTGAACATCCTACGGCCGACGAGCTAGCCTATCCACTCCAATAAGGCCTTGACCAAAGCCTCTCCGGAGACCGTTGCTGAGGGTTCATTCCCCGGCACTTCAACTTCCTTTGCACCTGCGGCCGCGCCCACCTCCGAAGGAATCCGCATAGCGAAAGGCGTTGCTTTTTCAGCCGTTACGGAAATATCCTTCTTTCGTTCACCAACCTCCTCGCGCGCCAGGGTCAGCAACCGCTTCCGGTCAAACTGACTGAAGTCCGCAAACGTCCGCCGTAACAGGGGTAGAATGTTCTCAAAGTCTTCCCAGGCTAGGTTAGCGACCCAGTCGTTGACCAGCCCCCAGAGCGGTGGATAATGGAAAAGTAACTGCCCGCTACCATGCAGGAATCCACTTAGCCACTGTGCCACGGCATGCGCTCCGTTGGCCGCTGAAAGCGCCCGCGAGAACCTTCTTGCCGCCTCCTCGTCGTCCAACATCTCGTGGTCGTAAAGTAGGCGAACGGCATGGCCATCGATCAGTGGATGAACGCCACCGGCCGCCGTCGTGCGCCGCAACCCACCCGTCCAAACATCGGTATGTTGCTCGTTGTCAAGTTGTGCCAGTGCGTAGTTGGCTGCGGCTAAATGCTTGAGTAATTCATCCGCTTGCTCATCGTCGATATTCGTTGCCGCAGCGGGTAATCCGGCAGCGAGACGCGGTAGTAATTCATCAATGACCAGTAGCAAAGCCGTGGTGTCTGTCTTGCGTGAGTCGCCGTAACGAGAAGTCTGCACCAGCGACGGTAAGGCAGCGAGTAGGGAGGCAATGTCTGTTGTCTCCGCAGCTCGGTTGCGGAGTAGGGCCATAAGGTCGGGCACCACATCGGGGAGGTTGGCCCGCAGGCAATCGAGGGTGAGCTGGGCGAGGGGACGGACGGTTCGTAAGTCTGCCGCTTTCTCGGAGGCATACCTCCCCGCCGCGATGGCGACGGTATTGCCATAGCTGGCTCGTTCGATCAAGTAGAGGCTATACTCCGGCTGCCATTCAAGCAGCCAGGTTTCCTTGAAGCTACTGATGCTGTCTGGCCCTGAAGGCTGGAGTTTCCCCCAGAAGATTTCCAGCAGGTTGAGGCGGTGAAGCAGGTGGCTTTTACGGAGGTCGTTGTTCGTGCGCAGGTCGATGCCGCCGCGCGGGTTGGTTTTGGTGACCTTTAAGTATTGTTCGCCAGCGGTTTCCCAGAGCTTCGCCATGCGTGTACTTTTCAGCTCCCGGTTTAGGTCTTGCAGGAGGGGGACGGTGGTCACGTCGGGCGGGACGAAGCCGACGGTAGTACCGATCGTCAGCTTTTTATGGATGACGGCCAGGCGTTCGGGCCGCCCAGCGGCGAGGGTGCCTAGTAGTGCTTGTTCTAACTCATGGATGCCGGGTTGTTCGTGGTCGCGCAAGGTGGCTAGTGTTTTTGCGAGAGAAACACCTTCGGTGGCCATGGCTGGGCTGGCGTCGAAGCCTTCTTCGCGCAGCAGTTTAGCTGCCGTTGCCATCCAGCGTTCAGTGGCATTGTCGGGGAAGTCGTGGATGAGCTGGTACCAGTTCGGGCTGGCGACCCCCGCACCATAACCACCAGCTCTGGCTAGGCGGGGATAGGACCAGGGAACCCAGGCAGCGGCGATCTTTACTTTAGGCAAGCCCTTCAGAATGTTCTTGTCGGTGGCAGCTTTGTACAGGAGCGGATCACTGACGGCCGGCCCGTGCCAGGCCCCAACGATGATGGCGATGCGCTCCGCCCCGGTCTTCATGGCCTTGCGGATCTCGGTGCGCATGAATGCCTCGCGGCGTTGGTTTTCGTCGTCGGAAGCAGAGGGAAAGGTTTCTCGGAGTTCTGAAATCATGGCCAGCAGGGCTTCGAAAACGGCCAGGGAGTCTTTATGGCCGCGCTCGAGGGTCGCATCCCACCAGGCTTCCGAATCCTTGTAGCCAGCCAGTTCGGCCATGAGGGACAGCGGATCACGGCGCAGCTGATTTCGAAGTTGTTTGCTGGTTTTTCCGGGTAAGACGGAAGGTTCTTCGACAGGAGGGTCTGCGGTGGCGAAAAGGGTGGGGGGGGGCTTGGCGGACTGTTTGGCCAGGTAATTTCTGGCGGGCAGGTCAATTGGCCAGACGTCTACCTCCCGCTCCACCGCCCAGTCGATGGCTTGGTATTCCGGGCTGAAGCCGGCGAAGGGGTAGAAGCTTGCCCGTTCGATGTCTTTTGCGTCGTAGAGTACGAGGGCAACAGGAGGGCGCAGTCCGTTGGTTACTATTTCGCGCAAGACTTTATCTGCATCAGCAGGCATCTCGATCAAAATTAGATCGGGCGCGTAGGCATCGAGTGCGTTACGGAGACGGCGGGCGGAGCCGGGGCCGTGATGTCTTATGCCAAAGGTTTTTAGCTGGATAGCGGAGGGAGTTAATTAATTTCTAGTTGAACAGGTTCATCAAATGTCTTGTAAGGAAACCAAGTCTCGGGTACTAGTTTCCCGTGACAAGTTCTTGGCTGACAAAGTTAGCTAAATTGTATTTCCCTGATTGAAGGTAGGTTACTTGAACACAAAGCGGATTTTCTTCGTTCAAGTAGTAGTGCATTAATATTATCATCAACAAAGGCCCTGGAACAAAATGGACCGCGAAAGTCTGAAAAAATCTGGTTTACTGGAACAATACATCCTCGGCGTCACCAGCCGGAAGGAATCGTTGTTGGTGGAAAAAATACTTGAGGAAAGCCCCGAAGCCAGGGAAGACTACGAAAAATTGCGCAATGAGCTTGATAGTTATGCCACCGATAACGGCTTGACAACACCGCTGGAAGGCAGAGAAATAAGGACAGCAACTGACTACGAAGACCTAGACCATGAGATGATTCTGGCCATATCCGAAAGAAATTACTCTCTTGTCATCTGGCGCTACTGCCTCATGGCCGCTTGCTTACTCCTCCTGTGCTTTTCAGGTTATCTTTTTCGCCTGAGCGAGACAAACAAAACGGAGATTGTAACCGAAAAAGCGCACCACGCGCAAGACAACAATGCGCACAAGCAGGCCCTTAAAAAGATAGAGGAACAAGCGCCTGACTGGCACCATATGAAGACGATTAATGCTCCGACAGCAGCAGGAACTGTGATTTTGCATTTCCTCGATGAACAAGAGCTTGTTTTCCTCGACCTCTCACACGTAGAGCCGCTCTCGGAAGAGGATGCCTACTTCATCTTTACGGGGCTTGGTGACGAAGATGGGGAAGATGGGGAAGTTATCGCTGTTGTACCCGCTCACCGCCAACTTCACTTGCATCCCGTAACAATGCCAGAAGGAGCTAAGGATCTGAGAGTGTTTCGGTGGAAGTTGAGTGAAGGGATTCCTAAAGGTGATCGCCAAGAAGACCTGGTGGCAGCTTTGCCCTTACCCGTCAGGACAGACTAGATAGATTAGAACAGGTTGAAATAAATCCGGCGATGTGCTTGGTTTTCTGCCAAAATTTGTGCTTCTTGTGATTTATTCCATGAGCAACAATGTCACCGTTTTAATCATCTTTTAATCTACTTACCAATGACTTTGTTGTACGCTTTTTTATTCGCATTTGCCATCGGTGGAGTCCTGAGCCTGTCTTCCGCCCTTTTTGATGGTGCGCGCCATTTTTAATAACCGGAAGTCTTAATTCAAACATTCACGGATTACACTATATCAAACAATCCAAGACCGGGATGAAGATTTTTCTTCCGGAGTTTTGATAAAATCTTTCCCTTATGCGACCGCTCTTGGCAACAGGTGCGGTCGTGTTTATTTAGGTTTATCATCCGGTGGGGCATTCAGTGCCGTATCTTTAACCGTTACCCATATTCAGTAGACAACATTGCAGCCGTTAATCCCACCATTTATTCAGCAGAGATTGCTGGCCGGTCAGCTCTCAGGAGATATTGTCGGTTTCACGATGAACATCGACCTGTCGGGTTTTACCCAACTGACGGAATCCCTGATGAAGGAAGGGCCGGTGGGAGCTGAACGACTATCCCTCATTCTCAATGAAATATTTGATCCGCTTGTAGCCCTTGTTTACGCCAGAGGTGGGTTCATCCCCTACTTCGCAGGAGATGCCTTTACCGCCGTCTTTCCCGGCACACTGGACCGCCTTCATGCCACTCATCTGCTTCATACGGCGGATAAAGCGCGGACGATCTTTCAGGAGAGAGATAATCGTTTCGGTGAATATACCATCGGGGTAAAGGCTGGTATTGCGGCTGGAACGGTAAATTACGGCATCGTCGGAGATAGCCTTCGTGCTTTCTACTTTCGCGGCACCGCTATTGATCAGGCGGCCTACTGCCAGACGCAAGCCAACCAGGCAGACATCGTGATGGACGAAACCATGCACACCCTACTGGAAAACCAATCCATTGTTGCTGAAGAAGTAAATCAGGGAGCTTACCGCGTGTTAGGAGGCGTCAGTCATTTTCTAGATGACGTAGATTATCCACCGCTTGATTTGCCCGAAGTTGGTGCTGAGATCGCAACGACCTTTTTGCCTCCAGAGGTGGTTAGGTACGACCAAACCGGTGAGTTTCGCTCCGTAGTCTCTGCCTTTCTGGCTTTTAACGAGATTGGAACTCACAAAGAACTGGATGAATTCGCTACGGTAGTACTTAATCAGGTTAATGATTTCGGAGGCTATTTTAAAGAGGTAGACTTTGGAGACAAAGGCTCTCTGATGGTCATATTCTTCGGCGCCCCTGTTTCTTACGAGAACAACGCGGTCCGTGCACTGGAATTTTGCCTGACCGTGAAGAGCGGGCTCGATGCCCTGAGAGAAGAAAACCAGGCTTCGTTTCAGTATCGGATGGGCCTTACGGTGGGCACCGCTTTTACTGGAATAGTTGGTGGTAGAGAACGGGCACAGTACGCTTGCGTCGGAAATCGGGTAAATCTCGCTGCACGGATCATGGGGACGGCAGATTGGCATGATATTCTGGTAGATGAAGAGTTGGCCAAAGCTCCTCACTTCCGTTTCCAACTCAAAGGAGATATCCATTATAAGGGAATTCAGGCCTCAGTACCCACCTTTGCCCTGAACGGGCGGCGGCAATCGCTTGGTAAACCAAGTTACGGAGGAGAGCTGGTGGGGCGGGAGAAAGAAATAGCAAAATTACTAGCTTTCGCGCAACCAATATTCAAAGGAAAGTGCGCCGGCCTGGCCTATGTTTTGGGCGAGGCAGGTATTGGTAAGAGCCGGCTCACCCATGATGTTCATCGGCAATTAAACCAAAGCCAATCGGTCAACTGGTTGCTGGCCAGCTCAGATCAGATTCTGCAAAAACCTTTTAATCCCTTTACCTATTTGTTGCGCCGGATGTTCCGGCAAAGTATCGATCTGCTCGGAGCACAAAACGAACGTAGGTTTCAGTTTCGCATCAGCCAATTGAAGCAGAGTCTACGCCGCCTCGAACAATCGGCAGTTGTGGACAATGCTCTCCACGAGCTAGAGCGGACAGAGTCCATCCTCGCCGCCCAGCTGGGTATCGCGCCGCTGCGCTCCCTTTGGACCCAACTCGATGCCCAGGGCCGGTACCAAAACACCATCGCTGCTATCGTAAATCTGCTGGTGGCCGAGTGTATGGTTCAGCCTACTGTTCTGGAACTCGAAGACATTCATTGGATCGACGACGACAGCCTGGCTGTTATCCGGGAGCTCGTCCGGCGAACGACGAATCTGCCTTTGCTCATCATTGCCACTTCTAGAGCAGAAGACGATGGTACCTACTCACGTCTGATTTCCGAAAAAGAAAGAGAGGAAAATGACCTGTCCGTCCTCATGGTGGAAATCAGCGCCCTGAACGAAAAGGCCGTCCGCCAATTAGCTGAAGTTACTCTTGGCTCTCCCATTGGAGACGACTGCCTAGAAACACTCCTGAGGGCAACCAACAGCAATCCCTTCTACCTGGAACAAGTGTTGGAATACTTTCGGGAAAACGACCTGCTGATAACGGGGGAGGACGGTGTCCTGAACCTCAGTGATGAAAGCATCAAGCTCTCTACCAGCATCACCTCCATCCTGACTTCCCGAATCGATCGCCTTTCGGATATGGTCAGGGAAACGGTCAAGGCCGCAGCGGTGATCGGGCGGGAGTTTGATATTCCTGTACTATCTGAAGTGCTCCGGGAAGAAAACAACCTAAACTCCGCCGAGGAGGTAATGGCGATGCTGCGCGATCAGATCGAAGTAGCGGAGAAGGGCCAGATATGGAGTGCCATGAACGAATTGCGCTACATCTTCCGGCACAGCCTTTTGCGGGAAGCTGTGTACAGTATGCAGCTAACGACGCGCCTGCAGCAACTGCACCGGCAGATCGCGATGGCCATTAAAAAGCTCTACGTCGATAACATCGAGGAACGTTACGTAGACCTCGCCTTCCACTACGAGCAAGCCGGAGAAAAAGAGGAAACCATCGAATTTCTCGGCAAGGCGGCCAACTACGCCCGGGCCAACTTCCAAAACCAACAGGCACTGGACTTGTACGAGCGGCTTATTGATAAATTTGCAACGCAGGAAGACCAGGAGCTAACTGTGAATACCCACATCAACCGTGCCAAAGTCCTGGAGATCGTTGGCCGGTGGGATGAGGCACAGGGTGCCTACGAACAAGGCCAGCGTATTGCCAAGGCCAGCCGCGATATAGTTCTGCTAGGCCGTACCAATAATCACCTTGGCCGGCTCCATACCCTGAAGGGAGACTACGAAAAGGCGATGAACTACCTACGTATTGCCGCTGGACTCTTCGAATCCGTAGATGATATCTTCGGGATTGCCAGGACCCATAGTAACATGGGTAATCTTTACTTTAGAACGGCGCACTATCAGGATGCACTGACCTACTACGCAAAATCGCTGAACAGCGGCTTCAGCGCTGCTGGTAGCTCAAGCGCTGCCGAAACGATCAGTCACCTCGGCCTTACCCACATGAACCTCGGCAATTATTCGGAAGCTATCCGGGTAGTGGAAGAACAAATTCCCCGCCACCAGAATAACCAGGACACCATGGGCTTGGCTAGCCTGCATACCAATCTGGGAATAATTTATTTCGAGAGCGGCGATTACGAAAAAGCCAAGGAGCACCACTACGCCGGCCTGGAACTCGCCAAAGAATTGGGCAATAAGCGCCTGCAGGCCATCGGTCTGGGTAGTCTCGGAAGCGTATTCGAAAGGGAGGGGGACTACGAAAAAGCCATTGAGCACTTCACCAAAGACCTGAGGATTTGCCAGGAACTTGGTGACCGGCAGGGAATCGCGGTAGTGGAAGGGCTAGTGGGAGACATCAACAGCGTGATGGGCAACTTCACCAAGGCCATCCAGCACCTCGACCGAAGCCTTAGCATCAGCCGGGAGCTCGGTTACCGTAAAGGAGTAGCCAAAGCGGTAAATACCCTTGGTGATATTTATTACCTCCAAGGCCAGCTCGATATATCCTTGATGTACTACGACCAGGCGATCCAAATTGCTCGCAGCACCAACAATCGCCTCGTGCTCGCGTCCAGCCTGGAAGAAAAAGGTTGCGTTTTACTAGCGGGTAACCAGCTGGACGCCCTGCGCGAGGTGGAAATAGAAGCACTCCGGATCGCGAAAGAACTCGGAAATCCGGACTTGATCAACGGCGCACGCCTGCTGCACGCCAGGGCACTTGCCGCCTACGACCCCCAAAATACCGAAGAAGCACTGTTTGCCGTAGAGGAGATACTGAAAAATGAAGAGCTCACCCCCGAGCAGCTGGCGGAAGCTTACCTTACTCGGTTCCGGATCAGTGCAGGCATCGACGATGAGGCCCGCCGCACTGCCCTGGAGATCTACGAAGAGCTATATACCGAAACACCAAAGTTCGTCTTCAACTACAACCTGTCTATTTTGCGCGGAGAGCGGGTGTTTTAAGGGGCGCGAACGCAGGTGCAAGGGAAGGTCGAGTAAGAGTCATTTCAGACTTA
>JAPKCQ010000153.1 GCA_026421165.1 Lewinella sp. | reverse complement strand
AGCGACAAAGTGAGCGAGAGCGCAGACGGTCGGAAGTATATGATTCCATTAACCGTAGGCTCCGGTCGTACAACTCCCGGGCTAGATCCATCATCTCGAGATTGACCAGAATCCCGAGGTAGTCCAGATAGACCTCTATTTTCTCGGCAATGTCTCCGTTTTCATCTACTCGGACTACAGCACGTTCGAAAGCCGCCAAAGCTTTCTGATCATCGTATTCCTGATTTTCCAAGTTGCCCAAATGGAGCCAATACTGAAAATCTGATTCTCGGGAAGAGGTAGTACTAAAAAGTACATTTAATTGCTCCAAGAGGGGACGTGCCTGTCCAGGACGGGTATAGACGTAATCAGCGATTAGCTCATTAAGTAGCCGGATGCGAAGAAAATCGTCGGTAGTTTGGCTTATTTTTTCTTCCAGCGCGGCGGTAGCCGTGGCGGTCAGGTGGATTCCGATCATAAGGTTAACGTCCTTAGTAGTATAATATGAAAGACGCAAACCTACGGCGGTTTATTGTGGCATGATGCCACCGGCAACACGACGTAGCCAACTGCCTCGGCGCCTTTTGCCACCGACAACCTTATCCATGCTTTTGTGATCCAAAATTTTATCTTTTTGGTCTCGTTTTAGCTCTTCGATTGTTTTTTTTCCGTTGTTGGGCATATGTAGATCATTGAACACATTTAAAAACTTACCGCTGACCAGACAGGGAGTGCCGATCATGGCTATTATAATACCGGTCCAAAAATAGTTCTTATTATTGGAACATCCTAAAGAACGTCTTGAAGAACCCGAAGTTGCGTCATGAAAGCGGGTCTTCTACGTCGGCTGACTTCAATTTTCACATCGTCATCCATAATTAGGTAGCCTCCATCACCCTTTACAAATTTTTTCATGTAGTTCATGTTGATGACGTGCCGTTTATGAACGCGATAGAAGTTGAATGGTACTAGCATATCCTCATAAGCTTTAATGGTCTTAGAGGCCGTAATCCGGCTACCTCCATGAATAAAAATATGAGTATAATTATCTTCGGCCTCAAAGCGGACGATGTCACGAATTTTGACGAAGTGAATCCCATCCAATGCGGCAATCGACATTTTTTCAAAGGAATTCGGATGGCTGGCGAACTGCTGCATTACCTGCAGGCGCTCTTCGGTCCTACCCTGCCGACGGGGCCGGACGCGGGAAACGACTTCCACAAGTTTGTCGGGGTCGATCGGCTTTAAAATGTAGCCAATACTAGAATATTCACAGGCCTTCATCGCAAACTGATCGTATGCCGTAACGAAAATTACGTCAAAGGCGATTTCCTGCAACTGGTTCAACAACTGAAAGACCTTTCCGTCCTGCAGGTTGATGTCCAAAAATGCCACATCGGGCTTTATATCATCCCGATTAAACAAGGCCAGACCACTCTCTACCCCATCAGCGTCACCGATCACTTCAATGTCTTCACAGTGTTCAGCCAGAAGGTGCTTTAGATTGATGAGACCATTGCGTTCGTCCTCAATTATAACGGCATTCAGTAACATAAAGGTTTATTTAATCGGTCGTCATTAGCAAAAACAAATATACCATTTTATAGGAGAAGACTTGAAGGGCCTCCGGCCTTTTTTAGATACGCTGCGCGCTTTTAGGCTACCGCACGGCTCCGGCGGTACGGAACCGTGCGGCAGCCTAAAAGCGAAATATCTAAAAACGCGCAGCACGTCTAAAAGCGAAGCATCTAAAAACGCAAAGTCGCCTAATGTCCTATCTTTGGCCCAAATCTTTCCTAGATATGGCCAACCACCGGAATCGCGATTACGTCCACGAGATTGTCTTTGAAGCCGACACCCCTGCAGGTAAGTGGTTTGATATTGGTCTGTTGGTACTGATCGTGTTATCGGTTATCGTGGTAATGTTGGAGAGTTCGGAAGACTGGTACCGTCAATACGGCCACATCTTCGACGTGCTGGAATGGATTTTCACCATTCTTTTCACAATTGAGTACGTGATGCGATTATGGATCACCATCCGCCCGTGGAAGTACGCGCTCAGCTTTTATGGCATCATAGATTTGATTGCAATCTTACCGAGCTACCTCAGTTACTTTTTTGTAGGGTCTCAGTACTTTATCATCATTCGGATCTTCCGCCTATTGCGGGTTTTCCGAATTTTCAAGCTTGGTAAATTTCTGACCGAGGGCGACCAGTTGCGGCGTGCGCTCATTGCCAGCCGCAATAAGATCATGGTATTTTTGTTTACAGTCACCTTACTCGTCGTCCTCATCGGGTCAGTAATGTACCTGGTTGAAGGCGGAACCAATACGGGTTTTAGTTCCATACCAAAGTCGGTATACTGGGCAATTGTCACCCTTACCACCGTCGGCTATGGCGACATCACTCCCCAGACTTCGAGCGGCCAGTTCCTCTCAGCGATTGTTATGATCCTTGGTTATGCCATCATTGCGGTACCTACGGGTATCGTCACCAACGAAATGATCAGCATAGGAAAGGACAAAAGCAGTTCCTACAACACCCAGGTTTGCCGATACTGTGCCAGTGAGAGACATGCCGACGATGCGCTCTATTGCAAGTATTGTGGTGGCCGGTTAAATGAGGACTTTAATAACCCAACAGACCTTTAAGCATTTTGCTCCGTTGGGGTCATGCTTCACTAAAACCTTCCCCGGCACCTGCGGCCGCGCCCACCACCCCTGACAGCCACGAAATGAATAAGTTCCTACACTCTTCCCTTCCGTGACAACAGCAGTGCTAAGGGCCGTGTGGACCCGAACTGTGCCAAAAAAGTGATCAGTGTAAACGTAATCGGGACACACAGTAACATGCCCACCACGCCCCAGAGCAAGCCCCAAAGCATGAGCGAAAAGATGATGACAAAAGGGCTGATGTTAAGGGCGTCTCCGTACAGTTTGGGTTCTAAAAGACCACCAATACTAAGCTGGATGAGCCCCACGCCAATAGCGACGATAACGAAAGGCCCCAGATGGTCGAACTGCACGATCGCCATCATACTGGGCAGAATAGTAGCTACGATAGAGCCGATGGTGGGAATAAAGTTGAGGGCAAAAATGGAAAACGCCCAGAAGACGGCGAAATCCACCCCGACGTAGGCAATTACGAAGTAACTGAGTAGGGCGGTGGCAAAGGAGGCAGCGAATTTAACACCGACGTAAGTCCGGATGGCCTGGTTTAGCTTGGTTAATACCCGTAACAACTTATTTTTTCGCCGCGGTTTGAGTTCCAATGCCGCCAATTTACGCGGAAAGGTATGCTGCTCCACCAGCAGGAAAAGAGTATAAAGCAACACGAGTAAAAACTGGCGGGTGACCGTTGTGAAAGAAGCAAGTAAACCCAGCAGTTGATCGTTTACCTTCAGTTCCTGAGAGATTTTCTCTAGCGTAAGGTTCTCATCGTAACCAAAGCCAGCCAGTACATGAGCGAATTGTCGCTCCAGATTCAGCCAATATTCCGGAGCCGTATCGATCATTTCGTTGATCTGCCCACCAATGAGGCTGCCAGCCAGTACAATCACCCCAAGTACCGTTACGGCAGCAACGGTTAAACTGAGGCCGCGCGCGCTACGGGTGCCAAAGAACGGCACCCTACGAAAAAGTTGGTCGACCGCATTGATGAGGTACCAGAGCACAAAGCCCATTACGACGGGCACAAGCAAAGCCTTACCGAAAACCATCAAACAGATGAATAGGCAGGCAAGAGCAAGGGAGTAAGTTATTTTCTGAAGTGGTAACATTACGGTAAAAACCCAGTTTCCGGCTAAAAGATCGACAGAAAGGGTAGTTTTTTACTTCGTGGGCCCATACCTAGATCGCAACAGTGTGGATGCAGCCATCTCAGCCTACCCTGCTCTTCAACTTTTAACTTTACCCGCACGTCCGTGCCCAAATGCCTAACTTAAAGCTTGCAAAACAGAGACTATGCAACGTATCACCAATTCAGCCTCCGGCACACACCGCCGCACGGGCGAAAACTACCTCCTAACCGAAGCCGAAATTACGGCCTACCGCCGCGATGGCTACCTCGTAATCAACGACGTGCTCACTGAAGCCGAAATGAACCCAATTGATCCCTGGTTCGACCGCTTCGCCGCCGGTGAATTTGCAGAAACCATGGGTCGTGATTTCTGCGACATGAGCCAGCCCTACGGTACCCCGCCCGAAAATTTCCAGCTGGTCAACGCCATGCTACCAAGTACCTACCGCCCGGAACTGGCCGGTAACACCTATCACCGCATTAGCCAGGCCATCGCGAACCAGCTTTACCCCAAAGGAACCGCTGCACTCGATTACGAACAGTTCCTGGCCAAATGCCCGAACCAGCAAAAGGCTGAATTTCCCATGCACCAGGACCTTGGCTACTGGCCAAAAACCGAAAATACCTGGACGGCGACCTTCTCCCTTGCCCTCAGCGATTCTGACCTCGAAAACGGCTGCCTTCAGGTCGTCCCCGGCTCCAACAACGAGCCCGAACTACGCCAACACAAACCCAAAGGCCACGACGATGGCGCCTCGCGCGATGATTCTCACACCCTGGTCATTGAAACAAAACCAACCGACAAGATCGTCTACCTACCCGTAAAGCGCGGTAGCATGACGATCCACGACGAGCGCATCGTCCACGGTTCCGGCGGGAACCTCAGCCCGCACTGGCGCAAGACTTACGTAGCCGCTTACCGTGATGCCGAAACCATCCAACAGGAGCGGGCGATAGGCTTTACGCATTCGCATAATGATGCTGTTGATTGGTCGGAAGTAATCGGATAGGCTGTTAGCGACGGCCGCAATATTTTAGAATCACAGATTCAACACAGATTTCGTCATATTTCACAAATCTACGCGGTTTTATGACGCCTGTATCCGTGAAATTCGCCCAAATCCGCGGTTCAAACTGTCCCACGTTCTATCTTTGCCGGCTCAAAAATAAGACCCCATGTTTCGTACCCACAACTGCGGCGAGCTTCGCCTTTCCGACACCGGCAAAAAAGTCTCCATCTCTGGTTGGGTCCAGATTGGCCGTGATTTCGGCGGACTGACCTTCGTTGACCTCCGTGACCGCTACGGCATCACCCAGGTTGTTTTCGATCAGGATGACAACGCCGAGCTAGCCGACCAGGCCCGCAAGCTGGGTCGAGAATGGGTGATTCAGGTAAACGGTACTGTTCGTGAGCGTACCAATAAGAACGCCAACCGCTCCACCGGTGACGTGGAGATCGTAGCTGATGAACTCATCGTGCTCAACAGCGCCAAAACACCACCCTTCACTATCGAAGACGAGTCTGATGGCGGCGACGACATCCGGATGCAGTACCGCTACCTCGACCTGCGCCGTGGGCCACTACAGCAGAACATCATGTTCCGCTCCAAGCTCGCCCTGGCCGTCCGCGCTTACCTCGGCGGTAAGGACTTTGTGGAGATTGAGACGCCCTTCCTGATTAAGTCTACGCCCGAAGGTGCGCGTGATTTCGTGGTCCCCAGCCGCCTCAATGAAGGCCAGTTCTACGCCCTTCCGCAGAGCCCACAGACCTTCAAGCAGCTGCTTATGGTAGCTGGTTACGACCGCTACTTCCAGATCGTGAAGTGCTTCCGCGACGAAGACCTCCGCGCTGACCGTCAGCCGGAATTCACGCAGATTGACTGCGAAATGGCCTTCGTTACCCAGGAGCAAATCCTCAATACCTTCGAAGGCCTCACCCGCCACGTTTTCCAGGAACTCAAAAACGTTGAACTGCCCGAATTCCCCCGGATGCAGTACGATGACGCGATTCGCCTTTACGGATCTGATAAGCCCGACCTGCGCTTTGGCATGCCGCTGGTCGAACTCAATGAGGTCGCTCAAAACAAGGGCTTCGGTGTGTTTGACAGTGCCGAACTCGTCGTCGCTATTTGCGTCCCCGGCAAGGCCACCCTTACGCGTAAGCAACTCGATGGCCTGACCAACTGGGTGAAGCGTCCGCAGATCGGCGCCAAAGGTTTGGTGTACGTAAAGTGCAACGAAGACGGCAGCTTCAAGAGCTCCGTCGACAAGTTTTTCGATCAGGAAGCTTTAGCAGCCTGGGGCGCGGCCGCAGGTGCAAAGCCGGGTGATTTGATGCTCGTTATTTCCGGAGAGGACGAAAAGAGCCGCGGCCAAATCGGTAACCTCCGTTTGCACGTGGCGAAGGAGCACGACATGATTCCCGCAGGAGCGTTTGCTCCCTTATGGGTAGTCGATTTCCCCCTTCTGGAATGGGACGAGGACTCAGAACGCTTCCACGCCATGCACCACCCCTTCACCAGCCCTAAGCGCGAAGAAGTAGAACGGATGCTGACCGGCGACCACGAAACGATGAAGTCCCTAAAGGCCGACGCTTATGACCTCGTCATCAACGGTGCGGAGATCGGCGGCGGTTCTGTTCGTATCTACGACCGGGCTTTGCAGGAACGCAACTTTAAACTGCTCGGCTTCACCGAAGAAGAAGCCGAAGAGCAATTCGGTTTCCTAATGGGCGCTTTCGAGTACGGTGCCCCACCCCACGCTGGTATTGCCTTCGGTTTCGACCGCCTTTGCGCCGTGATGAACGGGCAGTCCTCCATCCGTGATTTCATCGCCTTCCCTAAGAACAACCAGGGGCGTGATGTTATGATTGATGCCCCGGCTTCTATTGGTGATGCTCAGTGTAAGGAGTTGAACCTTAAGGTTACTAGTTCTCCCGAATAATTTTTTCTTGTTCGCTGAAGCAGAGGTCTTCGTTAAAGATCACGGCTACGGAAAACGACAGGCCTTCGAGAACGATGCACGAAACAGTGTCATTAATCCCGAAGGTCTGTTTTAGTTTGAAGCCATACTTCCCATCGGGCTGAAGGCTATTTTCATACTGCTCGACGGCTTCTTTGCGGTGGTCGACAATCCAATACTCGGCTACTGCGTGACTCTGGTGGCTGTCGTACTTAATGCCACGGTCCCGACTTTTGGTACTCGTTAATAGCACTTCAACTATAAAATCGGGAGCGGGATAGAACATGTCTTCTTTATCCCAGTCTTTACACCTTTCTTCGATCCAGAAATTTATGTCCGGCTCAAAGTCATTGCGACTAATTATGACCAATGCTTTCTCTGTACGTACTTTTCCTAATTTGTGCTTACTGACAAAGGTCTTGATTAGAGCCGCCATGGTGCCAGTGGCCAACAAATGCCCTTCCCGTGCTGGTGAATGCACTACTATTTCACCCAGTACGAATTCGGCCTTTATGGAAGGCGTGAGCCATTCGACAAAACCAGCACGATCAAGCTGTTCTTGTTCGTAGGTAAGCTGGGTTAGGCATCCAATTTCAGCCTTGACTCCGCCGCCGCCACCTACCTTCACCACCTCAAACCAACACCCTGAATGGACGTCAACAAGCTACTAGCCAAACTACACGCCGACCTCCCCTCCGAAAACACCGGTATCGTAGCCAGCTACATCCCCGAACTGGCACATGCCCAGCGCGACAAATTCGGCGTACACGCAGTCACTATCGACCAGCGGGAGTTCTCGTTCGGAGACTACGAAGAAGGCTTCAGCATCCAGAGTATCGCCAAGGTGTTGAGCCTAACAATGGCTTACCAGCGTGAGAATAAGGACCTGTGGAAAAGAGTAGGTGTCGAGCCATCTGGAACGCCCTTCAACTCACTCATCCAGCTGGAGCAGGATATGGGCATCCCGCGCAATCCGATGAACAACTCCGGCGCACTGGTAATCTGCGATATCTTGCTGGACTACCTAGCGGACCCAAAAAAAGACCTCCTGGCCTTCGTTCAATCATTAACCGGAGACGAGACCATCTACTTTAACGAACGGGTAGCCGCATCAGAACGAGAGACAAGTGACCGCAACCGTGCTCTGATCGAATTCATGCGCTCCTTCGGCAACATCCGCAACGGTACGGAACGCTTGCTAGATTTCTATTGCTCGCTCTGCTCGATTGAGATGAATTGCCGGCAGTTGTCGCGGACGTTCTTATTTCTGGCCAACGATGGCGTAAGCCTGTCCGGAGAGCGAATCGTGAGCATCAGCATGACGAAGCGTCTGAACGCCATCATGCAGCTCTGTGGACTTTACGATGAGGCGGGAGAGTTTGCCTTCCGGGTCGGGCTACCGGGAAAGAGCGGCGTTGGAGGAGGCATAGTGGCTTTGCTGCCACGGGACTACTGCGTGGCGGTTTGGAGCCCTCCCCTGAATAAAAAAGGGAACTCGCACTTCGGGATGGCGTTTTTGGAAGGGTTTACTTCTCAGGTGGGAGAGAGTATTTTCTAGACTGGTAGAAGTTAGACCGTTAGAGGTTATATTTTCAGGCCGTTAGGAAGTGGACTGTTGGTTGCTCGCTATTGTTGAAGTTTATGCATTCAGCCTAAGGACCGTCAATTTAATAACTGTCCGATTTCGCTACGCGGCTACTGCGTGATGCAGCTTGCCCTCGCGATACTGCTCTTCATCGATCAGTACCACAATACCTACGCTTCAATCAGGACAGTTATTAAATTGACAACCCTAAAGGCCGGGCAACCGGATTTCCTCCAGCACCCAATCCTTACTACTGAACCTCTGCCATTTCACCGTTGCCAGGTCGGCTTTGGGGTCGATGAAGCGTTGCAGCTTCCGTCCATTTAGCCTGACGCGGAAGCTAGCGTAGACTTCGACTTCCGTACCTGCCCCGGCGCGAAGGTCGCGGAGGTGATGGGCGTACTGCAGGATCATGTCCGGATGGGTAGCGAGTTTGCGGTACTGGCGGGAGGAGAGGCTGTCTGCCGGATGGATGACTTCTTCCTCGCCGGTGGCTTTATCTACAATGCGATAGTTGCCCGATCCTTGTTTGCTGCGCAGCATCATTCTCCAGCTGTAGCGGTGCCCTTCTTCGCTCCAGGCTACCTCGGAGTTAAAGGCCCAGTGGCGGAGCGGGAGGACCGACTGTAGGCAGAAGAGGAGGAACAATCCGAATAGGATGGGCTTCATCAGGAGGGGTCGGTATTGCCAGTATCCGGTGTTGTTACCGGAGGAGCGAGCCACCGTACTTTGCCATCTCTGAACCCATTTTTGCACCTGCGACCTCGCCCTTATTATTAGTCTATTAGTCTGTTGGTTCTTTAGTTTTTCAGGTCCAGCCATCCACTTGATGAGTCTTTTTGGCCAATCGGGAGCGAAGAACATGCTGGTGAGCACCATAGAAAGGTAAGGAAAGATGCCGATATTGAACAGTAAATGGTTGGTGGCGTGGAACATGAGCAGCATCCCCAAAGCCAGCCAGCGGAGGCGTTTGTGCAGCAATAAAAATGGCACGCTAAAATCCAGCATCATGCCCGACCAGGACATGAAATAGGCGGTAAACTCCTGCTTCCAAAGCAGACCGAACACCGGCATTCCTGCGCGCGCCTGGAGCCACATTTTCATCGGCATGGCCTCCACCAGCCAATCGTAATTCATCTTCGCGATGCCACCGAAGAAGTAAACCAGGCCCATCAATACGGGAAACAGCCAGACCGACCAGGCGGGTACTTTCGGCGACCAATCCGCCGGGTTGCGTCGGACATCCAACGAAAAATCCCGCCAGGCCGGCGTAAGGGCCAGTAACCAAGCCAGCCAGGTAAACAAGTAGGCATGGTTGAGGTAATGCGCCTTTTCCAGGAGGAACAAATAAGTGAACGCCAGGGCAAAAAGCGGTGCGGTGATGCGAAAACGCCAA
Source organism: Lewinella sp. (assembly GCA_026421165.1). GTDB lineage: Bacteria > Bacteroidota > Bacteroidia > Chitinophagales > Saprospiraceae > Neolewinella. Next base: position 460 of record JAPKCQ010000153.1, on the reverse strand, counting down.
CCAAACGCCACCGCAAGACCGAGTAGAAATCCGCCGATAAAAAAGAGCGACATAAACGGCTCCGGCAACGGTCCGATCCACTCAAAACCATAATAACTAAAGGTAAAGCCGCTGAACTCGTCAAGGTACCAATGAAAGTAAATTCCGTTGCCAAGGATATCTCCACCACCAAGCAGGCCTAGTGCTATGCGCAGAAAGACGAGGGTGGAGACGTCGGTGGGGGTGAAGAGCCTTTTTAACAGACCGTTAGAAGTTAGTAAGTTAAATCGTTAGCGGTTAAGTGCTACGGTACCTAACCGGTGGTTATATTTACGGGCAATCACTATTGATTGTTATGGTAAAGATCCGTAAATACCACCCGTTATCGAAATTTCCGGAGCTAAAATTCTAACGGTCTATACTATCCTTAGGGACGCGAATAGAATAAAACCGGATTTTCTGACCTGGCGTTTTTGTTCGC
>JAPKCQ010000152.1 GCA_026421165.1 Lewinella sp. | reverse complement strand
AGCGCCGCGAGGACAAGCTGCACCACGAAAGTAGCCGCGTAGCGAAATCGGACAGTTATTGAATTGGCGCTCCTAAGTAGGCGAATCAAGGGCGAGAGGCTATGCCCCCAGATTTAAGGTCGCGGAGCGAGAAATCCATCTTACTCCGCGGCGATACCGTCGGCCCCTCACCGTTTTAGCGCATAAGAACGAAGTCGCCAAATTTACGCAGCACCGTGCCATCCACCAGTTCCACCTCCAACTCCCAGATGAGAATCTGCGAATTCATAACCAGCCCACCCAACCTTCCGTCCCAACCAAAGCTATCGCTATCCCGCAGCGGGTCAGTATTGAGGTCATACAGCAGCTCTCCCCAGCGGTCATAGACCTTGAAGGTCAACAAGTTTTGAACCTGCGTTCCCGCATAAGGGCGGAAAAAATCATTATTGTTATCACCATTTGGGCTAAAGGCCATTGGTACGTAAACATTCACCTGCCCATCGACGGTAATGACCACAAAATCAGTAGCAGAGCAACCCTCCTCATCCAGAATTTGAAGTCGGTAAGTCTGCGACTCAAACGGGCTAACGCGAATGGTACTGTCGGACTGCAGCTCGGGTAAAGGCCCGCTACTTGTCCAGTTCAACGTATCCCAGTTCTGAAAGGTAGTTAAGAAATCCAGGTCAATGCTGTCTCCAAGCCTGATGGTGGTGTCTTCCCGTAAATTGACCCGTGGCTCCGGGCCCATAAGTATTTCAAAGGTTTCCATAGAAGAGCATCCGTCTGCTCCAACTGCTTCTAAATCATAGCGTCCAGTAGGCAGACCATCATAAGCCGTTCGTCCCGTGAGTAAGCCGTTGTCCAGTCGATAGCGGAACGGGGCAGTCCCCCCCTCAATAACCGTAATCTCCACCATCCCGTCCCGGTCCTGTTCACAGGCAGGTTGGTCTACCGCAAGGGAGAACCCGGCGATTTGGATGGCCTCACGCATCAGTTCAACGCTGTCCATTGTGAAACAACCGTTGACTTGGTCCGTAACCGTGAGAAAATAAGAACCAGGTTCCCGGCCACGGACCCGATACGGATCATCAGAAGCAACCACCGTATTGCCAGGACTGGCCCAAGCAACGTTGAACCGCTGGCCATTACTGCTACCCCTGCCATCGATAGTCGCCACAATACGATCGCAGTTAAGTACCGAAGGCGTTGCTAAAGTGACAAGCGGCAAAGCGAGATCAGACCCAGCGAGAGTGAAAGTAGTATCCCGGCAGCCATTGCTCTGATCGACCGTAATGAGGGTATACTCCCCTTCCGAGAAGATAAACTGAGCGGGACCCCGGCCCAATAAGCTGTCCGTTTCATTACGCCATTGGTAGCGGTAATTGATATCAGTAGACACCGGGTCAATTACCAATGAAAAACTATCCCTGAGACAGGTAAATTCCAGCGGCGGGTTAATGACCGGCGCCGGCGGCACGAAGTCTTCGGTGATCACGGTGATCAGCGTATCCCGGCAATCGTTCCGCCGTCTTGTCACCAATAACCGGTACACCCCTGAGCTTATAACGCTCAGGTCATCAGGGTTAGGCTGTGGTTCCAGGGTGACGTCATCAGGGCCACTCCACAGAAAATTCACCAGGCCCTGGCTCTGGTTGACCCGCCCGTCAAGCCGAAGCTCCCGTCGGTTACAATCCAGGCGGGTACCCTGAGGGAAAAAAACGTTTGCCACAGGCCTTAAGGTATCGGCCCTTACCCGGAGGATGTCGGCACCGGTACAACCGCTGACCGGATCAGTAACGGTAAGCAGGTAACGCCCAGTGGCCGCTACGACCGGCGTCTGGCTCATAGCTCCTGAAACAATAAGGCCGTCCATAGTAGTCCATCCATAATTACTTTGCCCACTGATGGTAATGCTCTGGCCAAATAATTCTACCTCCGTCAAAGAACAGGTAAGAGAGGTATCATTCCCCGCCGCTACGATCGGAGCTTCAACGTCCCTTAAGATAAGCACGCTGTCAGTGGCAGAGCATAAATTCTCCGGATCGGTGGCCGTAAACAAATACATATCCGGTTGGAAGATCGTAGCTACGGACGAGTTCGCATCACCGATAAAAAAGCCCGTCCGTGATGTCCAGCTTAGGATTGGATTCCGCCCGTTTATTAAATCTGCCGTTCCGATGACCAGCAATGAGCTCAGCTCACAGAAAAAGGTATCCGCAGCGCTCGTCATTACTACCGGCACGTTCAGGTCGGCGGTAACGTTGACCGTAAAGTCGTTTTCACAACCATTAAGCGTATCCTGAATATAGAAACGGAAAGTACCGCTACTGGTTACTTCCAAAACGCCTGGGCTAACCTCAGGAAGTGACTCGTTCCCAGGCGGAAGCACTTCTTCCCAACCATAGTTGATGTTCGGGCGGGAGATGTCCTGTCCAAATAGTAATAATGTGTCCCGGCCACAATTAATGCTCGTGTCAGGATACGGGATCACCACGGGCAGCGCCTCGTCCACATTTACCCGTGCACTCGATACCGACCTGCAACCGTTGACCGTATCGGTCACCATAAGCTGGTAGTCTCCACCGCAACGAATGAGTGGGTTCAAAACGGTCTCGCCCTCCAGGCAAGCAACCGAAGGTCCTCCACTCCAGCGGTAAACGTAGCGTTGTCCCAAACTCGAGTTAATGCCGTCAAGTACCTGTCGTTTATTATCGCAATCCAGCAGTCGACTGGGGCCGGCGTTGGCAATTGGAGCGACGGTATCGTAGGTCACCAACACGGTATCCACCACAACGCAGGAGCTGAAAGTGTTCGTTGATTCCAGTTGGAATAAACCTCCCGTACTTACCCGCAGGCTATCCTCAATCGCTCCTATAATTGTTGTTCCATCCGGACTGATCCAACGGTAAACCAACGGAAAATCAGGCTCGGGAGCTGATTCCCACAGCAAAACATTGGTCACCTTACAGCTCAGCTGCCAGTCCGGTCCAGCATTATTTTCGGGCACCTCCCGGCTGTCCGTTACCGTAGCCGTCGCTTCACCCTGCAGTCCGAACTGGTTGATGACAACGATGGTGTAGTCGCCCACTTCGGTTACTGGCAAACGCGTTCCGGTCTCACCAAGTACCACCGACTCATTCCGGCGCCAGGTGTAAGTACACCCCTGGCAGGGATCACGAAATGTTGTCTCCAAAAAGATCGTATCGAACGTACAGCTTAGGCTCGTATCCACCAGACGCGGGAAAGGTGGACAGGGTAAGCGAGTAGAAATAGTAGAATCCACGACACTACAACCGTTACGAACGTTGATGACTTCTACGGTATAAACGCCGGGGTCGGCAATTCGAATCGTGTCATAATCTACTTCAGATATAATGGCAGGGCCTGACCAGGCGAAGGTGTAATTATCCTGTACGTCCGGAATAACTGCAAGCTTAAAGTCAATCGTATCGCAGGGAATAACATCTGAAGTAAAGTTCAAATCCGGAACGTTCAAATCGCTAATTATCCGCACATTATCTATACTGGAGCACCCGGTTTCTCGTTGAGTTACCCGGAAGAGGTACACCCCTCCTTTGGTTACGTCTGCTGTAAGGCGTTGGCTGAGCGTATCATTGGCTGTATTCGTCCAGACGTAGTCGAATAGCGCGCCTTCGGAACTACCCGTACCATTCAGCGTAACCAACGGAAAGTTACAACTCACGGTATCCCGCACGCCAGCGTTGGAGACAGGGATTACCAGGTTACGAATCACTTCCACAAAGGCGGTATCGGTATCGCCGGATATCAGATTATTGACGACGAAAGCGTAGGTTCCCGGCGTAAAGACCGCCAGTTCCCGTTCGGTGGCTCCGGGCTGGGTGGTAGCTCCGGGAGGGATGATCCATTCGGTTATCACGCTGGGGCCGATGACGGGGAAAGAGACCGTTGCGTCCAGTTCTACGAGTGGCCTGGCGCAAGTTATGCTGTCGGGTGGAACTATTATGGCCAGTGCTGGACAGCGGGCGGAAACGATCATACGAGCGGTATCAAGGCAGCTTTCGTTGAAGTTACCCAGCACAAGGGTGTATTCTCCGGGGAGGCTCACCCGAGGCCGCATACCAATTAGCTCTACGGGCATTCCGTTGCGAAACCAACGGACTACAGGAGCGTCGGTTCCCGAGCTTCGATCTAGCCGAGCAAGGCCGGTTTCACAGTTCAGAAAGGAAGAGTCGGGCAGCAGGGCAACCACGCTGTTATCGGCAAGTTCAACCGTTACAGAATCTCTGTTTGCGCAGCCTGTTTCCAGGTTAATGACGGTGTAGAAATAGGTGCCCGGGCAGTAGGCCCACGTCAGGTTCGTATCGCGCGCCGGGGCGAGGCAGGGGCCGGACCAGTTTTGCAGGCTTTCGTAATTCAGGTTGGTGGTGCGGGCGTCTAGTGCGACGGAGTCGACGAAGCAATCGAAGTCAAAAGGTAGTGCAATGCGAATGCGCGGAGTGTCCAGTCGGGAAAGTACGCGGGTTCGGTCGGTGGAGGCACAACCATTGTCGGTGTCGATGACCGTGAATTCAAAAAGGCCTCCCGGATCCTCAACGAAGAAATTAGAGAAGCGACCAAGGGTATCATTTGGTTCGCTGAGACGGACCCAACTGTAGCTAAATTCAGGTCCGATGCTGGTTGGGCCACCGCCAAGCAGGTGCTCAGGCGTATAGCAATTGACCGCTAGGGTATCCGGACCGGAGCGGGCGACGGGGTTCAGGATATCGGCGAGTAGGATGATGGAGTCCAGGGCAAAACAGCGGCTCACGGAATCCACGGCTACGAGGTAGTAGGTTCCGGCCTGTAGGGCGGTTAAGGTACTGGCCATTCCGATGGTATCCGGAGCACTTTCGTAAGTCCAGTAAAACTCCTGGCCGTTGGTGGAGGCGCTGGCTGAGGCGTCGAGCAATCGTTCTGGGAAGTAGCAGGATAAGGGCGCGGTCGCAGGTGCAAGGGAGAGGTTGGAAGGAGCAATATCCTGAACTACAATAAAGGTTGTGTCCTTGCTACACCCAGAACGGCGGTTAGTGACGGTTAGGGTGTAACTCCCCGGGCAATCCGCTACGTAAACCGGACCGTCAAAATCGCCCGTAATGCAATCGCCAGACCATGCGTAATCAAGGAATTGCTGGTTCGGCTGCAAAGTGTCGGCCGCCAGCAGGATTTGCGTCGTATCGCAGTTAAGAAGTTGGTTTCCGCTAACCACCGCCCGGGGTGCCAAGGTATCGATGCCAATGGCGAAGAACGTATCGAGTTGGCAGCCGGAGAAGGGGTTCTCGATGGTCAGGTTGTACATTCCGGAAGCGTCGACGATAATTTCAGGGCCGTTGGCTGAACCAATGATATTGCCTCCAGCGGGGGTGGTCCAGGTATAATCGTACGCTGGCCCCAAGGAGTCGGGCGTGGCCCGGATACCCAGTGTCGGGTTCCGGCAGGAGATAAAGTTACAAGGCTCGTTAAGACCGTCACATTGCACCTGCGTCAGCGCCAAATCAGCCTCTATGTCAAAGCGAAAATCGTTAATCAGAATACTGTCTTTCACCGTACACCCTACGCCTAGTGTCACGTTAGAGAGTTCGTAAATATAAAGTCCTGCGGTGTCCGCCGTGAAAGTACGCAGGAAGCTAAGGTCGGTACCGTTAATATCCGTCCAAACTCCCCGGTTAGTGTACTCAAATGTACTCTGGGAGGCATCCAGTAAGATCGTCGGATCAGCGCAGGTAAGCCCCGGGGCGACGGGTACTAAAACAATCTCCGGATCCAGCACAATCAGGTCGAGCGTCACCATCGAATCACAGCCGTTTACCGCCGAAATGGTACGCACGTAGTTGCCCGTTGCGTTAAAGGTTTCCGCTCCAATCATGAACGTCTCCCCCGCGCAGATCGCCACCATCGTATCCTTCAAAATGAATGGTGCGAAACTAAGGTTAAGCGTAACGATGCTGTCGCAACCAAGCACAGAGATAACCGTATCGATGTACGTACCCGGCGTATCGTAGAGGTTATCCCCCTGCGGATACACTGCTTCAGCACAAATAGTGGTGTCTTTGGTTTCGAAGAGCGTCTGGACGATTTCCAGGTCCAAAATAACCAAACTGTCACAGCCCGCCCTACCGGTAAGCACGATATTACGTACGCCGGTAGTGGAGTAATCGGTGTTACCTACTCGAACAACGCCACCGTCGCACAGCTGGACATCTAAGAAAGTAGGCTCCGGAACCGGGTATAAATTTACCTGCTGGCAGATCGGGGTGAGGTCGCCACAGAAAGCAGGCTGGACGGCCTCAAAGTCTGTCCGGAGGTCATCAAAAGTAAGGCTTCCGTCCAGGTTAAGCTGGTCTAGCTCCCCAAGCCGGTAGCTGAGGCCACAGATCTCGTACCCTCCGGCGGGCAGGTTACCAAGGTTAATATTATCCTGCGTTAAAAGCACCGAATCGTTGCGCGCAATGGCGAAGGTGTAACCGTAAAGAGCTGCATCCGGACGTGGTTGACGATAACGTGGCGTGAAGCCCAGCGGCAAGTTCGAAGATTGCTCGCAGAACTCCAATCCGGGGATCGGCTGGAGCTCTCCGGCATTGGCGAAACAGCACGGCCCGTCGGCGTTAAGGTCGTCGCAAAACTCTAGCAGAATATAAGTCACCCTACCCTGCTGCCCGGTTCGTTCGGTGTTGAAGCTGAAGGTCCAGTCACCATTCACGACGCCGGAATTGAGGTCTTCGAAGCATCCCGTAGCGGGCGTGTAACTTCCGCTAGAGAGACCAAAGGCTGGCCAGTTGAAAGGGTTATTGTTATTCCACTGACCGGGAGCTCCACCGTCGGGCTGCGGCGGTTCGGCGCAAGTATTAAAGTCGATGAACCAGCGCGCCAGATTACTCGGCGGCCGCGTCTGGTTGTTAACCGGCCCCACCAGCTGAACAAATTGACCCGCCGGGCTGGTTACCGTCATCGTAAAGTCGTAAACGTAAGAGTGCTGAAAGTAGACAGAAACACCGCAGAGCCCCTGTGTAGGATCCGCCAAATCGTTGTTTAAGTAATTTTCAATGGAGACGGTTAAGTCCGTTATCCCCTGATTACCAATAGCAATGGTATCGGTAAAGCCACACCGCTGTCCCCATGCAAAGGGCGACAGCCCGCAGAGCAGGATTAAGTATAGTAATTTATGGGACGACATCGGGGATGAAACGCTTGGTTTGGGGATTGATTGTAAAGGTATAGGTTAGTTCGTTAAGCTTTTAGTTCGTTAGTGTTTTAGTTTGTTAGGCCTTTAGGCTTCCGCCAACTATTAGCAAGAAGTCCCGCGTGGACAACAAGGTCTGAGAGTGACTTTCAAGCAAGTCCCTTTTTAGGATAGCTAAATCAAGAATCGAGACCGCCTCCGGCAACAGCGTAGTTAATTAAGAATCATAGCCGTCGAACCTTAACCCGTCCATCCTTAAGCCGAACCTCCAGCTCGCCCGCTTCAATATCGTCGGGGCTGACGATGAGCCGGCCGGCCTGGCTAACGAGGGCGTAGCCGCGGGCCAGTGTCGTCTCCGGACGCAAGGCGGTCAGGAGCTGTTCAAAATGGCGAAGTTGGTCATCGGCGGTAGAAAGGGCGGCTGGAGGCAAACGTTGGAGGTCAAATTCTAAGCGGCCAAGTCGGTGCGCTTCGGAAACCAGGGCAGATTGAGCCAACTGTCGGTTGGCCTGGGCGAGGCGGTCCAGATGGGGACGTTCCCAGCCAGTGATCTGGCGGGCGGACTGGGCGATGCGGCGACCAAGCTGAAGGACGTGCCCTTCCGTCCGAAGAGATTGTTCTATTAGGAAAACAGCGGTCGCAGTGGGGGTTTTCAGGCTCCGGTGAGCGACACGGTCGAGCACCGTCTCGTCTGTTTCGTGGCCGATGCCTACAATTACGGGCAGCTGGTATTCGGCGACGGCGCGGCAGAGTTGTTCTTCGTCGAAGGCGGCAAGGTCAGTTCTGCCGCCCCCTCCGCGGACGATCACAACCGCGTCGAAACGATCGGCCCAGTTGCGGCTTATTTCCCGGAGGCGACGGATGATTTCCGGGCTGGTCTGAGCACCCTGCATAGCGGCGGTAAATACTTTGATTTTAAACTGGTAGCCGTAGGGGTTGTCGTCCAGTTGCTCCCGGAAGTCTGCAAGGCCGGCGGCGGTTTCCGATGAGATGACGGCGAGACGTTGAGGAGCCGGCGGTAGCAATAAGCGGGCGTTGCGATCGAGCAAGTCTTCAGCAGACAGCCGCTGCAAGGTTAGTTGGCGGCGGCGCTCCAGTTCTCCGATGGTGTGGGCAGGGTCTACGTCTTCGACGGAAAGGCGGAGACCGTAACGCTCGTGAAAGTTAGTACTGACGCGAATCCGGACGGACATTCCCTGCTGCAGCAGACCGTCGATCAGTTGTATTCCGTGAGTTTGCCGCAGCTCCCGGACTTTGTTGTTCCAGGCGACGCCTTCCAGTTGAGCGATGATCTGGTCGGTATCCGGATCTTTTTGCACCAGAGTCAACCAGCGGTGACCACGCGACTCGCTCACCTGCGCCAACTCCGCCGCTACCCAAACAGGTTCGGGAATGTTAAGGGCGAATACGCGCCGGATAAAATTGGTCAGGTCGGCTAACTGGTAGGTTTCGGGAATCAAAGGATTAGTCTGTTGGTTCGTTGGTCTTTTCGACCGTTAGGAGTTGGCTTAATTTGTCTTGAAACCCAAAGATAGTTCTCCGCCGATTACGCTCTAGGTCTTTGAGGTAATTAGCGGATCAATCTCATCAGAACTTGATTTCCGAGCCGGGTACTTAAAGACCAATTTATCCTGGATAACCATCCAGTAAACAAGTCGCAAAAAAGAAGATCCGAAGCAAGCGCCTGGACCTTCCTATAAAAACACCTAAAACCCATACTCATATCATAAAAACCTAGCTCTCATCACCACATTTTGAGACCGCTTAATTCATAAGCGTTCTCACTTTGTGGGACACCGATAAGACGGTTAGTACTTCAAAGAGTCACAATTTTGTTTTTTTGCGTAAACGCAGGATGCAGAGTACGTTTAACTCATTATGAGCACTTTGTCTATTTATTGTCTCTTCCTCATATCGCAGCAGTAAAGTATAAACTACTTAGCCTCTCCAAGCATTATATTAGCACATTACATAAAATTAGAACATATGGATACCTCACTTGCCTTTATCGGCATGTTCGCATTTCTCGCCTTTCTGATCTTTAACGGCGCTTTCTTCACTGTCCAACAACAGTCGATGGCAATCCTCGAGCGGCTGGGACGTTTCAGTTCCATCCGCGGACCGGGCCTTCACTTCAAAATCCCCTTCGTCGACAAGGTTTCCGGTAAGATGAGCCTCAAAGTACGCCAGCTCGACGTGAACGTAGAGACGAAAACCAAAGACAACGTATTCGTCAAGCTGAAGGTCGGCGTGCAGTACGTCGTCGGCGAAGACAGCGTGTACGACGCCTTCTACAAACTGGCCAATCCGGATGAGCAGATTAACTCTTATATCTTCGACGTAGTCCGCGCAGAAGTACCTAAGATGAAGCTTGACGACGTTTTCGAACGTAAAGACGACATCGCCAACGCCATCAAATCCGAGCTACAGGAAGCCATGGAGAACTACGGCTACAACATCGTCCGCGCACTCGTTACCGATATTGACCCCGACGCGACCGTGAAGGCCGCCATGAACCGGATCAATGCTGCCGAACGCGAAAAACTCGCCGCCGAGTACGAAGGCGAATCAGAGCGCATCCGCATCGTCGCAAAAGCCAAGGCCGAAGCCGAATCAAAACGCCTTCAGGGTCAGGGTATCGCAGATCAGCGCCGTGAGATCGCAAAGGGCCTCGAAGAATCTGTCGACATCCTCAACTCCGTCGGCATCAACAGCCAGGAAGCCTCCGCCCTCATCGTCGTTACCCAGCACTACGATACGCTGCAGAGCATGGGTGAAAACGTGAACTCCAACCTCATCATGCTTCCTAACTCTCCCAACGCCGGCTCCGATATGCTTAGCCAAATGACCGCCAGCTTCATCGCCAGCCAGAAAATGGGCGACGACATGAAGGACGCTACTGATAAGCTTAAGGCTCGGAAGGTTAAAGAGAAGATTGAACTGAAGAGGTAGCGCGCGCTGCTAGACGGCTTCGCCTTTTTTAGACGCGCTGCGCGCTTTTAGACGGGCTTCGCCCTTTTAG
>JAPKCQ010000462.1 GCA_026421165.1 Lewinella sp. | reverse complement strand
AACAGACTAACAGTCTAATTACTTCCCAGCAGTAGTGACAGGAAAAATGACAACAAGATCATCCCACATCATCTGAATATCATTACCATCGAGGGCAAAGTCCATACGTTCGGCTCTTTCCGCTGCAGGCGTTGATTCGGCTTTCACGCGGGCAGCGTCGGAAGATTCTTCGTAATCGTAGGCACCCCACTGGTCGGCTACTTCATTGAAAATGATGGTCCAGTCTTCCTTACTGCTTGGCAGGCTGAAGAGGGCGTAGGTACCGGCGGTCAACGTTGTGTTGCTTTTGCCAACCATCACGTCGCGGTGGAAGGTGATACGGGTAGCTTCGTTGGCTCCGGTACGCCATACCTTATTGTAGGGAACAAGATCTCCGTAGATCACGCGGTCGTTTACGGCCGGGCTACCATAGTTGATCTCTACGGGAACTTCGCCGATCTTACCAACGAGTTCTTTACGGGGGCTTTTGATGGTGCCATCCACTATGTTTACCTTCCACCCTTCGTTGGGTGTTTCAGCGGGATCCTCCGCTTGAGGAATGGCTGCTTGGAGTGTATCTACCACCGGAGTTTCCGGGGTGTCAGTGGAGGTTTTGGTGTCAGTACAGCCAGCAAAAAACAGAAGTGCGGCGGCAAAGAGAATAGCGTTTTTCAACATGTCAGGTATCTTGGTTTTTCTTTGGAACAATTTCACGGCTAAAAGGTCGATTATGCAGGCTTAATTTTTTGCGTGCAGCATGGATTTTTGTAATCAGCCATCAACTTATGCCTTTTTGGGCGCGGGCGCGGGTGCAAAGGCAGGTTCAAAGCAGTCGTTACGTCGGCAAACCTACGACCAAAAAACAAGCACGAACGCTCCGTTAACTATTTTGTGGAGTGATAGTTGCTAAGAAACTCTAAATTACTGCCATGAAATACCTACTTCACCTCCTGGTCTTACTCTGCCTGACCGCCTGCAACCCTACCGAAAAACCTGACCCCTCCGCTGCGCCTGATGTTGCGGCAGACCTTACAACAGATCTTCGTTGGAGCCCGGAAAAAACCCAGTCTTACGTCGATAGCCGCCCTTTACCCCTCGGAGCCAATTACATCAACCGCGCGGCCATCAACCAGCTAGAGATGTGGCAGGCAGCCACCTTTACCCCTGAACAGATCGACGAAGAGTTAGGCTGGGCCAAAGCCATCGGGATGAACTCCATGCGGGTGTACCTCCACAACCTCGTCTGGGAGGAAGAAGGAGATGCCTACCTGAAACGAATAGCGCAATACCTCGACATCGCCGAAAAGCACGAAATTTCCACCACCTTCGTACTCTGGGATGCCGTCTGGAATCCGGTGGCCAGTCTCGGCATCCAGCCTGATCCCCGTTCCCGCGTCCACAACAGCGGCTGGGTGCAAAGCCCACGCTCCCAACAACTCATGAACGGTGACCGGTACTTCCCCACAGCAAAAAAGTACGTTCAGGCCATCCTCCGTCACTTCAAAGACGATCCACGTATCTATGCCTGGGACCTCTACAATGAACCCGACAATAATAATTTTGGCAAATTCCCAAACGAGCCCAAAAATAAACTCGATTTTTCCTACGCCCTGATGGTAAAAACTTTCGCCTGGGCGCGGGAGGTGAACCCCAGCCAACCACTCACCGCCGGCGTTTGGCGGAATTTCTCCGAAGACCTTAAACCACCTACCGGCCGCTTCAACGACTTCCAACTCGCACACTCCGATATCATCAGCTTTCACTTCTACGATAACCCCGAGCGTATCGACTACATCCTCCCCTACCTGGAGACGCTGGACCGACCACTCCTTTGCACCGAATACGTCGCCAGGGGAACCGGCAATACCTTCCTCTCCGTGCTCCCTATCTGGGCAGAACACCAGGTAGGTGCCTACAACTGGGGGCTCGTGGAAGGCAAAACCAACACCATCTATCCCTGGGTAAGCTGGGATTCCACTTTCACGGCAGAACCACACCTCTGGCACCACGATGTCTTCCGGTCGGACGGTACCCCTTACGATGCGCAAGAGACTAAACTGATCAAGGAAACAGGAAAAGGTTACAGCCGCACAGCTGAAACTGACGACCGTTGATTTATCCCCCCACCTTAAAAAGAGGGAAAGAAGTTAATTACTAAACCTAAGAAGCCGTTGGTACGGGGTGGTAGAATTGTTTGCCCGGCCCTCAGGCAGTGCGGTTATGCTACCGTCGGCCACTTGAGGTGAAAACGTGTTCGCACCAGCGAACACGGCCCCCTCACCGACTGCCAGTATGGGCGACCCC
>JAPKCQ010000461.1 GCA_026421165.1 Lewinella sp. | reverse complement strand
ATGCCGACAAAAGCCGGTGATTGCATCGAGGTAAAGCTTTACCTACCCCTACCCACGATTACCCTGGAAGTAGTTACCTTCAGCAAGTTCGACGACTCCCAGCGGAACAATTGTAATTTTGATAATGGCTCCAAGTTAAACGGTTCTACGGTTGATCTCTCTACCAGCGCCAACGAACAAATACTGCTCTCGCAGGATGCCAGCGAGATCAACAAAGACAGCAACTCTTACTCTTACAGCATTGAGTTGGAGCGCTACTACAAGATTTCCGGTAGAAAGAATGGTTATACCTCCGATCCCGATACAGCCTTCGTAGATACGCGTGATCTTTTTGTTTTGAACGATACGGTTATCTGTCGAAAGCTATTGCTGGAACGCCTCTGTTTGACGCCAAAGATCTTCTTCGGCAACAATATCCCTGTCAAAGACCCTAATATGCACACCATCACCCCGGCCAACTACATGGATACCTACGATACTTACGTCGGCTCCCGTAAAAACAGTTACTACAAGAAATGGGCTGATAAGGCCCCGTATCCAAACGAGCGCGAAACGCGTGATACGATACTGGATTTATTCTTCAGCGAGGAAGTGGATAAGGGGGCAAAACACCTTGAAGATTTCGCAGCAAAGCTAAAAGTCTATCTAAAAGATAAAGATAGCCTAACGGTAACGCTTCAAGGCTTCGCCAGCCCACGAGCAGGTTCTGTGTACAACGATAAGCTAAGTGTGCGTCGCTGTATCAGTGTCATCAACTACCTGTGGAATTACGAAGGAGAAGCTCTACAGCAGTACATGAAAAATGCGGTAATTTTAATAGATAATAAAGCACTAAAAGTCTCGGAACAAGACTTCTACAAGGTGCCGTCAACTTATGCCCACAATGGTATGAATATACCCATAAAAACCTATCAAGGTGATACGGCGCCGCCGCAAATTGGTAAGCCCTTGATCTTCCACATCAAGCCCGGCGGCGAGGTGCCCGTCAATTCCATTCCTAACCTTTCGGATACCGGCGACAATAGCATTTACAGTCCCGTGGCCGCTGCTCAGCGCTACGTGGAAATCACGATCGAAGGCTGTGGAAAGCAGGCAATCAAGAAAACTCCCAAACCTCCTATCCGGGAAGATTAGCCAACGGCACCTTTTTTGAAAACCTTTACCATCTTTAAAAAGACAAACATTATGCAGTTTGTAAAACATATAATTCTCTCTTCGCTGCTACTAAGTGGTTTGCTCGTGGCCTGGCCGGGTCCGGGGGTACACGCCCAGGGTGAAGGGGTGCAATTACTCGTTGAGAACCCTGCCGATACTAGCAGAATTATGCTGGGCATAAAGGATCTTACTTACGGAAATTTTGCAACCTTTAATCCCGCCGTAAGTGAGGATACGAATCGCTTGATCATTGAAACACTAAATCCCGAGGAAGTTATCCGTATTGGACTTTCATCTGGTGTGACTCGTAAGAACTTAGCCATTACCGAATACCATTACCAAATTCGCGACATGGAAACGGGAGACGTAGTCTATGGTCCCCATCTTATTAACAAAGACAATGATAATATAGAAACCTGGGAGGAAGCCAAATACGCACCCAATGCGGGAGGCTATTCCGTAGATGATCCAATTTATACCTACCGGCCCGGCAAGAAGGGAAGGTTCAGTCTTGAGTTTGAAAAAAGAGTTGGTAACCCCGTTTTTTTCATTCCTAACTGGAATTTTACGGTGGTTGACCCTACAAACACCACAGACTCCATCAAAGTAGGTCGGCTTTGGTCGAAAAACTGGTCATTTCGCACCCCCGAGGCTGGTGATATTCTAACTCCCGACCCGCCCTCTTACTGCTTGTGGAACCGCACTTTCGGGGGAGATTTTTATTCCTACACGGCGGACAGCTTGGTGTCCAGAGTCGACTTTGCGGGTACGAATATGCTAGGCCTCTCTTTTACTATTGCCTTTAACAGTACAGGGACGCGCACTACGGGTGATTTGCTGGAACGACGTAGGTCTGTAGAAGGAAGGAACGCAACGAGTAACACCGCTGAACACCAAATCTTTCTTTCGTCACCAGATCCTGACTTATTCCCCACCACGACCAGTGAATGCGCAACCGTAGAGATGAGAAATGAAGAGTTGAGTTGTGTGGGAGGTTTATTTTGTGTGCCGCTTACCGTTTCCGCACCCGGTCAGGTGGAACTTTTCTGGATCAGAGGCGAGGGAGATGAATTATCCGTTGGTCTGTCTGATTTCCCCCAAAGCGTTTTCCCCGCAAGTGGGCCACTAG
>JAPKCQ010000151.1 GCA_026421165.1 Lewinella sp. | reverse complement strand
CTGCGGCAAAAAAGAAATACTTAGCTCTAGTGGAGCGATTTAAGTTTGATGCACTACGTTGCCGGTTTTTTGTAGCACGGCGAGGCGCTGGGACCGGAGTTTAGCCGTAGCTGCCGCGTGGTAGCTGCGTAGCGAAATGAGGGCTCCGGCAACGAAACTACGGCGTAAAAGCCAAAACCTGGGTGTATTGAAATCTAGATTGCACGGTATTAGTCCGGATGATTAGGACCTCTAGTAGAAATACAAGACCATCAGGTTATTCTTCCAAATACCCAGCAACCATCTCTTGCACCACATCTTTAAGGTACACCCCCCGCTTTTTAGCTTGAATCTTCAGGGATGCCAGGTGCTCTTTATTGAAAATAAGGGTGACTCGTTTGGTGTTGGGAGCTTTGGCTTCGTGTGGGCTGCGGTCTTCATCTTCCACAGTGGAGCGGATGAGCAGATCGAGTCCGGTTTTGCGCCGGCGCGGCTTTTTTGTTGTGCGGCGGCTTGATGGGGTGGGCGCGGACGCCGGTGCAGCGGAGGTTGAAGGTGTATCGGATTCCCGCTCAAAACTTTCGCTTAGAAAAGCGTCGAGGTCGGCGGTGAAGCCTTTGCTGGAAAGCTTGCGGCGGGCTTTGGTGGTTTCTGTCGGTACGTCTACCTCAACACTTTCTTCCTTATGGTCGGGTGCCCTGGGCTCAGATTCAGCCTCAGTCGGGTTAGTTTCCGGAGTGGGCACGGGCTCTTCGAAAAGCCCGAATAGATCGTCGGTGAAGCGCTTCTTAGCCATGGCGGGCGGGTGAGTTTGTTAGTGAATTTAGTTTCTGGCAGAGAGCGAGCAGACTGGTACACAGTCAAGGACGAAAAATGAATTCATAGCGGTTTACTGATTCGTCTTCTGGGCGAAGAGCGGGCGCAAGTCGGCCGTTCATAGGTTAGAAGTGGATTTGCTAACAAGCGCTCATTTAGTGGTCTTGGCCTTATCGGAATGTTCCCGTAGGTGAATTGGGTTTGCCGTACGGCTAAGAATTTCTTTGCTCACCTCAAGATAATCTTTTGCGCCGTTACTGGAGCTGGCGTAGCCGAAGATGTCTTGCCGGCTCGCGGGAGCTTCCGCTAGGGCCACATTATCACGGATGTAGGTTTCGAACAACAGCGGGCCGAAATACTTCTGGATGGTCTCCACCACGTCGCGGTTCAGCACTTTGCGGTGGTCGTACATCGTGGCGAGTACGCCGCTGATGTGCAGTTCTTTGTTGAGGCGGAGCTTCACCTTTTGAATCACCTGCTTGATCTTGGCCAAGCCCTGGAGAGCAAGGAACTCGGTCTGGAGTGGGATGATCACCTGCTGGCTGCTCGTGAGCGCGTTCAGGGTAAGTAAGCCTAGGCTTGGCGGACAGTCGATGATGATGAAGTCGTAGTCGTCCTCCACGCCGGTGAAGAGTTCCCGCAGGATGTATTCCCGGCCTGCTTCGTTGACGAGCTCCATCTCCGCACTGGAAAGATCCAGGCTGGAGGTGATGACGTCTAAGCCGTCTCTAACGGTGAAGGGAACAAGGTCACTTTCGCCCATCAGGCTTTCGTAGACCGTGACCTGCTGCCGGGGGATGCCCAGCGACAAAGACAGGTTGGCCTGAGGGTCCAGATCGACGAGGAGGACGCGCTTGCCCAATTCCACGAGCCCGGAGCCAATATTGATGGCGCTCGTCGTCTTGCCGACGCCGCCTTTGTGATTCAGTAAGCTTATTACGGTTGCCATATAGGTTCAGGCTCAGTTTGGCCGCAAGGTAGGAATTAGTTCTTTAGTCTTTTAGTTCTAGGCGGTAGCTAGTACAGTCACTTAATTCGTTACCGCGAAGTCGCCACGCAGTGAAACTTAGATTACACTGTACTAGTGGGGTCGAATTTTGACCACCTTACCGTACATGAAGCCTATCTCAGCCTCTTTTAACCGAGATCGATGTATAGTCGCAAAGCGTTTTGCTGCCGGCCGATCCGTAAAAATAGTATCAAGATAAATGGCATGACGCCCGGGTGCTGGCCAGCTGTTAAGACAGCCGGTAGGTATAGCCCTGAAGCTAGTGATGCCGGCCGTTTCGAGTTCAGCGAGGCGTTTTACGGAATTACTTGGATTTAGTAGCGCATCCACAACGATGAAGGAACGGCGCTCGATGAGTAGGGGGGAGCAATCGTTTACGTCCGTTTCTTGCTCTTCAACGTTCTCCGCACCTACGCTATCGTCCACTTCCGAAGGAAGTATCGGAGTTAAATTTGTGGCGGCAGTGTCAACGGTTTTTTCCGGCAACTCAAGGTAGCTCTCCTCAAACGGATCGGGTACCACCGGACGGTAATTTTCCTCGTAAGACACGAGCCCAAGTAAGCCCACGAGCACGAGTAAGCCTGTGGCATTGGAAACCTGCCGTCGGCGCTTGGCCCGCTCCGGAGGGGTAGGGCCGTAATCCGCCCGTTTATCTATGGTAGCCAGAATATTTGTCTCCTTGCCGTACCTATTTAAGTAGTTATTGAAGGTGTGGCGGGGTGCGGGAATGAGCTTGCGTTTGATGCGGCCCTTCGCGTCCACTACGATAAGCCCCAGCCCGTTCTTTTTGCACTGCCGAACCAGCGTTTTGTACTCCTTCGGTCGGGCGAAGGTATCTTCGCCTACGGCAATCCACTTCTCATTGGCCGGGTACTGCCCAAGCTGCTCGATGGCCGAAATAGATCCCAGTACGCTTAGCTCTAGCTTGCTTAATACTGCCGAGATCAGGCTCGATCCGAGTACGAAAAGCCCGAGCAACAGGAGCGTATTGATCGCGTTGAAGTACCATTGGTAGCTCAGTACTGCCGATAGACCGACGATGAGCGCAACGGTAATCGCCCGTCCGGCCCAGCGCGTTTGCCGGGGCGCTTCCTTCAGCTTTAACTGGTGGATTGTTGTGCGGCTTTTTGCTTCCACGACCACCACGTAGGGGCGTTTGCGGGCACGCATGAAGGCGATGAAAATGTCGGCCCGCTTTAGTTTGGTGTACTCCTCAGTCGTTACCCAAGCCGGTTTGCGGCGGTAGTATTCCTTGTTCAGGCGCTCAGCTACGCTGTTTTGGATAAAACGTTCGGTTAGGGTCTTTTTTGCCATGAATTGGCAAAGTTAATCCGAAATGTTTGTTTTTTTTACAAATTACTTTTATTTTAGATTAGACACGACAGCTTCATCGTCGTCGATATGTTCTTATCGCTTCGCGATGGATGATTAGAGGCCTGAATGCCTTTGGACATCAGCTCAAGGCTACCGAGTAGTAACTAACTTGTGGCCACTATGTGGAAAAACGGTCATCCGGTTTGTACCTCCTATGTTGGTGCTTTGCTACTCACCATCGGTGTGTTTTACCTCGGTTATGGTGTAGACCGGACGGAGTTTTGGTCGTTACTCGGTGCTTTCGTGCTGGCCTTTATCGGTTATTTCGTGCTGGTTTATCGTATTAATAACATCCGTTTGTGGTGGCTGGTCGGCTTGGGTATTGCGTTGCGGCTGGTCCTTGTATTTGGCTTTCCTCTACTTAGTGACGACGTTTATCGCTTTATTTGGGACGGGTACCTAATTATGGATGGGCAGAATCCTTTTTCGGAATTACCCGCTTATTATTTGGAGGCCGGGAACGAAGTGTCGGGTCTGAGCCGGGCGCTTTTTGACCGTTTGAATTCTCCGGACTATTACACGGTTTATCCGCCGGTGGCGCAGAGTGTTTTTACGCTGGCGGTGTGGGTCAGTCCTGGTAGCTGGTACAGCGCAGCGGTAGTTATAAAGCTGTTTTTACTGGCTTGTGAGTTGGGGAGTTTGTGGTTGTTGTTGCGGCTTTTTACGTCCCCGAATCGCTTAACCCCTTCTGGTTTTTTTTTTGCGCGCACGCAGGGTGCAAAAAGAGTTGAAGGCACAATGCTTGAGCCGCCGCCGCCTAAGCCGTCTCCCGTCTCCCGAGGAGAGATGCCGGGGGAGAAGGAAATCGGAAAGCGTTCACTACCCCGAACAAACCTACTATTCTACTGGCTAAATCCGCTCATCATCGTCGAGATAATGGGCAACCTCCACTTCGAAGGGGCGATGGTTTTCTTCCTTTTACTGACGTATTACCTGCTGCAACGCAGTAAGTTGGTTGCGGGGGCGGTGGCGATGGCAGCTTCGGTGGCCAGTAAGCTGTTGCCGCTGATGTTGCTGCCGCTGTTGATTCGGCGGCTGTGGAAAGGACCGCTTCGGGCTTGGTGGACGTCGGGGAAGCGGTTCTACGTTTTTTCGCTTGCCTTCGGGGTGGCCTGCTTGATGTTCTTTGCGCCCTTGCTTCTGTCTCCTGGTTTTCTGGAGGGCTTCCAGAGTAGCCTGGAGTTGTACCAGAAGAAGTTTGAGTTCAACGCGAGCTTGTATTACGTGGCGCGGGCGATTGGATATTGGCAAATTGGGTGGAACCAGATTGCTACAATTGGTCCGCTGCTCGCGCAAGCTTCGGCGGCGGGGATTTTGCTGATGGCTTTGCTGGATAAGCGACGGGATTGGGCTTCTTTGCCGGAGGGATGGATGTGGGCGTTTGTGCTGTACCTTTTGTGTGCTACGACCATTCACCCTTGGTACCTGAGTGTGCCGATTGTGCTGTGCTGTTTTACGCAGTGGCGATTTCCGCTGGTGTGGTCGTTTTTAATTATGCTTACTTACGTTAGCTACGTTACGGAGCCTTACGGGGAGTTGCTCTGGTTGGTGGGGGTGGAGTACTTTTTGGTGATAGGATTCTCGGTTTGGGAATGGAGACGGCGGTGTTCCAGGGCACTGTGACTCTCGGGCTTCACCCGATGCTTCGCATCTCATTGCGTCCGGGGCTATCATCGTTTGACCTCTACTCTACGGAATTATTGATGGAGATATGTATAATACTGTCGGGCGGTATCTATTGCAGGGAGGAGGGGAACACAACTAATCAACTCCATTTTCCGTCTACATACGAAAGCTACCCGAACTATGCGTACCCTGATCATTCTTGCTCTTTTGACCTTCCTTTGCACCCGCGCCCGCGCCCAGGTTCTGACCGTCAGCGATGAACTGACGATGCGAAGTGATACCGATTACGACCTGATCGGTAAAATAGGCGGGCAGGTGCTGCTGATGCAAGACCGTGATACGAAGCATCTGCTGACCGGCTATGACCGGAATATGCGGCAAAGCTGGGAGAAGGAGTTGGAACTACGGGGCCGTAACATTCGTCTGCTCACATCGGTAGCAAAGCAAGACGGAACTGGTTTTAGCCTCTTATACCTCTACCGCAAGAGTAGCCGGAACTATCTCCAACTTGACGCCTACAACCCAGCGGGAAATCTCGTGGACAGTACGACGCTAGTAGACTTTGGGGTGTTCAGCACTGCTCCGCAAGAAGGTATCTACCGCTCCGAAGATGAGTCTAAACTGTTGCTCCTGATCACCGAACAGCAAAGTAAGGTCCGCTGCCTCGGTATCGATATGGAAAAGCTGGAGCTCACCTACGACATGGAGTTGGAACCCGAGAAGTTTTTCTTCAACGATGACTTCATGCAGGCTGAGATTGCGAACGACGGTACGACTTACTTCGTAATAGAACGCGACAACTTCAAGAGTAGGCGAAAAGAGCATAAATACGAGGTGCACACGATCAAACCCAATCGCCAGTTCGATAAATTCGAAGTGCCGATGGGAGATAGCCTGACCTACGATATTTTTTTTCGCTACGATAACCAGAATGGTCACCTGACCGCCGCCGGACTTTATACCATAAAGAACTTTACCCGCGCTGATGGCTATTTCTGGATCAATGTGGATCCGGCAAACCCCGCCGCCACCCAACCTAGTTTTACGCCATTCCCGCTCACTCTTATCCGTAACATTGAAGGAAAGAAATACAATAAAAAGAACCCGGGGATCGACGAACTATCTGTTCGTAACATCGTATTGCGGAAGGATGGTGGTGGCCTCATTATCACCGAACGCAATCGCCAGTTGGAACGCAGAAGTAACTCCAGCCGAACCCAGGTGGCGAATAACTACGGCATTCGGCCGCTGGTGGATTATCACTACGATGAGTTGGTGGTCTTTAGCGTCCACCCGAACGGCGACCCACACTGGAGCAATATTCTCCATAAAAGACAGTACAGCCAGGACGATGGCGGGGCGTATTCTAGCTATTTCCTGATGGAGAACCAGCGCAGTCTGCGTTTCTTGTTCAATGATGAGATCCGGTTCGAGAATACTGTTTCGGAATACGTTGTGAACGGCCGTGGAGAGTTTGACCGCAACAGCCTCTTTCATACCCGGGATCTGGACCTGAGGTTGCGTTTTCGCGATGGGGTGCAGGTGGCGGCTAATGAGATGATTTTACCCTCTGAGCACCGCAATAAGTTGCGGTTGGTTAAGGTCACCTATGAAGTGAAATAGACGGCCTTCGCCTTTTAGGCTACCGCATAGGGAAGGCGGCAAAGTGCACATGTGTCACAATGCCGCCTCCGGTATGCGGTAGTCTAAAAGGCTGAAGGCCGTCTAATTCAGCGATTGGGCTGCGGCGTAGTACGTAAGTAAGACTTAATTACCTTGTGTCCTTTAGGGAACTTATCCGGAATGTCTTCGGTAGCGATGGAGGGGGAAACGATGACGTCTTCGCCGTCTTCCCAGTCTACGGGAGTGGCTACGGAGTAGCCGTCGGTAAGCTGAAGGCTGTCCAGCACGCGGAGGATTTCCTGGAAATTACGTCCGGTTGAAGGCGGGTAGGTCAGGGTTAGGCGGACCTTCTTGTTTGGGTCGATGATGAAGACGGAGCGGACGGTGAACTTGGCGTCGGTTTCCGGGTGCAGCATATCGTAAGCGATAGCGATGGACTTATCCTCATCGGCGATGATGGGGAAGTTCATTTTTACGCTCTGGGTTTCTTCAATATCCTTCAGCCAGTTCATATGGCTTTCCAGATCGTCTACGCTTAGTGCGATGGCTTTAGTGTTGCGGCGTTCGAAGTCTTCCTGCAGGGCGGCGGTGCGGCCGAGTTCGGTGGTGCAGACGGGGGTAAAATCGGAGGGGTGGGAGTAGAGTACTACCCAGCTATCTGCGGCCCATTCGTAAAAATTAATATCACCCATGGTGGTTTGGGCGTTGAAGTTGGGGGCGGTTTCGCCCAGGCGGATTGGCATTATTTATTGAATTTTATTCGATAATATAACGCGGGGCTAGGCCTGCGGTTCATAGGGGAGTAACGTGAAGTAAGACTACTTCGAGGCTAATCGCATGAACGCCTCCGTAATTTTCTGAAAATGACGTCACATAATGTAGATAATATTTTCCGAGTACTTACTATCAACAGAATTAAACAACATCCACGCCAGCCTGAACTGCATTACGCATTGCTTTTACAAGGTTCGGCAGCGTTTCTTACCAAGAAGGTATACGTTTAAAGTTTCTGCTCCAGCCCCGGTAATACTTCCATTTTCCACTCCGCAAAATCTCCCTGTAAAATATGTTCCCGGGCCTCTCTAACCAGCGCCAGGTAAAAGGCTAGGTTGTGCAGGGTCGATAGTTGTGGTCCGAGGAGCTCATTGACCCGGAAGAGGTGATGCAGGTAGGCTTTGGTATGCGCCTGTGAAGTTGGTGCACCGTCCGCCCGTTCGTCAATCAGGGAAAAATTATTGCGCCACCTGGCGTTCGTGATATTTATGATTCCCTCGCGGGTGTACAACATGCCATGACGGGCGTTGCGGCTGGGCAGTACGCAGTCGAACATATCCACCCCTCGGCCGATGCATTCGATGATATTGGCCGGGGTGCCGACGCCCATCAGGTAACGGGGTTTATCTTTCGGGAGGACATCACAGCAGAGTTTGCTGATGCGGTACATATCTTCGATAGGTTCGCCGACGGAGAGACCGCCGATGGCATTACCCGGTTGGTCCTGGCCTGCGATGAACTCGCAAGATTTCGTCCGCAGGTCATCGAAGCTGCTGCCCTGCACGATGGGGAAGAGCGCTTGGGAATGTCCGTACTTCGGTTGGGTTTCGTTCATGAAGGCGACGCAGCGTTCGAGCCAGCGGTGGGTCAGGTGCATGCTGTCTTCGGCGTACTTCCGGGTGCTGGGGTAAGGCGGGCATTCGTCGAAGGCCATCACGATGTCGGCCCCGATGCTCCGCTGGATGCCGAGGCTGGATTCTGGGCTGAAGAGGTGCCGCGAGCCGTCGATATGGCTGGCGAAGGTGGCGCCTTCTTCGGTGATCTTGCGCCGGTGGGCGAGGCTAAATACCTGGTAGCCGCCACTGTCGGTCAGGATTGGACCGTTCCAGTTCATGAACTTATGCAGTCCGCCGGCGGCCTCCATCGTCTCCATGCCGGGGCGGAGGTAGAGGTGGTAGGTATTGCCAAGGATTATCTGGGCTTTTACCTGTTCTTTCAATTCGGCCTGGTGTACGCCTTTGACCGTCCCGATCGTGCCAACGGGCATGAAAATGGGCGTATTGATCTCGCCGTGGTCGGTGGTGATGGTGCCGGCGCGCGCGTCGGATTTTTGGTCGGTGTGGTATAGCTTGAATTGCATTGAGGGCGAAGGTACGGGAACCATTACTTGATGAGAAAGCGTTGCCTTGAAGTGGTACCATCTAATTGAATCATAACCGAGAAATGAGACCCTTCAGACGGAGGGCTTCGGTTATCACTATTCTTTGACCGATATTTACCGTATGAAGAACTTACTTATTCTCTTACTCCTGACACTGTGTGCCTGCGAAAATGATGACAAGGCCACTAAGGCCGTTCCGCAGGAACAACCGGAGGTAACGCTGCCAGCCCTTAAAAAAGTAAAGGTAGAACCTGGCAAGGCCACTATTATTGATGGTTCGGACGGAACACCGGTAACGACCAAAGTGGTTAAGAACGATCTCAACGGAGACGGAGAAGAAGACCGCCTAGAAGTAGTCATCACCAAAGAAGAAAACGACGGCCTCGGCTTCAAACGCCAGCTAGTGGTCTACTCCGGCGAAGGCGCTGACCTGGACGCTTGGTATACTGCCGAAGAAGTTATCCTTTCCACTGAGCACGGCGGCATGATGGGTGATCCGCTGGAAAGTGTGGAAATTGAAAACGGTACCATCGCCATCAAGCACTTCGGCGGTAGTAGGGAAAAGTGGGACTACGTCCATCGTTTCCGTTGGCAAAACGGTGATTTTGAGCTTATCGGCACAACCACCAAATCCTATGACTCCTGCACAGAATTCGCTAAATTTGATTACAACCTCTCGACCGGACAAGCGGAGTACAGCATCACGCCTCAGGATTGTAGCAGCGGCGAAATTAAGGAAGGAGTAACCGTGGTCCTGAACTTCAAAAAGAAGATGGCCCCGCTAACCATGAATGGCTTCAAAACGGGAGAGCACGAACTGAACGCGCCGGAGATTAAGGAAACGGTTTATTTCTAACGCGCACACCATCAATTACGCTACGACGCATCCCCTTAAATTCTGTGGAGACTCAACCAGAGTAATTCCGGATAAAGCGTAGCGTAGTTACTGCTCTATAGTTAAACGGCGGCGGCGCGTAGCGACGTGATTTACGTAATAATTTACGCCAATAAGAACTGAATCCAGCTCCCATGATCACCACCCGTACCGCCACCCAGGCCGACCTGCCCGCTCTCCTCGAATTTGAACAAGGCATCGTTGCCTTTGAGCGCCCTTTCGACCCCACCTTGAAACCCGATCCCATCAGCTACTATGACATTGGCGAACTCATCGACGTTGATTGGGCTGAAGTGATCGTTGCCGTAGATGGAGACTTGATAATAGGGTCAGGCTACGCTAAAGAAAGGACCTCAGAACACTTTGTCGAGCCGGAAACATACTGCTTTCTTGGCTTTATGTTTGTTAGTCCGGATTACCGGGGCCGGGGTGTAAATGGCCTGGTCACTGACGCTTTATTCGACTGGGCGAAAGAGCGGGGCCTGACCGAAGTTCGCCTTCGGGTATATGATGATAACGCCGGAGCGCTGCGGGCTTATGAGAAGAAAGGGTTTCGGAAGCATATGGTGGAGATGCGTCGATCTTTGTAGTACTTATTCGTCTGCACCTTATTATCATCTCTTAGTTTGGCGATGCTTTTTAGTTCTACCATTATTTTCTCGTCCACGAGAAAATCTACGCGCCGGCCGCCGATTCTATCGCCGTTACGATAGGTGATGTCCATCTCTTTTTCACGTCCGCATTCAACCCTATCCAACAAACCCCCGATCAAAAGCAGCCAATTCTTTCCTTTTTGCCCCCAAAGCCT
>JAPKCQ010000460.1 GCA_026421165.1 Lewinella sp. | reverse complement strand
CAAAGCAAATTTTAAGAAGCAATACAAGTACTCAAAATACGCACAGCTTCCCGAAGCTCAGCCTCCGTACTAGAAGCAAACCCCAGCCGGGTAGCATTCCACTCCTTACCGTACTGGCTTCCACTAGAAAAACTCAGCCCGAGGTGAAAAGCCTGCTTGCTGGCTGCTTCCAGGTCAATATCCTCCCGAAAGCGGGTCCAGATGGCCATACCGCCGTCGGGGACCTTAAAGTCAGCGACCTCTCCTAATTCAGCCGTTAACAGGCGGGCGAGTACATCGCGCCGCTTCTGATAAACACCCCGGGCACGCCGTAGGGAGCGGGGCAAAACGTCGAGCCGGAAGAGCTCCAGCAGGGCGTGCTCCAGGGTGGGGTCTCCCTGCCGGTCCACGATGCGGCGGATCTTGGTGAGCTCGGAGATGAGGGCTGGGTTACCGACTAGGTAACCAACTCTGAAAGCTGGAGAAATAGCCTTGGTAAAAGAACCGGCGTAGAGCAACAAACCATCGTGCCGCGCACTGGCCAGGGGCATAATCGGAACGTTGCCGTAGTGGAAATCAAAATCATAATCATCTTCAAAAACGTAGACGCCGTGCGCGCGGGCAAGCTCTAGTAATTGAATGCGCCGTGCGGCCGGCATGATCAGCGTAGTCGGGTACTGGTGATGAGGGGTGAGGTAAATCATCCGGACCTTGTGCTGAGCCATCAGCTTGGCTACGTGCTCGGTATCCAGTCCTTTCTCGTCGATGCGCGCTTTGAGGATTTCGCCGCCGTGGAAGCGGATAGCGTTGTTGCCGTTGGCCCAGTTGAGTTCAGGTACGATCACCTTATCGCCGGGCTTGAGCATTGCCGTAAGGGTGAGGTGGAAGGCGTGGGTGACGCCACGCGTGAGCAGGATGTGATCCGCCGTAACCATCAGCCCCCTGGTTTTAGACAGGTAATCGGCGATGGCCTCCCGCAGCGGACGAATACCCTGGGGGGAAGCGTAGCCGAGGCGGTGGTACTGGTTGCCTCGGCGCAGGGCGGACTTCCAGGCGCGCTCCAACTCTACGAAGGGGATTAGGCGGGGGTCGGGCAAGCCATCGTCGAGGTGGTATGGTAAATGGGTGACGGATTCATCGATATTCATATACTCCGGTAAGTGCAGATCGGATGGCGGGGAAGGAGCGTTGGATTCTGGGAGGGAGGTGAGTAACGGCTCCGCTCCGGTCTCCGGCAAGTCGTCGGAGACGAAGGTGCCGCGGCCGGTGGCGGTATAGATCCAGTCCTGTAAGGCCAGCGCTTCGTAAGCATGAACGACGCTCTTGCGGTGAATACCAAGTTGTTGACTCAGTTGCCGAGTGCTCGGTAGCCGGGAACCACTCTGCAGGTATCCCTGCTGGATCTGATCGATGATCTGGTCGCTCAACTGGCGGTAGTGGGGGAGGGTAGCGTCGCGGTTTATGATTAGGTTTTTCAGCATGGCTGGGTAGGGGTGAAATGTGCGATACTTGATGTGCGATTTGTTCCCCGGTGCAAAGAGCGTTTGTATCCTACTGTACTTGCACTGGCGGACTACCAAAGTTGTCATGATTGGTCGCCTAAGGTAGTCCTATTTTGCCGGTAGTTTTGTCCTAACGCAGAGGAAATGCCTTTGCCTCGAAAACTTTCTTTGCATCCCGCGTTCGCGCCCGCTACAAAGTAACGGTGGAGCAAAACAGGATCCTAGATTGATGGTCTCCCTCGTATAGCAGTACTGCGAAGCAGCCACGTAGTGAAATCAAACATCGTATAACCACCCCTTTCCGCTACTTAAAACGCGCCCACAAAGACGCCGAAACCATCTACCCAATTCTCGACGAAGCGCTCTTCTGTACCATGAGTTTCTTCTGGGAAGGCCGCGTCCGTTCCATACCCCAATCCGTAGTACGGATGGACAACGCCGTGTACTTTCACGCTTCCGTAGGAAGTCACTTCTTCCGCAGCTTGGCCTAGCTCGACGAAGTCTGCACGACGGTCACCCTGGCCGACGATATTGTCGTCGCGAAAAGCGCCTTCAACCACAGCATCAACTACCGCTCGGTGGTGCTGTGGGGCAAGTCCGAAGTAGTCAATGAACGTAACGAAAGGTACGCCGCCTTCAAAACCCTAACCGAAAAAATGGTGCCCGGTAGCTGGGATTACCTGCTGCCGATGACCGCTAAGCAAATGACCAAAACCATGGCCATTAAAGTGCCGATTTCCGAAGCTTCCGCGAAGGTGCGGCAGGGACCACCGTCGGACGATAAGGATACTACGCCGATCTGGACGGGACTCATTCCGATTAAGCCGGTGAAAGGGACGCCTGTTCCCGG
>JAPKCQ010000150.1 GCA_026421165.1 Lewinella sp. | reverse complement strand
CCAAGGCAAAGCCGCACGAGCAAAGCGAGCATTCAGCTGCGGTAGCTCTAAAAGACCAATAAACTAAAGAACTAAAAGACTATGCTCTCCCGTCCCCGCCGCAACCGCCAGTCCCCTGCCATTCGCGCTCAGATCCGCGAAACGGAACTTACTCCCGGCCACCTCGTGCAGCCTATCTTCCTGATGCCCGACCCCACGGCTCGCCTCCCAATCATGAGCCTGCCGGGCACTTTTCGCCTGGGCATCGAAGAAGTAGTTAGAGAGGTGGGCGAGTGTCGAAAACTAGGCATATATAGTTTCATTATGTTCCCCGCCGTGCCCGAAGAGCACAAAGACAAAACCGGCACCTACGCTACTAGCGAAGATAACTTCTACCTCCACGCCGCTATCCGCCTGAAGAAGGAATACCCCGACATCTGCCTGATCTCCGACGTCGCGCTCGACCCCTACAGTACCGACGGCCACGACGGATTGGTAGTGAACGGCAAGATTGACAACGACCAGACGCTGCCCCTCGTCGACGCGATGGCCGTAGCCCAGGCCCGCGCTGGATTCGACGTCATCGGCCCCAGCGAAATGATGGATGGCCGTATCGAAAGCATCCGCCGCGCCCTCGACAAAGCAGGCTTCACCGATACCTCCATCATGAGCTACTGCGCTAAGTACGCCAGCGCTTTCTACGGCCCCTTTCGCGATGCGCTCGACTCGGCTCCCCGCCAACTTAAGGACGTTCCGACCGATAAGAAAACCTACCAGATGGACCCGGCCAACCGCAAGGAAGCCCTTCGCGAAGCCGCCCTTGACGCCGCCGAAGGCGCCGACTACCTCATGGTCAAACCCGCCATCAATTACCTCGATATTATCCGGGAACTGACCGACGCGCACACCCTGCCCATCGCCGCCTACCACGTCTCCGGAGAGTGTGCCATGCTACTCGCTGCCGCTGAGCGGGGTTGGTTGGATTATCAGACGGCCGCAAGTGAGGCACTCCTCTCCATTCGCCGAGCGGGGGCCAGTGTGATCATTAGCTATTTCGCCAAGGACTTTGCTACTTGGTACGGGCAGGGAAGAGGGAGTAATTAATTGAGAGAGGAATTGACCGAGTAGCTACGAAGCGAATAGCTGTCGTAGGGGATTGCGTGTCCCTAAAAGCTATTCATCGAGCAAATTAATTGGCACCTCCCCGTCAAAAACAACCACCTTATACCGAGCTAAATAAGTCTCCCCCGGCTCAATGAAAAAACCTGCCTCCGTAACCGGTGAAACCGAAAAGTAAGGCAGGTCAGGGTGCACCCGTACCGGTGCCGGCCAGCGGAAGTTTTCGGGATGCGAAACTACCGCCATCCCCGCCTTACCGCCGGGTAAATCGCCGTAGATCGCCGTCCATTCCGGACGGGTATGGTTGGCGGAGTCGCGGGTGAGTCCGTCGCTGGTCAGGAAGTCAGCGAGGCCCATAAAGTTGGTAGTATCCTTCGCGTTCCAGTACTTGCTACCGCGGATGCCGAGCCCGCCGTAGAGGTGTTTGTTCAGGAACAAGGTGTCTTTGGTGACGTTGGTTTGCTCGCTGCGTACGTCCCAAACAAAGACATCGTTGCGGTCGTGAACGCGGATGATCAGTTCTTCCACCAGTACCGGTTCATTCCCGCCGTGTACATTGCTCCGGTGAACTATTTTGGCCTCAAAACCGATGATCCCGTCCTGTTCAACAATCTCTTCCACTTTCTTGTGCATTACCGTCGCCAGTCCCTTATGCGTATTCCAGAAATCTACGAGGCTGTCGCGAAAAGTCGTGTTCGTCCAGGCGGTGAAAAAGCCGTGCTGGTGGGCGTAGCCGACGGGGAAATTATCGGTTACAACCTTGCCCGACGGGCTCCAAACGGGGTGGATGAAGCCGCTACGGGTGTAGTGTTCCGGTAGCCCACTGGGTAGTTGGGGCGTTAGCCAGTAGTTGAGTACCGCTTGGTCGCCGTTCATTATACGGAGGTAATCGTCGGTACGCTCTAGGCGTAGGCTTCCTCCCCTTTCTTTATCGTCTTGCGGGGCGCGGCCGCAGGATGCAAGGAGGAGGCTTAAGGAGCAGAATAAGAGACAGTGGTGGATCATTCCGTAAAGTACGTTCTCCCGTGATTTTTTCCTCGGATGCATCTTTTGAGATCAGGAGTGTTAGCAACTGATTTCAAAAGCTCATTCGAGGTGTAAAGTCGCGTAATCTATGCAAACTGATATATACACGGACTTTACATCACAGCCTGGACTTCGGTCCTGGGCGACATGGCAAGGCGTAAAAAAACGAGTGCAAAGCAGCTAAGCTTTGCACTCGTTATGAAGAGGTTTCGTTTTAAGAAGAAAGGCTCAGCGTAAATGCTGAGGAACCTTTACGGCATAAATACGGGGCAACCTTAGTTTCCGCCACCAAGAATCAACGGTAAACCACCATTGTCACTACCGCCAACAACGATTACTTTACTGTTAGGTGACTTAGCGAGTTCAAGCGTAGCTTCAATGCCTTTATCCTGAAGGATCTTATCGGAGAGGCTGGCGTTAAGGATACGGTTGGCGTCGGCCTTGGCCTGCGCCTCGATCAGGCGGCGCTCGGCCTCCTGCTTCTCGCGGGTGAGGATGTACTCGTACTTCAGGGAACCTTGCTCAGCTTCCAACTTCTCCTCGATGGCGGTCCGGACTTTCTCCGGCAGCTCAATGTCGCGGATCAGAATGGCCCGCAGGTCGATGTAGTTGGTACTGAGTACGGCGGATAGCTCCTCGGTGATGAGCGTTTGTACTTCGTCGCGCTTGGTAGAGTAGAGTTCTTCCGGCGTGAACTTGCCGATTACCTGGCGTACAGCAGAGCGTACTTCCGGGCGAATTAGGCGGTTCATGTATTCCCGACCGAAGGTCTCGTGAATATTACCAATCTGGTCGTAGTTGGGCCGGATACGAGCGGTCACATCTACCTTAATGTTAAGGCCGTTGCTGGAGAGAACTTCCATCTCTTCTTCGAGCTGTGTCTCGCGGACTTCGTAGACGTACATCGTATTCCAGGGCGCCACAACGTGGAAACCGGGTTGGTAGATGTTCTCCTTATCCAGTCCGTCTCCGAAGGTGCGGAAGAGTACGCCGCGTTCGCCCGAGTCGATCGTCAGGAAGGTGGCGTTGCTAAACATGATGACGGCGATGAGGAGGAAGAAACCCACGATGCCGAGGGTCACATATCTTTTCTGGTTCATTGTGTTGATTTTTTATTTTGGTAAGGTAAGGAATTGGTGGCAGGGCGTTCGGCCTAGCCTATTTTACGCCCTTTAATACAGCATCGCTTTGCGATAAGTTTTATCTCGAAGGGTTCAATAGAGATGAAATAGCGTTTAATGGAGTCGGGCATAGTCCAGACAAATTTCACTCGGTGAGTGAGCTTCCGATGCCTCCCTGAGCGCGAGCTGCTGGAGCTTTGCTCCAATCCGAGGCACCTCTATCTGGGGGAGAGTTTAAGCATTAACATCTGATACAGGGTTGAAGTTCGATAATTGAGTTCGATTGGGATTGAAGACGCAATAACCAGGGTGATCTCTCGTGCGCTAGTTCCTTAACTTCTTAACTAATCCGGCCCCAACCCTTAACCCCGAGCATATGCTTCTCTATATGTGCTTTCAAGCTGGCAAATTCCGGGTCTTCCATCTTAGGGTCGCGTTCCAGGATGTCTTTGGCGCGGTCGCGGGCAACGGAGAGGATGCGGCCGTCGTTGGCTAGGTCGGCAATCCGCATCTGGAGAATGCCTGATTGCTGGGTGCCGTCCAGCATACCGGGGCCGCGCAGGCGGAGGTCGGCTTCGGCTATCTTGAATCCGTCGGTGGTTTCTACCATGGTACGGATGCGTTCTTTACTCTCCCGGCTCAGCTTTACGCTAGAGAGGAGGATGCAGTAGGACTCTTCGGCTCCCCGACCGACCCGGCCGCGTAACTGGTGGAGCTGGCTGAGGCCGAAGCGTTCGGTGTGGACGATGACCATGATCGTTGCGTTCGGTATGTTCACGCCTACTTCAATCACCGTCGTGGCCATCATGATGTTCGTTTCTCCGCGCTTGAAGCGCTGCATTTCGGCATCCTTCAAGTCGTTTTTCATCTTGCCGTGGACGATGCTGATCTGGTACTCCGGCGGCGGAAATTTGTCGCGCATCTCATCATAAGCCTCCTCTAGCGCGAGAAGATCGAGTTTTTCGTTTTCTTCGATGAGGGGATAAACGATGTAGGCCTGCCGCCCCTTGGCGACTTCCTCCCGGATGCGACCAAAAACCCGTTGGCGACGGTGCTCCGTAAAGTGGACCGTCTGGATGGGCGTCCGGCCCGGCGGCAGCTCGTCGATTACGGAAACATCGAGGTCTCCGTAGGCAGTCATCGCCAGGGTACGTGGTATTGGGGTGGCCGTCATTAGCAGCATGTGGGGGGGGAAGGGTTTGTTCTTCACCCAGAGCTTGGCTCGCTGCTTTACGCCAAAACGGTGCTGCTCGTCGATGATGGCCAGTCCGAGGTTTTGGAATTCCACCCAGGGCTCGATCAGGGCGTGGGTGCCGAGGAGAATATCAATCTCTCCGTTTATGAGTTCTTCTAGGACCTTTTTGCGGGCCTTGCCTTTAATACTGCCAGATAGGAAGGCGACCTTGATGTCCAGCCCGTCGACGTATTCGGAGATCCCTTCGTAGTGCTGATAGGCTAGGATCTCTGTAGGGGCCATCATGCAGGCCTGGAAACCATTGTCGAGCGCCATGAGCATTGACATCAGGCCGACCATCGTTTTGCCCGAGCCCACGTCGCCCTGCAGAAGCCGGTTCATCTGCACTCCCCGCCCGAGGTCGACCCGTATCTCCTTGAGCACCCGCTTCTGTGCTCCGGTAAGTTCGAAGGGTAGTTTGGTGCTGAAGAATTTATTGAAGACCGTACCGATGCTGCCGAATTTGTAGCCGGCCACCTGGCCTTCCCGTTTTACCTTCAGTTGGAGCAAGCGCATCTGGAGGAGGAATAATTCTTCGAACTTCATTCGGCGCCGGGCACCATCGAGCTGGGCCTGGTTGGGCGGTAGGTGGATGGTGTAGAGGGCTTGAGAACGTGGCATCAGCCGCAATTCC
The DNA here is from genome assembly GCA_026421165.1 of Lewinella sp. Taxonomy (GTDB): domain Bacteria; phylum Bacteroidota; class Bacteroidia; order Chitinophagales; family Saprospiraceae; genus Neolewinella. The sequence continues at coordinate 5,325 of JAPKCQ010000150.1, read as the reverse complement.
TTCATCAGGTAGTCGGGGACGATCTCGGGGAGGTCTTCCGGCTGGAGCTCGTCGAAGAGTGCTCGGATAAGTTTGCGGCGCCCGCGGTGATCCAGCCCCCGACGGTTGAGTTTTTCAGTGCTGGAGTAGACGGGCTCGAAGACGGAAGCATCCGTCGGTGCCCGTTTGGCGAGCTCCATCTCCGGATGGGTGATGCTGAGCTTGCCGTTGAACTCGAGCACGGGACCGTAGCATATGTACTCCTCGCCAACGACGAACATATTCTGCAACACGTTGATGCCGCGAAACCAGACGAGCTCCAGTGCTGCGCCGGATTCATCCCGTAAGCGACCGACTAGCCGCATGCCTCGGCCTTCTCCTTTTACGCTAAGGGTTTTAAGCAGGCCTTTGATTTGCACCGCCCCTTCGTTGGGGATTATGTCGATGATGTGGTGAAACTTCGTTCGGTCAACGTAACGGAAAGGGTAGGCGTGGAGGAGGTCGTTGAGGGAATGAATAAGCAGCTCCTCACCGAGTAGGTTCGCTTTTGCCGGGCCGATGCCCTTGAGGTGGGCTACGGAACGGTCGAGAATGGGAGGCTTTTTGCTGGGTTTGTTCACCTTTGCTGTTTCAAACAAATTTGGGTAAATGTACGGAATTGGTTTTTAATGATCCTTGTCCTTCGGCTTATGGTTGTTTTTTGGGCTGCGCCAAAGAGGGTATCGCTGCGCGATTTTTTGGGAATACAGAGTCATACAGAGGTTATACGGAGTTGCCGTCGTTGGAGTGTTGGAGCTTGCGTCTTCGGGCGGACTCCTCAACTTCTGCTCTTCCATGGAGCGGGCATTGCACCTGCGGCCGCGCCCCAAATATCTGTTGCTTCGGACTCTACGAGTGCTAGTGAAAGTAGTGGGTAGTGCGGCAGCACTCACACTACAACGTACGGCAGCACTACCCACTACATTCCACCCACTACCCACGAATTAAAAAAAAAGTGACCAGATACCCTAATCTTGGTCCCAAGATCGTTCAAGGTGTCCCGGCAACCAGCAAACAAACTAGCGCTCACCCACCTTTTATTACTAAGACTCAAAACCAAACAGTATGAAGTACTTAAACGGCCGCTTTTCGGCTATTCTCATTCTCATGATGTCGCTATTTCTCGTGCAGAGCTGTCAGGTTAATCCGGTGACGGGAAAAAGGCAGCTCGCCTTCATGTCTGAGGAGAAAGAGATTGCTCTGGGTAAATCCTACGACCCGCAGGTCGTCACCGAAATGGGGAAGTACGAGAACCCGAAAATGGCGCAGTTCCTGACGGAAAAGGGCAATGCCATGGCCGCTATTTCCGAGCGGCCAAACCTGCCCTGGAAATTCACGCTCATTGATTCTGATGTAGTAAACGCATTCGCCGTTCCCGGGGGCTTCGTTTACTTTACCCGTGGCATCATGGCGCACTTCAACAACGAGGCACAGTTTGCAGGTGTACTAGGCCACGAAATTGGCCACGTTACTGCTCGCCACACGGTTGCACAGCAGGCGCGCCAGACGGTTGGGCAGATTGGCCTCATCGGAGGTATGATTCTGAGCCCCGAACTCGCCAACCAGGGAGAAGGCCTAATGCAGAGTATGCAGATGCTCTTCCTGAAGTACGGCCGCGACGCTGAGAGCCAGTCGGACGAACTGGGCGTCAAGTACAGCACTCAGATCGGCTATGATGCCAAAGAAATGGCGGGCTTTTTCGGAACCCTCGACCGGCTTACCGGCGGTGCTGAAAACCGAGTTCCTGAATTTCAAAGTACCCACCCCGACCCCGCCAATCGTAAAGTCCGCGTAGGTCAGCTTGCCGCTGCTGCCCAGTCTGCGCTGCCCGGAAACAAGTTTGAAGTTGACCGCGATGGCTACCTCCGCCTCATCGACGGTATGATCTACGGCGAAGACCCTGCACAAGGCTTTGTGGAGGATGGCTCTTTCTACCATCCAGGTCTGGCCTTCGAGTTCAAGGTTCCTGGCCAGTGGAAACTGATTAATTCGCCCAGTCAGGTGCAGATCGTCAGCCCCGACCAGAAATCGTTCATGATCATGAAACTGTCGCAGGGACCTGACCAGAACGCCGCAGTTCAGGATTTTGTGGCGGGAACGAAAATCGTAGTGGCCAGTTCTAACCAAAACGCTATCAACGGTAACCCTGCCACCACCATCATCGGTGACATCACCCAGGAGGCGCAGCAGCAGGGCCAGCAGGCACAGAGTATCCGTGTGAAAGCCAGTTTCATCAGTTACGGCGGTCTGGTTTACATGCTGGCTGGCCTTGCGGACGTCAGCGATTTTAATCGTTACCAGCGCGACATCGAGTACACGCTGGGCAGTTTCGGCCGCCTTACCGATCAGCGTAAACTCAATAAGAGGCCCGAGACGATTAAGATTGTTAGTAACCCGCGTAGCCAGTCACTTGGTCAAGCGCTTATTGCTGCGGGAGTTCCTCAGGCGCGCGTCAATGAACTCGCTATCCTCAACGGAATGGAGGTTAACCAGACCATTGCTGCGGGGACGCTCTTCAAGGCTTTGGGCGGGGATATTCGGCCGCAGAAATAAAGCGCTTAGCTTTTAGAAGTTAGCATTATCGGGCTGCCGCAAGTAAGAGAGCGGTCAGCATCTAGTATTTAGGCTACCGCAGATAACAGCGGTAGCCTAAATGCTTTTTTGGCGCGGGCGCAGGATGCCAAGAAAGGTCTAAGATAGTTATTGAATTGGCGCTCCTTAACGAACAGCGGTGAGCAGCGCATCCATCTCTACCAAAAGCTCAGGTCTAAGCTTTGCGATCTCTTCCCGGTGTGTAAAGTAGAGTACTAGTGTAATTCCCGCAAGGTCAAGCTCGGGCAGGCCGATGTACTCCTTGAGCTTCTGCTCCGGGAAGCCTGATATTTTTGCGATGGCCGGGTAGTCCAGGGCCAGCGTATCGACTTTAGCCTTTAGGTCAGGCTCCAGGTTCAGCATCGCGCGGCCGTATTCGTAGAGGCCGAGGTGGAGGTACTTCTTTGGCTCTATGCAGGAGCGAAGGAAGACGGTCAGCGTCCAGATGATAGCTCCATCTTCCGGGTGAAGCTCGGAGCAGTGCAGTACCTCATGAACCGGGGTAGGGAAGAAGTGGCGGTAGAAAACGACCGTCTCGTAATCGCCCAGCAAAAAATCCTTGCGGTGAAAACCGACGGATGCGGCGGATGCGGCGACCATGATCTCCACGTCCGGCGGAATTTCTTCAATCGCTTCGCCGCGGAAGTGAAAGCGTTCTTTCAGCAGAAAGGTCCGGCGGCGGAACTCTCGTTTATCTTCTAATCCTAGTCGGCGGTAAAGGTCGAAGCGCTCTAGTAATGGGGCGAAATCCCCGGACAGGTCCGGAGCATGCGTCTGCCAGTAGCGCCAGCGAAGTTGCGGGCCTAACGCATAGGCTGCCCCGATGGCGACGATGGGGATGATCATCAACAGGTCGTAAGTGCTGTCTCTGGTGGTGTACCGTAGAACAGCGCCAATGAGGAAGAGACAAAGGCCGGAAATGGAGATAGTGCGTACGGGGTCCAAAGAGGAGGAGTTAGAAGTTAGTTCGTTAGCCGTTGGACCGCGAGAGATTGCCACATGGATTATAAATCCCGACTAGACAAAGGGAATATTGAAAGGAAAGGGATATTTTTTTTCGCCTTATTCAGGTTTCCTTATGGGTAACGTCGGCAAGGTAAGCCTTAGTAAGTCAGGGAGTAATCTTAATTTTGCAACTTCCTGAAAGTGGGGTCTGTTCCTTCATTATGTAAAATATTCTACCGGATACTTGCCTAAGTCGGTCTCGTCTGTGTAACTTTGCGTCGCTCTAGCAGGAATGTCTGCTGTTGTAGATTACATCTTACCGTTTGATCTTAAACAGGGCACGTTCAAATAAATTTTTCCACGATTTACGAATCATAAAGTGGCGGTTTACTTGAATAAACAATAAGGTGCAGTAGCTCAGTTGGTAGAGCAATGGACTGAAAATCCATGTGTCGGCGGTTCGATTCCGCCCTACACCACCTTAAGACAAGAACGGAAACTGGCTATGCTGGTTTCCGTTCTTTCATTTCAGATAAAATCAATGTTTAACTTCCATCATCATCACGCAAACTTTTCTTGCCACGCCGGCGAGTGGTAATCGTGTGAATGGAACTGAACATTCTTAAAGAATTATCTCTTAAAGGTCCGTTGGCAATTTGCCAACGGACCTTTATTATTTTATCCAACTTCCATTCGCTGTTTTTGTGTTTCGTAAAAACCGTGCGCTAATTCTCCAGTCGTCGAATTACCACATAATTTTCACGCAACGCGGCGAATAAACACGGAATTCTACCTGAAAAGAGCACTACTCCGAGTGCTATTTAAATTTTACTTGTCGTGTTTCTTGAAGGAAGCGCGATAAACTGACGGCAGGAAATTTATCGCGCTTCATTCAAGAAACTTAGAACGACAAACAAAACTTAAATAAATTACTATGGAACCTCTACGCATAGCTGTTCAGAAAAAAGGCCGTCTCCTCGATGAGTCCATCGAACTCCTCAAAGAGTGTGGGATTAAGATTGACAACGGCCGCGACCAGCTGAAGGCCATCGCCCGCAACTTTCCCATCGAAGTGCTCTACCTCCGCAATGCAGACATCCCCCAGTATATTCAGGACGGGGTGGCCGACATCGGCATCATCGGTGAAAATACCATCATCGAGAAGAATAAAGAGGTGGAGATAGTGAAGAAGCTTGGCTTTAGTAAGTGCCGTCTCTCTCTGGCGACGCCGAAGGAAATGACTTATAAGGACGTGAAGGACCTTGAAGGAAAGCGCATCGCCACCAGCTACCCGGTAAGCCTCCAGCTTTTCCTAGACAGAAACAACATCAAAGCCGACATCCACGAGATCAGTGGCTCGGTCGAAATAGCCCCCAATATCGGCCTGGCCGATGCAATTTGTGACCTCGTATCCACCGGCTCTACTCTCTTCAAGAACGGACTGGAGGAACAAGATATCGTCCTCAAGTCTGAAGCCGTAATTGCTGCCAGCCCGAAGATCGACGCCGAGCGCCGTGCTATTCTGAACCGCCTGCTCTTTCGCATCAACGCCGTCCTGGAAGCCCGCAATAAAAAGTACCTGCTGATGAATGTACCGACGGATAAAATCCAGGCCGTAACTGCTCTCCTACCCGGTATGCGGTCCCCAACGGTCCTCCCCCTGGCCGAAAAGGGCTGGAGCAGCGTGCACACCGTCATCGATGAAAGCCGCTTCTGGGACATCATTGATGAGCTGCGCATTACCGGTGCGGAGGGGATTTTAATCGTCCC
>JAPKCQ010000459.1 GCA_026421165.1 Lewinella sp. | reverse complement strand
TACTACAACTGTAATTTATATTTAATCTTTCCAGTTCAATCCCTAACTTTGAGGGCCACTTTAGCGAAACATCATAACCTTCATCTAACCAACTTATTACATGGCCAATTTTTCAATCAATGTAAACGGTAAAACCCACGAGGTAGACGTAGACCCCAAAACCCCACTTCTCTGGGCCATCCGCGATGAGCTCGGCTACGTCGGTACAAAATTTGGCTGTGGGATTGGCCAGTGCGGCGCCTGCACTGTTCACATCGACAGCGTAGCGATGCGCTCCTGCCAGATGACGGTAGAGACCGTTGCCTCCCGCAACAGCGCGGTCACAACGATAGAAGGCTTGTCCGAAAACGGAGATCACCCAGTACAGCAAGCATGGTTGGAGCACGACGTGCCACAGTGCGGCTACTGCCAGGCCGGCCAGATGATGAGCGCGGCCTCGCTGCTTAATAATATCCCCAATCCAACGGATGCGGACATCAATGCGGGCATGGCGGGTAATATTTGTCGCTGCGGTACATATACTCGGATTCATGCTGCGGTTAAGACTGCTGCCGGGAAGCTTAGTTAGATCTTTAGTGTTTTAGTTCGTTAGGGTAACTCCCTGTACGCTCGAAACTTACTTCGGTCTTGCCCTGCTCTCTTCCATCCTTCTCTTTGCATCCTGCGTGCGCGCCGCTTGCTCTAACTTCTAAAAGTCTAACGATCTAACGATATGACTACCAATACCAATCGTAGAAATTTCCTAAAAGTCTCCGCTGCCACCGGTGGCGGTTTCCTCCTCGGCTTCTCCATCCTCACCTCCTGCGAGCAAAAGGCGGTAGCCATTATGGCTCCCGAACTGGTAATGCCCGAAAAATTCACCGAATTCAGTGGCTTTATTAAAATCGGCGAAAACGGCGTGGTGACCATCATGAGCCCCAATCCGGAAATTGGCCAGAACGTAAAGACCTCGATGCCGATGATCATCGCTGAGGAACTGGACGTTGATTGGAACAACGTAATCGTTGAACAAGGAAAACTCGATGCCGAGAAGTTCACCCGCCAGATCGCAGGCGGTAGCCAGAGTATCCGCCAGGGTTGGACGCCCCTCCGTACCACCGGCGCCACCGCCCGCGCCATGCTCCTCGCCGCTGCCGCCCAAAAACTGGCGGTGGACGTCGCCGAACTCCGTACCGAAAATGGTATGATCTACGGTCCCGGAGAAAAGAAAATTGGCTACGGCGAAGTCGCGGCACTCGCAGCTACCATGCCCGTGCCGGAAGAAGTAGAACTAAAGGACCCTAAAGACTTCAAGATCATCGGCCAGGGCAAAAAGAACGTCGACGCCCGCAAGATCGCAACCGGTAAGCCCCTCTTCGGTATTGATGTGCAGCGTGAGGGAATGCTCCACGCCGGCATCATCCACCCACCCGCCTTCGGTATGGAGCTTGCTTCCTTCAGCGCCGACGCAGCTTTGGCAATGCCCGGAATCGTTGATGTGTTTGAAATCGACTGCGCGCCTGAAGGAAAAGAAATGCAATGGTCCGACGGGCCAACCGTGCGCAAGCAAATCGCCGTAGTCGGTAACTCCACCTGGCAGGTGATGCAGGCCAAAAAAGCCGTTAAGGCCGAATGGAAACGCGTTACTCCCGCGGAGAGCTCCGATGGCCACCGTAGCAAAATGGCCAGCCTGCTCGAAACCGGAAAAGTAGAAGAAGCCCGCCGCGACGGAAATCCTGAACAAGCATTCGAAGGCGCAGCAACGATCATTGAGTCTACCTACTTCGCTCCCTTCCTGCCCCACAACACGATGGAACCGATGAACTTCTTCGCCCACGTCACCGACGAAAAAGCGGAACTCCACGGACCAGTCCAAACACCTGAATTCCTGGAGAAATCCATCGCGACGCTCCTCGATATGGATCCCGCCAACATTGACGTAGGCATGACCCGCATGGGCGGAGGCTTCGGCCGTCGCCTCTACGGAAGCTTCGCCGTGGAAGCAGCCCTGATCTCTAAAGCAGTGAAGGCTCCGGTAAAACTCACCTACACCCGCGAAGACGATATGACCCAGGGCACCTACCGCCCTGATTACCTCGTGACTTATCGCGCTGGTCTCGACGCCGACGGTAAGCTTGTCGCCTTCCACGTCCGCGGAACCGGCACCAGCGGCAGCCCCGTATTCGCTAACCGCTTTCCCGCAGGATCAGTGGACAACTACCTGGCCGAAAATATTAGCCTCGATTCCAACATCACCACCGGAGCCTGGCGCGCACCCCGCTCTAATTTCATCGCTGGCGCCGAGCAGGCTTTTCTCGATGAAGTAGCCACCGCAGCAGGCAAAGATCCCATCGACTTTCGCCTCGAACTC
>JAPKCQ010000013.1 GCA_026421165.1 Lewinella sp. | reverse complement strand
TATCAATATAGCCCCGTGCATATAATCCCAGCAATAGACCTAATCGACGGCAAGTGCGTCCGCCTAACTCAGGGCGATTACGACCGCAAGACCATCTATAACGAAGATCCGCTCGCCGTGGCCCGTGAATTCGAAGCAGCCGGCCTTAAGCGTCTCCACGTAGTAGACCTCGACGGCGCCCGCGGCGGCGGCATCGTAAACCACAAAGTACTGGAAAAAATCGCCGGCGGTACCAGCTTGCACATCGACTGGGGCGGCGGCATGAAGTCCGACGAAGACCTTCGCATCGCATTCGAGGCCGGCGCAGCCCAGATCACCGGCGGTACCATCGCCGTTAAAAACCCAGAGGTATTCCTCCGTTGGATCGAACGCTTCGGTGCAGAAAAAATCATCCTTGGCACCGACGTTCACGGAGACAAGATCGCCGTTTCCGGTTGGGAAGAGTCCAGCGATCGGGAACTGTTTGAATTCCTGCAGGACTACGTCAAAAAAGGCGTTCGCTATACCATTTGCACCGACGTGAGCAAAGACGGTTTACTCCAGGGTACCGCCCGCGAGCTCTACGCCCGCATCCGCCGGGAACAGCCCGACGTAAACCTCATCGCCAGCGGCGGAGTTACCGACCTCTCCGACTTGGAAGCGCTTGCTAAGCTTAATTGCTTCGGCGCTATTGTGGGTAAGGCTATTTATGAGGGCCGGATTTCTTTGGAGGAATTATCCACCTTTTCGTCAACAGATTAATCTTTACCTCCTCTTCTCCTACGTCTTACTTTAAGCAAAGCTTCTTCGAGCAGAGCACAGATCTGACGTTCGCGCTCGGAGAGCGCATCGTAAACGCCCTCACGGAGTGAGCAGTACCCAGAAAAAAGCCCCGGCTGCATAACGCAACCGGGGCTTCCCGTTCGGCAGGTTTTGGCCTGCTTTTCTTCAGGCTTCAGCCTAGAAAGTATGATTAACCAAAGTCATCAAAAGCAATGTTCTCCTGGGGGACACCAAGCTCAGCGAGCATATTCTGCACCGCAGAAAGCATCATCGGAGGGCCACATAGGTAGTACTCGATCTCTTCTGGCTCGGCGTGACTATTGAGGTAGTTGTCGAATACTGCCTGGTGGATGAAACCGGTCATTCCATCCCAATTGTCTTCTGCCAGCGGCTCGCTCAGGGCGATGTGGTAGCTGAAGTTAGGGAATTCCTTTTCGATCATAGCAAAGTCACTGCCGTAGAACAGTTCCGCTTTAGAGCGGCCACCGTACCAGTAGCTAACCTTACGTTCCGTCTTCATGGTGTGGAAGAGGTGAAATACGTGGCTGCGCAACGGCGCCATTCCGGCTCCACCACCGATGTAAACCATTTCCTTATGGCTCGGCTTGATGAAAAATTCACCGTACGGGCCGGAGATCGTCACTTTATCGCCAGGTACCTGGTCGAAAACGTAGCTAGAACACACACCGGGGTTGAGGTCCATCCATCCGCCCTTCTTGCGGTCAAACGGTGGTGTAGAGATGCGAATGTTAAGCATGATGATATCGCCCTCGGCCGGGTGGTTGGCCATGGAGTAGGCGCGGAACTGCTCCTCATCGTTCTTCATCTGGAGACCCCACATCTTGAACTGGTCCCAGGCTGGCTGAAACTTATCCTCTTGATCGTGGTGATCGGGGTGAGCATCGATGTTGAAATTCTTGAAATCAACGACCACTTTCGGAACGTCGATCTGAATATAGCCACCAGATTCGAAGTCGAGCGTCTCACCGGGAGGCAACTGAACTACGAACTCCTTAATGAAGGTCGCTACGTTATAGTTAGACTTAACGGTACAGTCCCACTTCTTAATGCCGAAGATTTCTTCGGGAATCTGGACTTCCATGTCCTGACGCACCTTTACCTGACAGGCTAGGCGTTTGTGTTCTGCAGCTTCGCGACGGGTCAGGTGGTTCAATTCTGTAGGCAGTACGTCGCCGCCACCAGAAGTGATGTGGCATTCGCACATAGCGCACGTTCCACCTCCGCCACATGCGGAGGGTAGGAAGATGTTTTTGTCTGAAAGGACAGTAAGTAAAGAACTGCCTGGTTGTACCAGTAAAGGGTTCTCGGTATCACCGTTAATGATGAGTTTGACCTCACCCTGGGGCACAAGCTTTTTGCGGGCAACGATCAACATAGTGATCAGGGCCAAAACCACTGCGGTAAAAACTAAGACCGCGTAAAGAATCGTAGTCATCTTATTCGGTTTTTATAGATCGGACGGTACCAAAAGGGAACCGCCACTTTATTCTTATTGTACTGATAAAAGAGAAATACACCCCTTTCTGTTCAGTGATTTGTGTTATTTTTCGGTACATCGACCGGCCGAGCTTACTTAGCAGGAGTCCAGCCACCGAATACCGCCGGGTCAATGCCAGACAGTGAAAGGAACGCAAGGCCCATAAGACCGGTGAGCAGAAAAGCCATACCCAAGCCCCGCAGCGCTGGTGGCACATTGGAGTAACGGATACGCTCCCGGATGGCAGCAATCGCGATGATGGCCAGAAACCAACCAAAACCACCACCAAGGCCAAAGGCGATGGACTCGGTCAGATTGTACTCACGGCTAACCATGAAGAGGCTGCCACCGAGAATGGCGCAGTTCACCGTAATCAACGGAAGGAAAATACCTAAAGCCGCATAAAGCCCCGGACTGTACTTCTCCACCACCATCTCCACCAGCTGTACGGTAGAAGCAATCACGGCAATGAATACGATGAACCGCAGGAACTCCAGCTCGAAGCTTACCAGTAGGTACTCGTTGATGAGCCAGTTGATCGGCATGGTGATGCCAAGTACGAAGATCACTGCGAGGCCAAGGCCAAAAGCAGTATTCAACGACTTAGACACGGCCAAAAAGGAACACATGCCCAGAAAGTAAGCCAGGATCATGTTCTCAATGAACGCTGACTTGATGAAGATATTTATGAAATCGCCCATGGGAGAAGTATTAGAAGTTAGAAACTAGAAAGTTAGAGGATAGAGAACTAGAAGCTCGATACTAGTTCCCTAGTTTCTAGGATATGTCTACAAGTTTAGGGTTGCGAGAGCGCTGAATCCAGATCAGGATGGCAATCACGAACATCGCCGCGACGGACATCACCATCAGGTTGTTGTTAGCGTACCAGCCAAACCAGCTGCTACCCCACTGACCGGCCGTAGCTGTATCAATCATGTACTCCTGGCCCGGGCCGATGAAGCGCATTGCGATACCGGAGCCGGCGAAGAGCGTACCCTTGCCGAAGATCTCGCGGATAGCACCAACTACCACGAGAATCAGACCATAGCCGAGGCCGTTGCCGATACCGTCGATAAAGGAACGCCAGGGCTTGTTGGCCATTGCGAAAGCTTCCAGTCGGCCCATCACGATACAGTTCGTGATGATGAGGCCGATGTAAACAGAAAGCTGCTTATAAACGGGGTAATTAATCGCCTTGAGCGCTTCGTTCACGAGAGTTACTAGAGTAGCAATGATTACCAGCTGAACGATCAGACGAACGGCCTTGGGGATCGAGTTGCGGAGCAACGAGGTCACCAGGCTAGAAAATGCACATACGAACACCACCGCCACGGCCATCACCAGGGATGGGTAGACAAGAGAGGTAACGGCAAGCGCAGAACACACACCCAGTACCTGGATGGTAATTGGGTTGTTGTCCAGTAGCGGATCGGTCAAAAGGATTCTTTCCTTCTTGCCAAACAGTGGTTCGCTTTTAGGAGCTTTTATCTCGGTGGTTGTAGCCATTTTGATGGATATTTATCAGGTGGAGAACCGAAGTTTTCCGGGTAGCTTTTTTATTTGATGAGCATGCTGGTGGGGCCGTTTCCTGCCTCCTTCATGTAAGGTTCGTAGGCCTTCAGGCCTTTGTACAGCATGTCGGTAACGCCGTCGGCAGTAACGGTTGCGCCGCTAAGGCCGTCGACTTCGTGGTCCATATCGACAGCGCCGCCTTTGCGGACGTATACGGAAACGTATTTGCCATTATCGTAAATTTTCTTGCCGGCAAACTGGCTGCGCCACTTGGCATTGTCCTTGATTTCAGCACCAAGGCCAGGCGTCTCACCTGCGTGATCGAAGGAAACACCAGCGACGGTGTTCATATCCTCCTTTAGGGCGATGTTTCCCCAGATCGCATCCCAGAGGCCACTACCGCGTACACTAAAAATATAGTACTTGGTGCCGTCCAGCGCGACTTCGTACACTGGGTACATGCGTTCTGTTTCGTCTTTTTTGCGCTCCTTGGCCATGTCTACTTCAATGGCTTCAACGCCTTCAACGGTTTCGCCGTCGGCCATTACTACGGCCTGCTCCACCTGCTTGTCAAAGATATCGAGGACCTCCTGATCGGTAAGTGTAGCAACAGATTTACCGGACTCTTCCAGCGGGACGGAAATAGCTTCCAGAATCTGGCGTTTGTTGAAAATGTCTTCGTTGACTTCTGCGATCGGGCCGAGCACTACTTTAGAACCGGCGAGCATCAGCGCTACCAGTACCGTCATAATCAGGGCGAACGTATAGATATATTTCGTACTCATGGTTATTCTTTTAAAGTTACTTTAATGAGGCGCGGCCGCAGGTGCGAAGTAAGTTTTTCAAAAAGCGGGGTTGGCGGATTAGCCTCCCCTGCCTTCATCCTTTCTTTGCACCTGCGCTCAGCGCCCTAATGGAACACCTAACGAGGATTTTGTTATACAGTAGCTCCACGTTTGAAAGACCCATCGTTTCCCGTTCCCGTAAGGTCAGCGGCAGAGGTCTCATCAAAAATATGGGTAGCACCACGCTTGGTGATGAGTTCGTTACGCTGCTCCGCCATCACGGAAGTACGCTTAGCACGGCGGTTCATATTGGCCTGATAAACATAGTGATCAATGAGCGGCGCGAAAGTGTTCATCAGCAGAATGGAAAGCATCCAGCCTTCGGGATAAGCTGGGTTCATCACGCGAATGATGAGGCCGATAAAGGCGATCAGAAAACCGTAGATCCACTTACCCGTTGGCGTATCCGCACTGGAAACCGGATCGGTAGCCATGAAGGTAATCGCGAACAAGAAGCTACCCATGATCATTTGGTAATACCACGGAATGGCCATGAACTTGAAGATGCCGGGAGTATCAACAGTCAGCGCATCCACCGGAGGAGCGATGGCGTTCATCAGCAGCGCACAAACGACAAAACCGATAAGGCCGCCAAAGATTACGCGGTAGTCAGCGATCTTTGTTACGATCAGGAAGACCATACCGATGACGATCAGGGGAACGCTCATTTCACCAATAGATCCGGGAATGCCGCCAAAGAACATGGCATCAGTGGAATAGACAGCGGTAACTCCTTCCCAGCCCTCTTTTGCTGCGATGCCAAGAGGAGTTGCTCCCGTCCAGCCATCAACGACAGCTTGCCCACCAGCGCCAAATTGGCTGAGTCCGGCGCTGCTGAAGACCATGTCGAATAAGCCGTGCGCCCAACCGTAGCTGGCTGCGAAGTATTCCGTACCAATTTTCTCGATGCCGCTAACCCACACTTCGTCTCCGGAGATAGTAGTGGGGTAAGCGAAGAAGATGAAAACGCGCGCCAAGAGAGCGACGTTCCAGATGTTCATGCCCGTACCGCCGAAAGCTTCCTTACCAAGAATAACGGCAAAAACAATGGCGAAGGCCAGCCAAACCAAAGGAATATCCGGTGGCATGATAAGCGGAATCAGAGCACCGGAAACCAGGAAACCTTCCTCTACGGAATGTCCTTTCCTGGCGGCATAAATAAATTCGATGCCAAGGCCTACAACGTGGGTGACAACAAAAATAGGTAAAATCTGAATCAAGCCATAAATGACCTTGAGGTGGAAACCCTCCAGCATACCAGTATGCTCGCCCAGCGCCAGAAAGTGCTGGTGACCAATGTTCCAGGTACCGAAAATGTACAGCACCTGCAGAGCCAGCACCACATTCACCATCAGGCGCTTGAGGTCCATGCCATCCTTAATGTGGGTGCCGTCAGTCGTCACCACATCAGGCTGAAAGAGGAAGGTGTAGAAAGCGTCAAAAGTCGTGTGGGCCAGCTTATTATCTTTAGCTGGTTCAAATCCTTTGACGAAGTCGTGTAATGCTTTCATATTGCTATTCTAGCTGGAGATGCACCGCCAAAACGGACATCAATTGTTCTTTGTGGATTATCCCTGTTCGAGCATAATGTTAAGACCGTCGCGCAGAATGTTCTGCAGTGGTTGTTTAGAGACGCAAGCAAATTCTGCCAAAGCCACGTCTTCTTCCACGAGTTCGTAGATACCAAGGCCTTCCATTGATTCGAAGTCCTGCACCATAATGGATTTCATCAGTTGCTGGGTATAAATGTCCATCGGCATCACCCCTTCGTAAACGTTGTTGACTACAAAAGCACGCTTTTCACCGTGGGTATTGGTCGTCGCCGCGAAATCACCAAAAGTCGGGATGGTGAGAGATACGGAGCCGCGGGGCTTAAGGGGTAGCAACCAACCGAAGAGTTCGGCTTCGTTACCCTCCGTTAGTACCGTGACCTGATCGTCGTAGTAACCGAGGTAGCCTTCGGTACCTACGGCATCGCCGGTCAGTACGTCGCCACTAATTACGCGGACATTATCGAGGGTGTTACCCTTCAGTAGTTCACCGAGGTTGGCACCTGCGTAGGTACGAACATGACGGGGAGTCGTAAGTGTCGCACCAGCCAGAGCGACGACGCGCTCAGAGTTGTAACGGCCATTTTTGAAGATTTCACCAATCAAAAGAACAGCGTTCACATCGAGCGTCCAAACGGTATCTTCGCCTGCGCCGACGGGGTGGATGTGGTGCATCTGTACGCCAACGTTACCCGTTGGGTGGGCACCGATGAAGTAGCGCTTTTCGGCACCGTTGATATTAGAAAAGGCCGTTTTCCCTGTCTCACGACCGTCGAGACCGAGGTAGACGAGACCGGGCGTCAGGCGACGGAGTAAATCGACGCCTGCCTGGAACACGTCCTCACGGCCAGCGATTTGTAGTTTGCGGTCGGGCGCCAGTGGTGCGGTATCGAAGGTAGAGACGAAGATGTCGCGAGGCGTTACTTCGGGATCAGCGATTACGTTATAAGGACGCTGACGAAAACCCGCCCAAGCACCACTCTCCAGCAAAAACTCAACGAGTTCTTCGCGGGAGGCACCTTCGGACGGTACGGTGTAAGTGCGGTTCACCTGGTCTTTATCAGCCAGAATAACGATGCTAGCAATAGAACGTTGGAAACCACGATTAACTTCGATCACCTCACCACTAACGGGAGCTACGAATTTGATCCGGTCTTTTTTCTTGTCGAAATAGATCACATCGCCCGCCTTCACGGAATCACCGACTTCAACCACCACTTTAGGGATAGGCTTGAGGCCGATAAAGTCAGGAGGCATGGCGGCAAAACGGGTAGCAGAAGTAGTGCTGTCAACGTGATCAGCAGCTTTGCCTTCCAGTGGAATGTCGTAGCCTTTACTCAGTTTATATGTATGCTCTCCTTCAAGATAAGCGGGTGCCTTCTTACTGAAGATTTCGCTGAGCCTCGGGTATAGCCCCATATTTGCCTTCTCTCCATTGATCCCAGATTCGTTGGACTCGATAACCATGAAGTTGTCGGCAACGCTAATCACGATGAAGAAGAAAATAAGTAAGGCTACGGCGGCGAGGCCGTAAAATAGAAGATTACTCCCACTGGCCTGGGCCTGAGATTGGAAAGTAATGTTGACCAAAAGCATCGTGGAAAGAATGCCGGTCAGTCGCTTGAGAGATTTCATACGCCTGATTGCGTTAAAACTAAGATAAGTAGCCCAGAATGGGCTTGGAATCGCTAGGGAAGGCCCATTTAAACGGTCTTTCCAAGCTTGCCGCAAAGCTACGACTTCGGATGGTTCTAAGCCAGTAAGAAAGGCTCATGTTAAGGCCCAATAACTATTTAGATTAAATCTACTTAATTTTATAGTCTTCTGATTACGCCCTGCTAAAAAACCTATAATATGGTAAAACCTGATGGTAGGACTTTCCAAATCTAACGATAATTTGCGTACCTGAGTTCATCAAATAGTCCTTTATCGTTTCGTAAACGGTATGTAAATGAGTGGAAGTGGTACAATGCGGCAATTTTAGTCCTTTTAAGTAGCTTAGTATGATTACCTTTATGGCCAAGGAAAAGTTCTATGTGGTGTGGCTTATTATACGCCTTCTCGTTGCGCCTACACAAATAGAATTTACTTTAAGGAAGTATTGTCCACGTTTTCGTCTTTATAGCCGCAAGGCACAAACAAAAAGCCTAAAAAATAAGACATTATTCCAACGTGTTCGCGCTCCGCCAGTTTAGCCCGAGTAGGCAAGTTTTCCATCCCATAATCTCGACTATGAAAAATATTTTCACGCTTAGTACTTGCATTTTACTGTCAATATTCTTCGTTTCCCCACTTTCGGGACAGCAAACTATGGTCTGGCCAGGAGACGCCAGTAACAACGGTGTGGTTGACGAAGCGGACCTGATCTTCTGGGCTTACGCTTACGGCACTAAACGCTACGAACGCCCTGCTGCTTCCCTTAACTGGGTTGGCCAACCAGTGGATACTACTTGGCCGGATACTTTCCCTAACGGAATGAACTTCGCCTATACGGATATGGACGGAGACGGACGGGTTGCCAGCCGTGACCTTCAGGCCATGCTTTCCAACTTTCATCGCACCCGCGTCCCCGCCCAACAAACCGACCCGTGGGTTCGTCCGGACACCAGTGGCAACCACGAAGCGACGCTTCGGCTGATGTCCGCTGGCATCCAACTACGCCCTGAAGGCAGCGTGTTGTTACTCGATGTGGTGATCAACGGCCGTGAAGGCGTTTACGACAAATTTCAAAGTCTAAGCTTACGAGCAACCGCAACGGCTGGCTTACTGGCTAACTACCACTATTATAGCCCTGAGATAAACGGCGCCCCTCTGCTTTCCGTCAAGCAACTGCTGCAGGTAACCGAAGTAGATAGTGCCACACACCAACTCTCCCTTTCCATCACAGCCATCAACCACGTGAACCGCCCGATAAACGGAGCGATCGCACGACTGGAACTACCCCTGGCCAGTAATTTCGATGCTGAGACCCTCGATGAGGCACGGATAGTGGTCGATAGTCTCATATTCGTCGATGCCATTTTTCTACAGCACGCCGTTACTTCAGACACGCTGAACCTCGCTACGGACACTGATTGCTCCTTCACCGTAAGCCCCGTGTGTGGAAGTAATGGTGTGACTTACCTCAACAGCTGCTTTGCGGAAGCCGCCGGTATAACAGTTTACACCGCTGGTGCATGCTGGAACCCCGGTCTGGTCGTCGAGAATATGACCCCGGCGGCGGACTGCCCAATGGCCTACGAGCCTGTATGCGGATTCAACGGTATTACTTACGGAAACGCCTGTGAAGCGGAAGCCGCTGGTGTGGTAAATTACTACTCTGGCCTCTGCGATGCGGGCGACCGAACTTGCTATGACCCCGGCCTGATCATAATCAGCAGCGGTACGAGCGTGAACCAGGTGACCGGCGTAATCACCCTAAGCTGTACACCAAATAGTGGCCCAGTTTGCGGTTGCGACGGCGAGCAATACGCCTCCGCCTGCCTGGCGGAAGCCAGCGGTGTACGAAGCTACACTACCGGCGGATGCGACGCCAACTGCGTGAATCCTACCCAGATTTCTGACACCGATGATTGCGAGACCAGCACAGACTTTGTGTGTGGCTGTAACGGGGAAACCTATATCAACGCTTGTTTTGCTGATGCAGCGGGCGTGATTAACTATACGGCTGGCCCATGTAACGGCTCCTCCGGCTGGTGTGACGAGGCAACCGTTATTTCCTGTGGTGACTACCTACCCAACGAAACGACGATTGGTGCGGGCAACCAGATCACCAGTTACCCCGGAGCTACCGGAGTACAGATGCAAGGCCCTGACCGGGTTTACGTTTTTGAAAAGACCTCTGCCGGCGACCTTCAGGTTGGCATCGAGATCATGACCCCAGGTCTTAACATGGACCTTTTTCTGCTTACCGGCGACTGCGGCAACTACACCGTCATCGGTTCCAGCACCTACTCTAATAATGCTACCAATAACGAAGGTATTGTACTAGAAGATGCTCCTAACGGGACATACTACATCATCGTTGATCAGGGTGCTGCCGGCGTGGGAGGTAATTACCGCCTTGAGCTAAGCTGTGGCTACCTTGATTGCAGCCAGAGCGTCCCTCTTTCCTGCGGTACACCTTACAACGGCACCAACTCAGGTGGCGCGGATGACGTGAGCACTTACACCTGCGGTCCCCAACTGAACGTAGAGAATAACGGGCCAGAAATCGTACACACCTTTACGACCACCGAATCTGGAATCGTAACCATCGACCTTACGGGTCTCAGCGCGAACCTCGAATTGTTCCTACTGAGCGAGTGTAGCCGCCGTAGCGGCCTGCAGTACAGCCAGAATTCCGGTACCAGCTCCGAGCAGATTGTTCGTAACCTTCCTGCGGGCACCTACTATATTGTAGTTGACGGGTACAACGGTGCTATTTCAAATTACAACTTAACTGTCGACTGCTCCTCCACTTGTGGTCTTGACCTGGAAGTACTTGGCCAAACTGGGACAGCCTGCGGGCAGTCTGGTGGTAGTATCACCTTTGAGATCAGCGGCGGCAGCCCGACCTACTCTGCGCACTACGTTGGTCCGGTTTGCCGAGCGGCGAGTAGTAGCAACGGACAATTCTACTTTGGCAACCTCCCTCCCGGAGATTACGTGACAACAGTCGAAGACGGCAATGGCTGCCGAATAGTCTTCAACTTCACCATCTTCGACAGCGAAGGCGGCATGACAGGCACGATGACGCCTACCGCCGCCGGTTGTGGCGAAAACGGGCGTATTGACGTTAGCCTTGTTACAGCAGGAGTCGCTCCTTACACTGTTTACTTAAGTGGAGATTTACACAGGACCTTTACCACCAATTCTTCCCACTTCGCCATTACTCCTTTGGGAGCAGGCAACTATAATGTTAGCATTATTGACGCGGCAGGATGTAGCCTTACGCAGTCCGTGACGATCGACGCCGCCAGCGGTAGTGTTACCGTGGAGGCCTGGGCTGAACCCGCAGGTTGCGACGGCAGCCTTGGTGAGATCATCGTACGTGCTCCCAACGGTACGCTCCCCTACTCCGTCGTCCTGAACGGCCCGGTGAGTAGCGACGTAACGGTAAACGGTTACAACTTCCGGCTACGGTTTTTACCCGCCGGAGAATATACTCTCACCCTGACCGATGCCTTTAGCTGCTCGTTTACCGAGACCCTGATCGTCGCCAACGGTGATATGGAAGTCAGTGTTTCAGCGACGCCAGCCAACTGTGCCCTACCGGGTGCCGCCCGCGTAAACATCTCCATCGGCCTTCCGCCCTACACCATTAATTACACCGGTCCGGTTTCGGGTACGATCAACACCAGTGAGCAAATCACGGTGATTAACAACCTGCCCGCCGGCACTTACAACTTCTCCGTTTGGGCGGCTGACGGTTGCGACCAGGCCGAGACCATCTTCGTGGAAGACAACGGCGGCAACCTCGACTTTAACGTAAACCAGCTAATTACGGCCTGCGACGGCAATAACTCGGGACTGCAACTCACCGTTGCCGGAGGCACACCTAACTATACAGTTGTGTATAACGGCACCATTTCCGGAAGTACGACCATTGATGGCACCGGAACGGGCTGGCTGGAACTACCTCCGGGTACTTACACCTTCACGGTTACCGACTTTGGCAACTGTTCGGCGACGACTGAAATGACCGTTACCTCCGGCCTTTCCTCCGCCAACCAATCCAGTTTTATCTATAGTGCTGGCTGCGGCCAGTTGGACAATATTCGTACACTGCTGAGTGGCGGTGAAGCTCCTTTCTCCGTATCGGTAACTACCGATGCTTGTCCCGAAGAGAGCCAGACCTTCACTACCCTGGACAACATCTTCGACCTCACTGACCTTCCTAACTGTACGTATACGATCGAAGTGACTGATGCCAACAACTGCTTCAGTTCCAAAACGGTAGCGGTTGGCGTTAACACTGATGATAGCATCCTTATCCTTACGGCACTCAACGGTGCTTGTGGCGGTACAGGCATCATCGACCTGGAGGTAACCGCAGGTACCTACCCCTACTTCATCGATTGGACAGGGCCGGTTAGCAGCGGCGTCAACCTTGCCTCACACACTTACCGTGTTTCAGACCTGCCCGCCGGCACCTATGTATTCATGCTCACCAACGCTGACGGCTGCGAAGCGACGGAAACCATCACCCTACTCAACGACGGCAGCCTGGAAGTGATTCCCAGTATAGTAACCGACGACTGTGGCGCGCCGAACCAGATATGGAACGATATAGAAGGCGGCGTAGGACCCTACACTGTAGAAGTCATCCGCCTTTGCGACAACGAGGAGGTAGATGTAGAAGTCATTGGTAACGGCTTTGAAGTCTTTGACATCATCCCCTGCGACTACAAAATCAAGGTAACCGATGTGAACGGCTGTATGACCATGCAAACGGTCACCGTCGAACCCTACCAATTCTTCAATACCATCAAAACCGATGGCGTCTGCGGGCAGTCAGGCAGCCTTGAGGTCATAGTTATGAATAGCTTCGCAACCGGGCCTTACTCCTTGATCTACAGCGGACCCGTTAACGGCATTCATTCAAGCAATACTGGAGCCTTTAATCTTGATGACCTCCCCGCTGGCACCTATACCCTTACCGTTGCCGATGTCAATGGCTGTACCGAAACAGAAACGGTGACCATCATCGACACCTCTAGCGACCTAGACCTGCAAACCGCCCTTATTAATAATGACTGTGGGCAGTACAATCAGCTTTGGAACGATATTAACGGTGGGGCAGCCCCTTTCCAGGTAGAAGTAACCCGCCTTTGTGACGGGGTTATTGACACGACCTTTTCCCTTGACGGTATTGAGTTCGAATTATTCGATCTGGAAGAATGCTGCTATGAAGTTAGAGTTACCGATGCCTTTGGCTGTATGGTAACGACAGAAAGCTGCGTAGAAAACGCAGCTGCGAATCTCTTTACCCCCAACCCGGTGAGTGGCCCTTGTGGTCAGAACGGCAGGATCGACCTATCCTTCATTCGCGGCACAGCACCTTACCAGGTAGTATACAGTGGCCAGCAGTCGGGTTCCAATACGGTGAATGGTAACGTCCTGGCCATCAACGGTACGCCCTCTGGCCAGTACACCATTACGGTTACCGACTCAAATGGCTGCGTAGAAACCGAGACCGTAACGCTTGAGGAAACGACCAGTAACCTTGTACTTCAGGCGGCTCTGATTAGTAACGATTGCGGACAGTACAACCAAGTCTGGATCGACATTCTTAACGGTACTGGTCCTTTCTCCATCGAGGTAATCCGCTTATGTGACAACACGACGATGACGGAGTTCGTATCCGGAGAAGTTGGCTTTGAGCTGTTCGACCTTCCGCCCTGCGACTATAAGATCATCGTTACCGACGCCGCCGGCTGTACAGTTACAGACATCATAACGGTCTTCCCGGCACCAATTGACCTGTTCGACCTGACCTCCGCATCCGGAGAATGTAACGAACTTGGCTCCTTCGACCTCCAAATCACCGGCGGCCGCGCGCCCTTCACCATCGTGTACAATGGCCCGATAAATGACAGCCTGATCACCGAACAAACCAGCCTGAGTCGTGACAACCTACCGAGCGGAGACTACACCGTATTCGTAACCAATAGTATTGGCTGCATCGAAACCAATCAGTTTACCATCGAGAATATAACCACAGATCTGGATCTAGTGACATCGCTAATCTTCAATAATTGTAACCAGCTTAATCAGTTGTGGAGCGACATTAACGGCGGCGTTAGCCCGTTCGTGGTGGAAGTAACCCGCCTGTGTGATGGAACCACCGATACCACCTTCACCACCAGCGATGTCCAATTCGAGCTGGAGAACCGAACGCCTTGCGAATACAAAATTAAAGTAACCGACGCTACCGGCTGTCTGGACACGGACACGGTTACGGTACAGAGCACTTCCGCCAACCTGTTCGACGTTACGATTAACAACAGCTGCGACAGCAGCGGTTTTCACCTCGATTTCATCGCCGGATCAGGGCCTTACCGCGTTGCGGTATCCGGACCTGTAACCGACGTTTTCGAGGACGTTAACGGACCACTTTACATCCCTGCTCCTCCGGGAGACTACGCCATCCGTGCATTCAGCTCTGAAGGCTGTATGGAAGTGAATTTCTCCGGCATCACCGGCGGCGGCAGCGGCGAAGTTGCGGAAGTTGCGTTCGCAACATCTGTGGACGGACTAGCGGTAAACTTCTCCAATCAATCCGGGGCCGGTGCGTACAGCTGGGACTTCGGCGACGGTTCCGCCCTTCTTACCGAGCCTAACCCACAGCACGTCTTCCCCACCGTAGGCACCTATGAGGTCTGCCTCACGGTAGCTAATGGTTGTGGCAGCAGTACAGGTTGCCAGAGCGTAGAAATAAGCACCACTGGCAACGCCCAAATCGTGATCGGTGGTGCGAGAAGTTTCCCCGGCAACGATGTTCGCATTCCGGTTTCTATCCAGGGAATGGCCAATATTGCGACCATTGCCGGCACCTTCGCGCTGGGTAACCCTTCCCTAGCGACCATCACTCACTTGTCTGCCGGTGCTATTGACCCACAGTTCAACGAGGACAACAGCAGCTTCTCCTTCGTTGTGAACGGCACGGAGGGAGTTCCACTTACGGGCGATATTGACGTACTCTTCTTCATCCACTTACAGCTAGGCAACAGCCCCGGTGAGACGGACATTGACTTGGTTGATCAGCCAATTGAGTTGGAAGTAAGTGCTGTCCGTAATGGCGTTCCTCTGTTGGTACCGGTTACCTATCTTCCGGGATTTGTGGAAGTAACGACCAGTGTGGTAGGTAACATCAGCTCTCAGGCGATGACGCTTGATGGCAATGAAGTGGAAGGTACCACCTTCCAGCTTTCCGATCCGGACGGTAGCTTCGCGATCGACCTGGCCGTTGATGAAAGTGGTGTTGCGAGCACAATTGCCGGCCTCTCCATGCGCCGCATGTATTACGTAGAACCCGTGAAGACCAGCGACTACGCAAACGGCCTCTCCAGTTTTGAGATCTTCCTGACCCAGCGGTACCTGATGGGCTTCGAGGTCCCACAAATCACCGACCCGCTACAGGTTGTTGCCATGGACATGAACTGTAGCCAGAGCGTTTCCACCATCGACCTTTATCTGATGCAACGCCTGTTACTCAATAATGACCTGACCGAAGTACCTGGTTGCAATAGCTGGGCCTTCGTACCCGATAGCCACGTTTTTGCGGATGACTGGAACGAGACAGGAGTCTTCCCTGCTCCCCGCCGCGCGGAAGTGATGCTGGAAAGCGATACGATGGTGATGTTTACGGCCGTAAAAACGGGCGATATCCTCAACAGTGCGGACCCCGGTCGTAGCCAGGGTCGCCTGCCGCTGAACGTAGTACTACCGGAAATATTCACCATCGGGCGTACGTATGACCTTACCCTCAGTTTAGCAGAGGCACTCGACCTGGTCTCCTTCCAGAGTGAATTTCTAGTAGGTCATGGTCTGGAGATTATCAGCGTTACCACCGGAGATCTTTCTGGCCTGGAGATTAACGAACATCTCATAAGCCGTGGCCTAATCCGGGCCAGCTGGTTTAGTCAAACGGGAGAGTTGCTGGCGCTGAACGCAGGTGCAAAAATGGTTAAGTTAGCGGTGCGTGCCACCGAGACCCGGCGCTCCACTGCCGACGACATCACCGTAAATAACGCTGCAGGCTTCACTTCCGAAGCACACAACGCAACGCTCCAACGCTTCATCCCTACCGTCAACAATGTATTGAATACGGAAGCCATCACCGCTTTCCGTCTCCTCGGTGCGGCCCCTAACCCAGCCGATGAGTATGTAGACGTTCGCTTCGAAATACCACAGACAGGTAAAACCGAACTTATACTGTTTGACGGGCTCGGCCGTGTAGTGATTCGTCGCGAGCAAGTACTTGCGGGAGGAGTTCAACGCTTTCGTCTTGATACGCGGGCACTGGCTACTGGAGCTTATCATTTCCAGCTGGTTGCCGGGGGGGAATTTGCTTCTGGTAAGCTTGTGATCCGGCGGTAAGCCTGACCGATGCAGCCTCCGAGTTGACGACGTACGCTCCGCGTGCGAGCTAGCTGCCGCTACAGGCTGCTTCGAAAGCTCGCACGCGGAGCGTGCTTCGTCCAGATAGCGCCTTACTCTTCTTCGCAGAAGTAATCTACTTCCGAGAGGCTTTCCGGACGAAGGTAGGTGCGAGCTACACGGTTAACATCGGCAACGGTAACGGCGAGATACTGCTCTAGTTCAGAGTTGATAAGTTCTGGTTTTCCGAGGGCAGCGTAAAAGGCCAGTTCGGAAGCGCGGCTGCTGATGTTGATGCTCTTAAAGTGATTGTGTTGTTCCAGTCGGTTCATCACTTTCGCTAGCTGTGGTTCGGTGACGCCCTTTTGGACGAATTCTTCTACGGTGGCGAAGAGGGCGGCGCGGGCTTCGTCGTAGTCGGCATCTTCATCCGGGCGGGCATCGATCATTACCGAGCCAGAATCGAGGCCATCATTATGGCTGGCGGACACTTCAGCAAAAAGATCGCCATCTCGAACGAGGCGTCGGTAGAGCAGGGAGGAACGGCCGCCACCAAGCAGAAAGCAGAGGATATCTATGGCGGGAAAGTCCGGATGCATCCGGGCAGGAGTGCGGTAACTCAGGTAGATAACCGGGCTGGGTACGTCGGCGACTACTTCTTTACGGCGTGTTTCGACCTGTTCGGGTTCTTCCGGCAGTTCGGGTTGGCGATGTTCGGGCCCTGAAGGAGAAATACCTCCAAACCATTTTTCGATCTGGCTCCGAATGAGGCTGTTGTCGTAGCCGCCGGCGATGGCGAGAATGGCGTTATCGGGACGGTAGTAGGTGTAATAAAAGTTTCGCACGTCCTCGAGGCTGGCGTCTTCGATGTGTTCGAAGCGGTCACCAATAACCGGCCACCGGTAAGGATGAACCTTGTATACGAGGTCATTAAGGTGGTGGTAAAGATCGCCGTAAGGTTCTTCAAGGCAGGTTTCCTTAAATTCTTCGACGACAACCTTTTTCTGGGTATCGAGGGATTTCTGGTCGAGTTTGAGGCGGGCCATACGGTCAGCTTCCAACCAGAGAGCGGTCTCGACATTATCGGCGGGAAGGATGTCGTAGTAGAGGGTTTGATCAGCACCAGTCACGGCGTTGTTTTCACCGCCAGCTAACTGTAGGGCTTCGTCGAAGTCGGGTACGTTTTCGGAGCCTCCAAACATGAGGTGCTCAAAGAGGTGGGCAAAACCAGTGCGTCCGGGCGGATCGTTGCGGCTACCGACCTTATAGAGGACGTTTACCGCAACGACGGTGCGCTTAGGATCGTGGTGCAACACTACGGTTAGTCCGTTTTTTAATTGGTAGGTTTCGTAAGGTATCAAGTAAAAAAAATTTACACCCGGTCACGGTATATGAGACTGAAGTATTGTATCAACACGTGTAAGCTTAGGTTGTTGAGGGCCTTGTATTTTCCGTGCTATTAAGCCGGTAAGGTCATCAGCATATAAATGGGAGTAGGAGGCTATGTCAAGGAAAACGGACCTCCGGCCCTCTGCCGAACCACCAAAACAGAGCGGTTCCGCATCAGTAAGACTGTCCGTAACCTTCACACGATGCCCATCCGATATTTCGCCGCCACCCTTTTCGCCTTTACGCTCATGCACTGCAGCGGCACAGCCACGACCCTTCCTTTAGCAGACCTAGATTATGTGGAGGTAAAAAACCATACCGGGTGGATACTACGAATTCATGGCGATGGCGGCGGTAGCTTAAGCCACAAACAGTTACCGGTCCATCATCTACACTATCCGGCCCAGACCTTTGCTCCGGAGCCAGGCAGGCAGGCGGCGCTCAAATGTCGCGGACGGAACCAGCGCCCAATCTGCGTAACCGTCGGTTACTACGATGCCCGCAGAAATAAGGTTACGGAATGCAGGTGCGCTCCCGGAAGTTGGACTTTGTCAATCATGGAGCAAGCAATCGAGCAAATGCAGTATGCTGTCGATGCAGGGGGGAGTGAGCGTAGCTGCCGGGTATTTTTGCGGCAGTGGACTGCTTCGCGGTAGCGTCTAGGCTATGTGCTCCTAACTGTTGGCAGGCTAACGATTTAACGGACCATATCGTACGGAGTCTTAAGAGACCAAAGCACTATAAATACTAAATCCCTAAGCCCCGAACTGCCGGTGCAACAACCGCAGCGTCTTAAGCTTCTTCCCCTTATCGTCGTAGATAGAAATAAGGTAGAGCCCATCTGGTAGGTTCTCCACGTCGTAACCCTGCTTGCCGTCTGGCCGGTCGTACTTGCGCAGGCGGTTACCAAGGGCATTAGAGACTTCGACGCGACCGATATTGGTGCCGGGAGGAGCTTCCACAAAAAAGCGCTCACGGGCGGGGTTGGGGAACAGGTTTACGGAAGTAGGAACGGGGCGGGAGCTAAAATTACCGCTTCCAGATTGAGTGGGGTTGGCGGGTCCGCTACCTGAGCGTTGAATAATTTCGGCAGTAACCGTGGCTTTGCCCAGCATCTTACCGGGAGAGGAAATCTCGAAAAACTGAACCTCTACCCTACCGTCTCCAACGATACCTGCTGGCTCGAGGACCACCTGGAAGCTGGCGGATTCGCTAGGTTTTAACGTAACGGGTCGGCCGGTATCCTGATTGGCCTGGGAGATAACGTAAGGCGAGTTCTGGTTCCGACGGCTAAAGGTGCCATATCGCCAGGCACGTGGCTTGCCGATCACTACTTGCTTCTTAATCAGTTGCAATGTTCTGGAACCATTATTGGTAACGGTGACCGTGGTAATGTCCTGATAATCCTTATCCAGATTGTCCAGTACTACATCCTTAGCTACGTTAGCTGGTTCTACGCTCAGTACGTTCTGTTGCGCGAAGCAGCAGGTGCACATGGCCATGAACAAGGCAAAGAAGCTGGTTTTCATAGTTTGAATCTGTCTGGAATTATATAAGTCGTAACCAGTTTAGATGGCTAAGGTTAGCAAAGGTGTAAAAAAAATAAATAAGATGTTGTGTCTGCTGCTTTCGTTGGGGTTTTTTTAACGATATATATTACATGGCTAAAGGTTACGTGACTTACTCGGTATTTCCCCCGAAACCAAACCAATGCTTTCTGCTCGAGTCCTCTTTTCCCAAATACGAGAAAAGGAAGGAGTACGTAACGGAAAACACGTCCTCTCCTTTGCTTCTTTGCCTTCTTCCGGCAAAGCTGCGAGGAACAAAGCGAAGCTTTGAATACTCGTGCTCGGATAACAACTTGAACGCTCGTTCATGGAGCAAGCCTCGGCCAGGCTCTTATAGTTCGAACGTATATCTTACCTTTGCGCGCTATGAAAGTTTCACTTAATTGGCTGCGCCAATACCTGGATATAAACATCGGCCCCGAAGAAATCGGCCAAGTGCTCACCGGCACCGGCCTGGAGGTAGAAGGTATGGAAAAAGTAGAATCCATCCCCGGCGGATTAGCTGGAATGGTGGTCGGCTACGTACTTGAGTGTAGTAAGCACCCGGGTGCCGACCGCCTCAACCTCACCAGCGTCGATCTCGGAACGGGAGAACCCGTGTCCATTGTCTGCGGAGCGCCCAACGTGGCGGCCGGCCAGCACGTGATCGTCGCAACCGTTGGTGCAATGCTGTATCCGATGAGCGGCGAACCGTTTAAGATCAAGAAAGGCAAGATCCGTGGCGAAGTGTCCATGGGTATGCTTTGTGCGGAGGATGAACTCGGCCTCGGTGAGAGCCACGACGGCATCATCGTGCTCGATAAAGAATACAAGCCGGGAACTCCAGCCGCTAAAGTATTCGAACTCGAAGAAGACTACGTTTACGAGATTGGCCTTACGCCTAACCGTTCTGATGCGACGAACCACCTCGGTGTTGCCTTCGATCTCGCGGCGGCGCTCAACGTCAGCCATGGTGCAAAGGTCGCGGTGCAAAAGCCGGACGTTTCCGCCTTCAAAGCTGGTTTCGGAAAACCCGTGAAGGTGACCGTTCAGGATGTAACTCAGGCACCGCGCTACGCCGGCCTCACAATTGAAAACCTCACCGTTGCACCCAGCCCCGAGTGGTTGCGCACCCGGTTGCAAGCCATCGGCGTTCGCCCGATCAATAACATTGTGGATGTTACCAATTTCGTACTGCACGAACTCGGCCAACCGCTGCACGCCTTCGACCTCGATAAAGTCGGAGGTGGAGAGATCATCGTGGAAAAACTTCCACAAGGGACTAAGTTCCTCAGCCTCGACGAGATGGCGCGTGAGCTATCTGACGACGACCTGGTGATCTGCGACGCCTACCACAAGCCGATGTGTATCGCTGGAGTTTTCGGTGGCTTCGACAGTGGCGTTTCTGACGGTACAACTAAGATATTCCTAGAGGCGGCCCATTTTGAGGCTGGCACTACCCGCCGCAGTAGCATGCGCCATACGTTGCGCACCGATGCCGCCCGAGTGTTCGAGAAAGGCAGTGACCCCAACGTTACGGTTTTCGCCCTCAAACGGGCAGCGCTATTGTTAGAAGAGCTTGCCGGTGGTAAGGTTACCAGCGAACTGCTCGACCTTTACCCCAACCCGATTAAGCCACTGGAGGTCCGCGTGCGTGATCAGCGGGTCGTTGATGTGATCGGTGCTGATTTGGCGCGGCCGCAGGTGCAGCGTATCCTTGAAAGTATGGGGATGAAAATCGTTGCTTCGGACGACGAGGGGTTCACCGTCGCCGTACCGACCAACAAAAGCGAGGTGCTCCGCGAAATCGACGTCATCGAGGAAATCCTTCGCATCTATGGCTTCGACAATGTTCCGATCCCCCAGATGATCACCACCGCGATGATCGTTGCGCCACAGCCCGACCCCAACTACATCCGTGAGCTCATTGGTGACCTCCTGGCCGCCAATGGATTCTACGAAATGATGGCCCTCAGCCTCGACGAAAGCCGCTTCTACGGCGAAGTAGAGGAGGGCCAGCAACTCGATGGCCTAGTCTACATCAACAATACCTCTAACGTCCACCTCGACGTAATGCGCCCCGGTATGCTCCAAAGTGCGCTCGGTACGGTAGCCCACAACCTGAACCGCCAACAGAACGACCTGCGCTTGTTCGAATTCGGCCGGTCTTATCACCTAAAAGGAGAGAAGTACACCGAAGTCAACCACCTCACCCTAACCCTCACCGGCCGTCGCCAACCTGAATCCTGGCACCCAGAACCGAAGGGTAAGAACCAAGCCGGTTTCTACACCATCAAAGCAGCCGTAGAATTAGTCTTCCAGCGTCTTGGTATTGATAACTACCGTACCTCCGAAGCTCCGGCCAACGAATTCAACTACGGTATCCAGTACCATAAGGGGCCGATGGTGCTGGCGAACTTTGGTGCCGTCCTCCCACTGCACCTGCGTGCGCGCCAAATAAAGACCGACGTTTTCTACGCCGACATCAACTGGGACAACGTACTCAAGGTGCTGCCCAAAAAGTCAGTTCAGGTCAAAAACCCAAGCAAGTTCCCAAGCCTGCGTCGTGACCTGGCGCTCATCCTGGACAAGAAAGTAAGCTTTGCCGATGTGGAACGCCTTGCTCGCAAAGCCGAGAAAAACCTCCTTACCGAGGTCAACCTCTTCGACGTTTACGAGAACGAAGACCAACTCGGCGCCGGCAAGAAAAGCTACGCCGTCAGCTTCCAACTCGAATCCGACGGACAGACCCTCAACGATAAACAGGTGGACAAAGTGATGAAATCAATCGAAGGCTCCCTGACCAAACAACTTGGTGCCGAAGTACGCCGTTAATGTCTGAACTACGAGATTAAAACCTCCCGGAGTATCTTGTGCCTGGCACGTAAAGAAAGGGCTTGTCCCTATCCATTCATCCTAGCTGCACGATTGTCACCCCGCGATGTATCTTGTGCCTATATATTTTAAGGGAAGGGCTTGCCCCTCCCCACCTCACCCAACTTGCAAATGCAACCTCTAGCAATACTAGACGGCTTAGAAATAAAACTCCGGCAACTGAACGCCACTGCGGACCGCCAACGGGCGGACCACGAGCGTGTAGTAGCCGAAAATCAACAACTCAAGCAAGCACTCGACCGCCAGACCGGCGTCGTGAGCTCGCTGAAGGATAAACTTGAACGCCACCAGCCCGAAAACGCTAAACCAACTGAAGACGGAACCACGGATGCACCAAGTAGTGACCCCGCCGACCTCAGTAAAGAACAGCGCGAAACCATCGATTTCTGTCTAAAAGAGGTCGACCGGTGCCTGGACTGGCTGCAACGGAACTAACCCAATGGCAACATTCTCATCGGATACAAACTCCATCCTCGTGGTCGTCGCCGGCCGCCCTTATCCGCTTCGCGTTGAAGCACGGGAGGAAGAAGACGTGCGCGCGCTCGTAAAAGAAATCAATGAACGTTTCAATGACTTCCAAATCCGCTACGCCGATAAGGATACCCAGGATTGCCTCGTGATGACCCTTCTTACTTATGCGGACGAACTTCGCAGTGCTCCTAATACGATGGATACAAGTCTGGAAGGGGAACTGGCGAACCGGCTTAAAGCACTGGATGTTCTTGTGGAAGGGATGCTCTAAAGGGATTCTCGATTAGTGATTTAGAGCACGTTGCTTACTTATCCTCAACTGTTGATTTTTTGAGTTGTTTTTATACTATTATGCAATAGGACATTCGATCATCTCGACTCCGATCGATGAACGGGTGGCTGTCGATGAACCGCCGCGCTCAGCGCGACGATTAGCCTAGAGTCCAATCGTTCACCGAGCGGAGCCGAGGTGCCTTTGCCTAGTAGTATATTTTTACATCACTCAATTCAATCATCAAAACAAA
The DNA here is from genome assembly GCA_026421165.1 of Lewinella sp. GTDB lineage: Bacteria > Bacteroidota > Bacteroidia > Chitinophagales > Saprospiraceae > Neolewinella. The sequence goes on along the minus strand of JAPKCQ010000013.1, from coordinate 7,527 downwards.
TGGAATTCATATACGCCATCGCCGCTTTGATATTCGGTATTATTGGCACCTATATGGTCGTCGTCGGCAAGCAAAAGCAAGCCAACGCCATCCAGGACGAGTCGCATATGCGCGAAGCTGAAAAGGTCATTACAGATGCAAAGCTTGAGGCTGAAAAGACCGTCTCCGAAGCGAAGCTGAAAGCCGAAAAGTCTTTCTCTGAATTTAAAGACAAGCAGGAAGCCTTCAAGAAAGAAAAAATCAAGGAGAGCCGGGATAAATTCCAGCGCTTCAAGGATGAATTCAAACAAGAGAAGGAAGAGGAGCTGGTGGAGCTGAAGGCCAAGCGCGAAGCCCTCCGTGAAGAAGCTACTTCCATGCAGGAAGAACGCTCCGGCTTCAACTCCGAACGTGCTGAAATATCAAAAGAGCAGAAGGCCCTCGTCCAGGACGAGCAGAAACTGAACGAACGTACCAAGATACTCGATCAGGAAATCGCCCTTGCCAAGGATAAGCAGAAAGAACTGGACTCCCAGCACGACCGTTTCAGCAAAGAGCTGGAGCAGATCGCCGGTCTCAGCCAGGCCCAGGCGAAAGAACGCCTCCTCGAAGATGTACGCAATAAAACGGCCAACGAAGCCCTCAACCTCAAGCGCGAGCTCTTAGAGGAAGCCAAAGAGGACGCCGCCAAGGACGCCCGCAAAGTGGTCATTAACACCATTCAGCGAATGTGCGCCGAGATGACGATCGAAAATACCGTCTCCGTCTTCGCCCTCGACGACGATAAGGTCAAAGGCCAAATCATCGGCCGCGAAGGACGTAACATCCGCGCCATCGAAGCCGCTACCGGTGCCGAACTGGTCGTGGACGATACGCCGGAGACCATCATCATCTCCAGCTTCGACCCCATCCGCCGTGAGATCGCCCGTCTCTCCCTGAAGCGCCTCGTTACCGACGGCCGCATCCACCCCGCCCGCGTAGAGGAAGTGGTGAACAAGACCAAAAAAGAACTCAACCAGCAGATCATGGAGATCGGCAAGAAGACCGTCGTCGAACTCGACATCCACGGTTTGCCGAATGACCTGATCCGCTACGTCGGCCGGATGCGTTTCCGCTCCAGCTACGGCCAGAACCTACTGAAGCACTCCGTCGAAACCGCACACCTCTGCGCCACCATGGCTGCCGAAATGGGCCTCAACAAAAAGCAGGTCAAGATGGCCAAGCGCGCCGGACTGCTTCACGACATCGGTAAGGTTGCCGAGGAGGACAGCGAACTAAGCCACGCCCTTTTCGGCATGGAGCTCGCTGAAAAGCTGAAAGAACACCCCATCGTGATCAACGCTATCGGTGCCCACCACGATGAGATCGAGATGAACAATATCATCTCCCCGATCGTCCAAGCCTGTGATGCCATCAGCGGCGCCCGCCCCGGTGCCCGCCGTGAAGTGCTCGACGGTTACATCAACCGGATTAAAGAACTGGAAGAGATTGCCAAAAAGAACCCCGGTGTTGAGTCTGCCTTCGCGATGCAGGCCGGTCGTGAACTTCGCATCATCGTCGAAGCCGATAAGGTTTCTGACCAACACGCTGATGAGCTGAGCTTTAAGATCAGCCAGGAGATTCAGGAATCCATGCAGTACCCCGGCCAGATCAAGGTGATGGTTATTCGGGAGAAGCGGGCGGTTACGTTTGCGCGTTAATTGTTCTTCAGCCTTTAGGCTGAAAAGGGGCCGTCGACAGGTTTGTCGGCGGCCCTTTTTACGTTTTGGAATGATCTCTGCTCAGGTAAAGGCCTTCTAGACCGAACTCCTGCGTTGCGGAGCAACAGAATACAAGACACTTAGTCGCTCCGCGAAAGGAACTGCCCCCAGACGTAACGAAGTTAACGTCTCTATTTGGACAATGATCTTACCCGTGACCTACTCAGCCTAGAAGGCCTCGACCGGGGCAATAACCTTACCCGGGGCAAAAGAAAACGGACGCCCTCCGTAAGGAGAGCGTCCGTAAATGAAAAGAGTAAAGCCAGCGGCTTACTTCTCCTCTAGGATCTTGGCGGTTTCGCTGTAGTCCTGACCATCTTTCTTTGCCAGTTCGATGGCGGCAGTGGCCGTTTCCTTAGCCATCTTCTTGTCGCCGGTCTTATCGTAGAGCCACGCGAGCGTATCCATGTTGGCGTAGCCGGGCTCCATTTCGACGGACTTCTTGGCCCAGGCGAGGGCTTGCTTGAGGTGGGCCTCGTTGTCGCTGGACTCGAAAATCGTCCAAGCAACGGAGTTGAGTTCCATAGGGCTATCGCTACCGTAGGTTCCGTAGTACTTTACGGCTGCGGGTACGTAGGCGTCATTGTCTTGCATCTGCTCGGCGCGAAGCATGGTGTAGTGGTCGATAAGGCGTTGGGTCATGCCACCACCGTACTGTTTATAGGTGTTGGCAATGTCGGCTACTTCGGGAAGTTTACGCTCACCACTTTCTTTCATGTAGTGGCCGATGATGGCTTGCTGCATGGTCATGACGAAGCTGCTGGCACCCGCGATTTCCATGACTTTATCGGAGTTCGCCATGAGGTACTGCATACGCTTACCTCCGAGTTCTCCGGGGTTGGCGATGAGGAGCTCCATAGTTTCGGTGGCAGACCAGTCTTCCTGCATGTCGAGGTATTCACCGGATACCTTACCTGCTTTTTCCTGTTCGTAAACGCTGGTGAGTACCTGGCTATATTCAGCAAGGAACTCGGCGCTGCGGTCGCCACCGTCGTAGCGCTTATTCATGGTACCGAGGCTGCTGTCGCCGATGGCTACGTCGGCCAGGGCGAGGAATTCTTCCTGCGGGATGTAGCCAATTCCTTTGTGTACGATATCGCCGTTACCGTCTACGAAAAGGTACGTAGGGTAAGCCATTACGCTGTAGCGCTTGGCGAGGCCGGGGCCTTCACCCTTTTCCATATCGAACTTGGCGTTGATGAAGCGCTCGTTGTATACCTCACCTACTTTCACGTCGGGGAATACTTTTGCGGCCATCATTTTGCAGGGGCCACACCAGGTAGTGTAGGCATCGATGAAAATGACTTTATTTTCTTTTTTGGCCATGACGAGAAGTTCGTCGAAAGGCATTTCAACAAAGGTCATGCCATCGGTAGCTTCAGCACTGATGGTTTGAGCTTTCTCAACCATCAGTGGCTTGGCCTGGGCGAAGATGCTCAGCGAGAAAAGACAGAGTAGTAATAAGAGGGAATTCTTCATAGTTAACCGGTTGATTTGGTTTAGAATGCTGAAAATAAGTATTTTTCAACTTTTAAGCTAGAACGAAGTGAACTTTACGATAGTTTTACGACAGCTGTAGTACTTTGCGTCCAGCGATTATTGAGGAAATGAAGAGGAGGCGCGGCCGCAGGTGCAGTGACTGTTTCAAGACATCGTTCGGAGCCGAAGTAGTTTCCTGTGGAGAGAAATCTACCGTTGATCCCCGGCTAGTTCAACCCGCTTTGTACCTGCGGCCGCGCCAGATTATTTACCCGCGAGGTACTTACCAAACTGGTTCATCACGAAGGCGTGAGCCCGCGCCTGGGTCTGGGTATAAATATACCAGGGTAAGGATGGTGCGTACTCATGAACGGCGGAAATGACGTACTCTCCATTGAGCACCCTCCGGAATTCAAGCCAGCCGTAATCCTCGCGTTTCACCAGGTTGCCGCCGTTGATGTAAAAGAGCTGCCGGTCTTCGTCGCTGCGGCCGGGGATGAATTCGAGCTGCAGTAAGCCTACGCCAAGAAAACTAAATACCAATACGTTGTCTTCGCTCTTAACGTTGATAAGGGTGTGAAAAAATGCCGGTAGCCACCGTTGATAAATACGAGCGACGTAGGTGGCGGTATGTCCACCCGGATTCGGCAGTCGCTGCACGCTACGAACGGTGTTTTTTTCTTTCTGTACCCTAGTTTCTCGTTTTGGAAGTGGAGAGAGTTGGTCTTTTCCGAACAAGGCTCGCCGGGCCGCGTCCTGGAAATCCGTCCGCTCGGGGAAGGCGTCAAGTAATTCGTTAGGCTGGCAGACCAGGTCGTGTTTTAGGCTTTCGATCAGAGGAGAGACCAGGGCCTGGCTTGTATCAGTAAACAAGGCCACCCACATTTTTGAGAGACCGGGACTAAAAATTTTCACGGGCCGAACGATGCGTTTTTTACCAAGCAGATCGGCCACCGTCTGGATCATCGACATGTAGTTCGTCGGCCCCGGCCCGCCGATGTCGAAAGTACGGCCGAAAAAGTCTTTCCGCCCGAGGGCGTATTTCATCATCTTCAGAGCGTCGTCGAGTTCCACCGGCTGGGTAGCCGACTGACACCATGATGGGCAAATCAGGGCGGGAAGCCGTTCCACCAATTTACGGATGATAGTGAAAGAGGAGCCACCTGCCCCCACAATGATACCCGCCCGCAGGGTAGTGACCGGAACACCAGCCTCGCCCAATGTTTGTTCCACTTCCCAGCGGCTGCGAAGGTGACGGCTCAGTTCGTCTACCGAATCGTACTCGGGTAAAAGGCCGCCCATGAACAGGATCTGCTTCAGTCCGTTTGCTTTGGCTGCCCGTCCAAAATTATCGGCGAGCAAGAGGTCTGTGTCCTCGAAGTCTCCCTGGTGCAGGCGAGTGGTGGGTTGCATGGAGTGCACCAAGTAGATGGCATAGTCCGCACCGGCGAGGGCTGCTTCGGTGCTGGTGAGCGAGTAGAGCTCTACTTGTCGCCATTCCGCTTTGTCGTATCCAGGCTCGGGCAGCATCCGTCCACGGCTTAGGGCAATGATGTTGTACTCCTGGTGGAAGCGTTCGATAAACCAGCGGCCGATGAAGCCGGTGGCTCCTGCAATTACTATGGTGGGACGGAACATATAAGTGGAAGCGGGTGGGAGCGGGTATTGTTCAGCGAAGTGCTTTAGAGCTTAGCTTATTTATTCGTTCAACTTTCTCTTACCCCTACTTTAGGATACGCTCAACAACCACGGCCACATCCTCAGAATTAAACCAGAGAAAGTACTGAAATAGAAGCCTTTTATTACCATTAATACTTACAGCGCCCTGCCGATCAATATTCAGTTATGTCGGTCCAATTGAAAATAGCTACCTTAGCGTTGTGTTAAAATAGGTACTCCGTTCCCTTATTATTTATAATCCCGAATCGATGAACATACCAGTCTCACTTTGGCGTACGCTAGGGGTAGTATCCCTTGTGCTGATGCTTCTGCCTCTCGTAAGCCAAAACGCAGAATTTTTTGTTGAAGACCTCACTTCCGAAACCGGGGGGCAAATTTCTGTAAACGTACGTGCTAACGGCATGTCTGATCTCGTCGGCATCCAGTTTTCCCTTAGTTGGGACACTGAAATACTTGAGTACCGTGGCGTCAGTAATATCATCCTTGATGGTGCAGTAGAAGAGAACTTTAACCGGACGCAGATCGATAGCGGACGCATCGGTTACCTCGAAGTAGACTCCGACCTTAATGGCTTTGACCTTGAAGACAGCGTGCTGCTGTTCTCTCTCGACTTTATGCCAAAGAACAATAACTCGGCTACCACGGCTATTACTTTTGCCCAAACACCGCTGAAGTTTAGTGGTATGGACGTGATGAATAACCGCATTGATACGATCACAACTGACGGAACCATTGTACTTGAGGGCACGAGTTCTCTCCGCGCTTTTGCCGGAGACCCGCGCTTTTCCGTTTCGCCAAATCCGTTTACGCATTTTGTCAAGATGAAGACGAGCCTGAACTACGGAGGTCCGGCTGTTCTGGAAATTTTGGACCTCTCCGGCCAGCTGATCAGCAGCCGTACGATAAATCTCTCTGCCGGCAACAACGTCACGGAACTACAAGCCCAAGACTTTCCCGGTGAAGGCGCCTACATTATCCGCCTGATTACCGACCGCGAGCAACTGCACCGCAAATTGATCCTGCATACTACCGACTAAACTTACCCGCAAGCTTTAGTCTTTCCGTCGACGAAGCCAGCCGCTTTATATCTTAATCCCGAAACTGATAATTTAGATGAGAAATTTTTACACCCTGCTGCTAAGTGGTCTGCTCCTGTGCCTTACGGCCAGCCTAAACGGACAAACCCTTGGTATTGGACTTACGGACGTTGATGGCGAAGTTGACGAAACCGTCTGTATTAATATCGTCGGCGAGAATTTTGCGGGTATTTCTGGTATGCAATTCAGCATAACGTTTGATTCCCTCGTACTCGAGTTTGTCTCCGCCATGGGCAGCATCAACGGAAACAGTGTTACCCTAATCAATCGGGATAACGCACCCCACGTAATTCGGGTGGTTTATGCTCCTTTTAGCTCTACCGGATATACTGATCCAGGCCCTTTCGTGATCGGCCAGGTATGCTTCCGCATCCTGCAAAAAGTAGAAACCGATGTCGTGATCGGCAGCGTCCCGACGCCGCTGGAATTTACCGACGATATGGGTAACATTTTTGAGAATGAGGCCGATGTTAACGTTACTAATGGTGTCATCAATGGCGGTGTAGTAAACATGGTGACCTGTACGGATGGTATTCAAAACGGCCAGGAAACCGGCGTTGATTGCGGTGGGCCTGATTGCCCTGCCTGTCCAACCTGTAACGATGGCATCAGAAACGGTAACGAAACCAGCATTGATTGCGGTGGCTCGTGCCCTGCTTGTCCCTCGACCTGTACGGATGGCATCCGGAACGGTAACGAAACCGGCATTGACTGTGGTGGCTCCTGTCCTGACAGCTGCCCTGCGACCTGTACGGATGGCATCCAAAACGGGAATGAAACTAGCGTTGACTGTGGTGGTCCTGATTGCCTCCCTTGCCCTACCTGTGACGACCGCATCCAGAACGGTAACGAAACCGGCGTTGACTGCGGTGGTCCTGACTGTGATACTTGTGTAACGGCACCGACCTGTAATGACGACATCCAGAACGGTAACGAAACCGGCGTTGACTGCGGTGGTCCTGACTGCCAGGCCTGCGTCACCAACGACGTGTGCGGCACTGGCTCAAACTTTTTCAACCTCTGCGTGAGCGATGCTTGTAATATCCCCGTCAACGGCAATTTTTGCGTTGATGTAACGGTAAGCATGTTCACCAACGTCACCGGTCTTCAGTTTATCCTAAGCTACCCGGCGGCCAGTCTTGATTTCGTAAGTTTTACTTCTCCCGCACTAGGCGCGCCATTTCAACTTAATGAATTTGCCGACGGTAACCTGCGCGCGATTTACGTAGATGGTGACCAGAGCGGAGAAAGCCTTGACGACGGTGCCGTTATCACAACGATTTGCTTTACCAATGAAATCACGGGGACTACCAATATTGAAGTAGCCTCCGTTCAGGTAGGTGACACCGATGGAATGGTTCCAGGAGCGATTGGTAACGACGGTTCGGTCAACGGCTCCGGATGTAATGGTAACATGACCACTTGCATAGATGGTATCCAGAACGGTAACGAAACCGGCGTTGACTGCGGCGGCCCTGACTGCCAGCCTTGTGTGGCTGAAGAGTGTGGCGCAGGTTCCAGCCAATTCAACC
>JAPKCQ010000149.1 GCA_026421165.1 Lewinella sp. | reverse complement strand
CAGTTACTAATGAACCTCAACGACGAGCATCTCCACCGTTTCAAGATTGGTTACGATTTCTTCGGCCCCGACAGCCCCGACGGAAGTATGGACCGCCGCGAGCTGTACAACGGCAAAACCCTACACGACATCTACGCCGCCGGCTACAAAAAATTCTTCTACACCTACGACTTTGCCGCCAACCGGGAACACCGGCTCACCATCCAACAGGTACTCCCCTACGAAGAGGACATCGATTATCCGCTTTGTACCAACGGAGCACACGTCGCTCCGCCAGACAACTCCGTAACTACCCCCAAGTACAACCACCTTGTCGTTGCGCTGGCCGATAAGCACCATGCCGATCATGAGCTTGCCGGGGAGCTCCTGGGCCGGGACTGGGAGGTCGATTACTTTTCCGCTTCTGAGGTTAATGAGGTTTTGCAGCGGCGGTTTTTGGTTGCTGGGCAGCAAAAAATCAATCCAACAACCCCAACATCTCCTGCAATTTCATCATACACTCAATAGGCGTCATATTATTGATATTAACCTCCTCCAGCGCCGCCTTGATCTTGCCGGCCGTAGGGTCCACCGTTTCGAAGATGGAGAGCTGGGGAGCGGGTTGACTAAAGGTATTCGCAGCGACGGGCTTTACGGAGGGTGCGCCTTGCCCTTCAACGTTCGTCGCACCTGCGGCCGCGCCCACATTATCCTGCTCGATGTGCTGAGATTCTAACTGCGCCAGAATATCCGTAGCCCGCCGCACAATTTCCCTGGGCATTCCCGCCATCTGCGCCACGTGGATACCGAAACTATGGTTGGAACCACCCGGCGAAAGCTTGCGCAGGAAGATGATTTTATTGCCGTGCTCCTTGATGGAAACGTGGTAGTTTTTGATGCGCTCCAGCCGGTCGCCAAGCTCGTTGAGTTCGTGGTAGTGGGTAGCGAACAGCGTCTTGGGCCGCGTCTTACCGTTGCTGTGCAGGTACTCGGCGATGGCCCAGGCGATACTGATGCCGTCGAAGGTCGAGGTACCGCGGCCAATCTCATCCAAAAGGATGAGCGAGCGGTCGGTGATGTTGTTCATGATGCTCGCCGTCTCGTTCATCTCCACCATGAAGGTCGATTCGCCGGAGCTGATGTTATCGGAGGCACCAACGCGGGTGAACACCCGGTCGATGAGGCCAAGCCGGACCCGCTCCGCCGGCACAAAACTACCCATCTGCGCCATCAGGCAAATCAGCGCCGTCTGCCGAAGCAGGGCCGATTTACCGCTCATGTTTGGGCCGGTGATCATGATGATCTGCTGCCCGTCGGGGTCGAGGGAAACATCGTTAGGAACGTACACCTCCCCCACCGCCAACTGCTTCTCAATTACGGGGTGACGGCCCTGGATGATCTCAATGTCTTTCGAGTCGTCCAGCACCGGCTCGACGTAGCGGTTGCGGTTGGCCAGCTTGGCGAAAGAGAGCAAACAATCGAGCTGGCCGATCAACGCCGCATCGTGCTGGACCGGACTAATGAACTGCTGCAGCCAAACCACAAGCTCTTCGTACAACTCCTCTTCGCGCTGTAAGATTTTATCTTCAGCGTTAAGGATCTTGTCCTCTAGGATCTTGAGTTCCTCGGTGATATAGCGCTCGGCGTTGGTGAGGGTTTGCTTGCGTGTCCAATCCTCCGGCGCCTGGTCTTTGTATTTATTCGTGACTTCGAGGTAGTAGCCAAAGACGTTGTTGAAGCCGATCTTGAGGCTACTGATACCCGTGCGTTCGGCCTCCCGCTGCTGGATGCCGGCGAGGCGGGATTTGCCGTTGCGGGTGATGTCGCGCAGCTCATCCAACTCCTCGTCGAAGCCGTCGGCGATAACGCCACCTTTGTTGAGGTTTACGGCAGGGGATGCCATCAGCTGGCGGTCGATTTCAGCACAGACGGCGGGCAAGGGATCGAGCTTAGCGGAGATGTCTTTCAGCACCGGGTTACCCGTATCGGCCAGCAGCTCCTTGATCGGTCCGAGGGCGGAAAGGGCGTTGGCCAACGAGCGAATTTCGCGGGGATTGACCTTACCGAGCGGCACCTTGGAGATGAGGCGTTCGAGGTCGCCGATTTTGCGGAGGTACTCGTCGAGGTCCTGAAGCAAAACGGCGTTTTGCACGAAGGAGCGGACCACGGCGTAGCGGCTTTCGATGGTCTTCTGTTCGATCAGCGGGAGTACGACCCACTTGCGCATCAGCCGCCCCCCCATCGGCGTGACGGTATGGTCCATCACCTGCACGAGGGGTACGCCGTTGTCGTGCGGGCTGTGCAGTAGTTCGAGGTTACGGATGGTGAAACGGTCGAGCCAGACGTAGCGGTCGTTGGCCAGCCGGTTGATACGGGTGACGTGCTGGAGGTTCTTGTTTTCGGTCGTCTCCAGATAGTGCATAATGACTCCGGCGGCAACCTGGCCGAGCTCCATTTTATCGACGCCGAAGCCCTTCAGGCTGATGGCGTTGAACTGGCGCATGAGTTTTTCCTGGGTGTAGTCGGTGGTGAAGATCCACTCGTCGCGAAGCGTGAGATAGAAGCGGTCGCCAAAGATGTCGAGGAACTCTTTTTTACGGCCTTTATTGACAACAACCTCCTTGGGCTGGAAGCTTTGCAGCAGCTTATCAACGTAGTCCGCAGGCCCTTCGGCGCAGAGGAATTCGCCGGTAGAAATGTCGAGCAGGCTCAGCCCAAAGAAGTCTTTTTTACCGCCGGCAAAGGCGACGCAGGCGAGGTAGTTGTTGGATTTGTGGTCGAGTAGTTTATCGCTAACGGCCAGTCCCGGCGTAACGATTTCAGTGACGCCTCGTTTAACGATTTTCTTCTCCTTTGAAGGCTTTTCCAACTGTTCGCAGATCGCGACGCGGTGACCAGCCTTAACGAGGCGCGGCAGGTATGTATCGAGGCTGTGGTAGGGGAAACCTGCGAGTTCCACGTCGGATCCTCCGTTGTTGCGGCTGGTCTGGACGATGCCGAGGGTCTGGGCGGCTTTGATGGCGTCTTCGCCGAAGGTTTCGTAGAAATCACCTACGCGAAAAAGCAGCAGGGCGTCCGGGTGTTTGGCCTTCACCGCCGCGTACTGGGCCATGAGGGGGGTTACCTTTTTGGAGCCTTTTTTCTTTGCCTTTGCCATAGAAGGCGAAGATAGTAATGTAGTCTTGTAGTAATGTAGTCGCTGCCGCATTTTGTAGGAGGTGGTACTCGCTCCGCTCGTTGCGGCTTCGCCCTTCCTGGCAAAATTTTGGTACGCAACGCGAATTTGCCGCAAATCACGTGAGCGACTACACTATAAAACCTGCCATGCAAGTATAAATATCTTTTTTGAGCACGCATTGTCGCACCTATACTACCGTCGGGAACACGAGGCGAAAACGCTTGCCATCGGTACGGACGACCGCAAGGGATCGCCCCTACAGACGACTGGTGAGAAGGCTGTATTCGCTGGCGCGAACACATTTTCACCTCAAGTGGCCAACGGTAGTATAGACGTTAAACTAACGGAGAGCCAATCAGGAAGCTAGTTTTTTCTACTTAAAATTGAGACTAGAGCCTCTTTGTAGTTAGTTAGTTAGGCTCGGCCTCAGAGCGCAAAGAAAAGCTTGAAGAAGCAAGGAAAATAACCTGTCTCCATACCGTAACCTTTCGATAGCGCTACCGGACAGCCCATTATTGTTGTGCTGGATTTTCCACATCAGCTAAAATCAGCCTCCATAAAAAAAATAAAGTTCCAAAATATGGAACACCTAAAAAATAAAGTAATTTGTAATTTGTTAATTATCAGTTATATAAAAAATAGATGCCTTTTTTGCAGTGTACTTGGTACAACTGTTATTAAAAATGAACATTACTTCGATTCACACGAATCATAAGCTGCCCTCGAACACCATACCAGGCCTATACTTTGCCGACCGGGACGGGAACCCTCGCTGGATCTGGTCTGCTGCCAGTAAAAAGCCCATCTTCCTTCAGTTTTTCCAGGCCATTACCTGGAAGCAAAGGTTTTTTGTCGCCCTCATCCGGATGGTCTTTATGCTTCGGCTCCAACGGATCGTTTTTACACCCATACCGCTGGGGGTTGACCACATCACAAAAGGTAATAACTGGGCCGTTTTTACGGGCACCCCCGGTCCTAACCGGAAGCAAGTCATCATCAACGAGAAAGGGACCATAACCAAGATAGCCGACGGGGAAATGGCGGCTTCCAACCTGTACAACGAAGCTTATTTCCTCCGGCACCTGCAAACTGGTAAGCAGCGGTTTTCTTTTGTGACGCCGCAGCTCATTCGGCAAGACGAACGGGCGTTGACCATGGAGAAGCTACCCAACCGGGGAACCTGGGGTCAGTTCAACCGTAGGCACGTAGCAGCGCTCCAGGAACTACGCGCGTCAGAACAGGTTGAAGCCAAGGTTGGTGACTGGCAAGAATGGGAGAACATACACACCAAGATCAGTCACCTCCGGAACTGTAAGCACGCAAAAATACCGGATAGCCTACCCCAAAACTTACTACACCTCGTCGCACTCGAAGATATGGAACCCACCATCACTTACGGGTTGGCACATGGCGATTTTACGCCGTGGAATACCTTGCGTTTGGACAATGACCAACTTGGAATCATTGATTGGGAGCTTGCCCGCCAGGGCATGCCCACCGGTTTTGACTTCTTTCACTTTCACGTACAAAAGGGCATCCTGGTGGAGCGCAAGCCCTGGCGGAAGATTTATGCCGAACTCCAAGCATTGCTGACCCCTGAAGTGCGTACGGCCTTATTTGGCACGCCACAGGTGGAGGTTGATCGCTACCTCCGTCTGTACCTGATGTATCATTTATCCTACTACCTCTCCCTGTACCAGGATCAGCCCGTATGGCACCAGCAAATCTACTGGCAGCTGGAGGTCTGGACAAACGCTATTACCGCGCTTACTCCAGCAAAGGACCAGCGAAAGGCCCTCCTTACACGGCTTTTTGAGGTGCTGAGTACCAACGCTTACGCGGTCCTTAAAATGGAACATGATAATCCGCAGGCATTGCCTGCCAACAGTGACCTTGACGTTCTCATCGATAAGGAAATTGCCGACTCAATTATTGGGAGGCTCAAAAAGTTCCCCCATTTAATTCACTTCAAAGTGGTAAAAAAATCCTTCATGGCTACCCTTTTCCTGGTCCTGAAGGATGGGCAGGTTTTAAATATAGACCTGATCTGGAAGCTAAAAAGGAAGGCTACCGTATTTATGCCTACCGGAAGGATGATTAAAAATGCTTGCCGCAACAGCCATGGAGTTTCGGTGGTATCTCCCAAGGATACCCAGCAGTACCTCCAGCTTTTTTATGGGCTGAATGGTGCTTCCGTGCCAGCCAAGTTTGGCAACTTGGAGACTTCCACTAGGATCGCTCCTGATTTGCCCGACAATAAGGGCTTACAAGGTATCGGTAATCAGTTAGGCTACTTCTGGGACACCTTTAGGACAGTGACCTTAGGCCGTGGGGTCGTGCTTACTTTTTCTGGTGTGGACGGGGCCGGAAAAAGTACGGTTATTGACCGGGTCGCCACGATGCTCGACAAGCAGTTCCGCCGGCCGGTAAAGGTATTAAGGCACCGGCCTTCGGTGCTACCTATTCTAAGTGCTTATCGCTACGGCAAAAAAGGCGCGGAGCAAAAGTCGATCGCCAGCTTACCGCGAACGGGTGACAACACCAGTCTACTTTCCTCCCTGGCGAGGTTTGGTTACTACTCCCTAGATTACCTACTAGGGCAATGGTACATTCACCTCCGGTACGTACTCAGAGGTTACGTGGTGATCTATGACCGCTACTACTACGACTTCATGATCGATGCACGCAGGAGTAACATCCAGCTGCCTTCCTGGATTACGGCGGCTGGATTTTGGCTCCTTAAAAAGCCAGAGTTTAATTTCTTCCTATTCGCTCACCCGGACACCATTCTGGCCAGAAAACAAGAGCTGACACGGGATACCATTGTATCCCTTACGCAGGGGTACCATTCCCTCTTCGAGCAATGTGACCAAAGCTATTCATCCGGCGTATTTATCAACGTTGAAAACGTGGTACTGGAAGATACCCTGACCTTAGTCCGCACCACCCTTCTTAACCACTATCGCTAGTATGAAAACACTTATTGCCCAAGTTATCCGGTTACGAAATCCGAATTTTTCCTTTTCCCCGGAAATAGACGGCAGGATGATTTTATCCTTTTTAAGCCTTACCTGCTTCTCCCTGCTGAGGGGGCTAAAAGTCCTCTTGCTGGGTAAGCGTCCTAAAGGCTTACTGTTAGGCAAGCGGGTATCCTTCCGGTACGCGCATAAAATCAGCTTTGGTCGGTTTGTGAAACTCGGCCATCAGGTGAGTCTTCAGGCGCTTGGGCAAGAAGGAATCACCATTGGGGACAACGTAGGTATTGGGGATTACGGCAAACTGGTTGTGAGTACTACCCTCGACAACATCGGCGCCCACATCCAGATCGGAAATAATGTAGGGATCGGGGAATTCGCCTATCTGGGCGGCGCGGGAGGATTGACGATCGGTGATGATTGCATTATTGGCCAGTACTTCAGTTGCCATCCGGAGAACCATCACTTTCACCGGACGGACCAATTGATCCGCCATCAGGGGGTGCGGCGGAAGGGCATTATGATCGGAAACGACTGCTGGATCGGCGCAAAAGTCACCATCCTCGATGGTGTAGAGATCGGCGACCATTCCGTTGTATCTGCCGGTGCGGTGGTCACTAAATCCTTCCCCGCTTACAGTGTCATTGCTGGCGTACCAGCCAGGCTAATAAAGAGCAGAAGCTCTGTTATAACCGCCAAGGATACACCAACGACCACCTCCATCTTAACTGCCGCATCATGAAAACAATCCTTGCCACCACCTACGCTGTAAATCCTTACAAAGGTTCCGAAGATGCTATGGGCTGGAACTTCGTCTGTCAGATTGCCCGCTTCCATAAAGTCATTGCCATCACTAGAGAAAATAACCGGGAGCACATTGAAAAATTTATGGACGCTCATCAGGATAAATTGTACGACAACATTCAATTCATGTACTACGACCTACCCAAATATTTGCGCTGGTGGAAGCGTGGTACCTGGGGCGCTATGCTTTATTTTCTAATGTGGCAAAAAGGAGTTATCCGTTTCATAAAAAGGAAGCAGATGGACTTTGACATTGCCCATCACCTCAACTTTCATAACGACTGGAGCCCAAGCTACCTTTGGCAACTCAGCAAGCCGTTCGTCTGGGGCCCGATCGGCCATCACCCCTCCATCCCCGCAGCATTTCGGTCGACCATGCCTTTAGCCAACAAGTTGAAAGGTTTGCTGACCAATCTAATCAAACGCTATTTCTGGAATTGGAGCAAGGCCCTGGAGCAGACTAAAAAGCATGCCGACTATATCTGGTGCATGAATAATTCCGTCCAAGAAGTACTTGACCTTACGGAAAATAATTACCTCGTCTGCCCTTCCGTAGCGACCCAGGATTACGGGTGGTTACCGGAAAGAGAAGAGACCACATTTCAGGTCCTGAGTGCTGGAAGGCTGGTCCATATGAAAGGTTTTGACCTGACCCTCCGGGCATTTGCCAAATTTGTCAGTAAAAACCCGCAGGTTAATACGGTCCTAACCATCGTAGGGGACGGCCCTGAAAAGAACCGACTGGTGGAACTAGCTGATTCCTTAGGAATCGCCTCCCAGCTAAACATCATTGACTGGATACCTCGAGCAGAATTAATGATGATAATGAAACAGGCTTCCGTCTTCCTTTTCCCTTCCCACGAAGGAGCAGGAATGGTCGTAGCGGAAGCGCTCTCTTTCGGCGTACCGGTAATTACCCTGGACAACTGCGGACCAGGCCAGTTTATAGCACCAGCTTACGGAGTAGTGGTTGGCACTGCTACTTATCAGGGTACGGTAGACCGCCTTGCGGAAGGGCTCGCTGACACCTGTAAGGACAAGAAAAAATACCAGGCTATGAGAGTCGCAGCCAGAAAAGCCTTTGAAGAAAAATTTGCCTGGGACAGACGGGGAGAAACCCTGCAGGCCGTTTATTCCAACCTCTAAGGTTATGACCAAAATATTTGCTTTTCACTTACTCAACGATTATAGTGGCAGCCCAAAAGTACTCGGCCAACTCCTCAAAGGTTGGGCCGCTTCAGGCCACGAGGTAAAGCTGCAGACTAGTACCAGCACTCCGGGCTTCCTTACGAACATCAAGGGGGTCGACAACTGCGACAACCATTACCGCTTTTACCGTTTCATTCCGCTCAGGCTAATGGTCCTCCTGTTCTCCCAGTTGTTTGCCTTGCTGGGCTTACTTCCTCAGGTAACGAAGGGCGATATTGTCTACATCAATACGGTCCTACCCTTTGGCGCCGCTATCGCCGGAAGGATTAAAAGGGCACGGGTCATTTATCATCTCCACGAGACCTCGGTGAATCCCAAAATCTTCAAACACTTTCTACTCTTCTGGGTCAAGGTTTGTGCTACGGAGGTCATTTATGTTTCCGACTTCCTGGCAAAGGAAGAGCCCCTCAACAAGCCACTACACATCATGTGGAATGCCATTGAAGATGACTTTAGAGATAAAGCGGTAGCACACCGCCGGCACTACTGGCAGGACGGAAACGTATTAATGCTGGCTTCCTTGAAGCGGTATAAAGGGGTGGATGAATACGTTGAGATTGCCGGTGCATGGCCCGAACTCCACTTCGACCTGGTGGTCAACGCGTCTGAACAAGACATAGCGGGATATTTTGGCAAGCACACCTTGCCCGCAAACCTATCGGTTTATCCCGCTCAACAAGATGTACATCCTTTCTACCAACGCGCGGATGTCGTCATGAACCTCTCCCGACCGGATGAATGGAAAGAGACCTTTGGGCTCACTGCACTGGAAGCGATGATTTATGGGCTTCCCGTTATCGTTCCGCCCGTAGGCGGCATCTCAGAAATTGTGAAAGATCATATTACCGGCTTCCACTTAAACGGAAAGGATACTAAATCGATAGGTAAGCTTCTCCGGACCTTAAAAACAGATCCGGTGCTTTACAAGGCCATAAGCCTCCAGGGGGTAGCGCACGCCACCTCTTTCTCTGAGACGAATTTCTTAGACCACAGCCTCCAGATAATCGCCGGCAAAACGTACTGAAACAGGAAGAACGCTCCATAAAATGGAATACTTTACACAAATAATAATTTTTAATTTGCTGATTATAAATTAATTAAATACAAGGCTTGAATATTGAACGCTATCCCCAACCAAATTAAAGAGACGCAATATGCTTAGCGTGAAAAAAAAGATAGCCATCATCGGCATCGTAGGCCTGCCGGCTAAGTACGGAGGGTTCGAAACTTTGGTCAGCCACCTGGTGGAGAACCTGGACCAGATATACGACCTGACCGTCTATTGCTCCGGCAAAAAATACCCCGAGGCGGATAGGCCAAAAAACTATCGAGGTGCCCGGCTAAAGTATTTACCCCTGCAAGCGAATGGCATACAGAGTATCCCGTATGACACCTGGTCTATCCTCCACGCACTATTTTATGCGGATGTATTACTCATCCTTGGCGTTGCGGGAGCCTGGATTCTACCTTTCGTTAGGTTATTCACCAGCAAGCGAATCATCATTTCAATCGACGGGATAGAGTGGAAACGGGATAAATGGTCCTTGCCAGCAAAAATATACCTCTACTGGGCAGAACGGATCGCCGTCAAATACTCTCATTGCGATATTTCAGACAATGAGTCCATTCAGGACTACACCGCCGCCCGGTACGGAAGCTTAAGCAGCGTAATTGAATACGGAGCAGACCACACCCAGGAGGTAAGAGCAATACCTGAAGACATTATCCAATATCCTTTCCTAGCGGAACCTTATGCTTTTAAAGTATGCCGGATAGAGCCAGAGAATAACATAGAAATGGTCCTGCAGGCATTCTCTTATTTTGCTAAGTACCCACTCGTGCTGGTGGGCAACTGGGACAAAGACGCGTATAGTATAAATCTTCGGGCCACCTACGGTACCCAGAAGAACCTACTCCTTCTGGACCCTATCTATGATCAGCGAGAAATTGACCTACTGAGAGGCAACGCCTCCCTATACATACATGGCCATAGCGCAGGGGGGACAAACCCCTCGCTGGTCGAAGCGATGTACCTCGGCTTACCAGTTTTGTCTTTTAATGTGAGTTATAACCGTACGACAACGGAAGGAAGTGCACTATACTTTAACCATTCTGAGGAGTTGAATTTCTTATTGAACACCATCTCTCCCGCAGCGCTGAAGCAAGTCGGTAAAAAGATGAAAGAGATCGCCAACCGGCGGTACCGGTGGGACCTGATTGCACGAAAATACCAAGCACTTGTAGAAAAAGCTTGCAGTGCACAGTACAGAAAAGATCTGACCCCATCCCTCCAGCGCTACAAAAAGGAAGTATTGGCGGAACACGGTGCCGGTCACCTCGCAACGCATCATCTCTTTTTT
>JAPKCQ010000458.1 GCA_026421165.1 Lewinella sp. | reverse complement strand
GCGCCGAAAACCATCGGTATCCGACCGAGAAGTAGAGATTAGCCATTAGACGTTAAAAACTAGTGCCACCATTAAGCACGGCTTTACTAACTTCTAATTTCTAAATACTAACTTCTAACCTTCCGGTCGGAGATGGTATGTTGCAATACGATTAAATCGTACTAGCGGTTCTTTTTCTTGTGGCGGTTCTTACGCAGACGCTTCTTCCGCTTATGGGTAGCAATCTTATGGCGCTTCCGCTTTTTTCCACACGGCATAGTTAGTCGTTTTGATGATAAAATAAGGTTACGAATATTTTGATCCGCAAAGATAGTACATCCAGCGGGGACAATTTGTTGGTTGTCAAACAGAATGACAGGATTTATTTAACAAGCTCCTGACAACGGGCGGCAAAAGGAGCCGCTTCATCCATTCGTTTGAGTGTTTCATAAACCCTGGCGAGGTTGCAAATTGCGTCGGGATTGTTGGGGGCCAGTTCAACGGCTTTCTCCAATCTTTCGGCAGCTTTTTCCCACTGGTTGGTTTTGATGGCGAGCTGAGCAAGGGTGGTGTACACCCGGGCGTTGCTTGGGTATTGCTGCTCCAGTTCACGGAGCAACAGAATGCCTTTCATCGGATTATCGCGGGGCGGAAAATCCGTATAGCTAACGGCCAAGTTGATCCGGTTGTCCGGGTCTTCCGGGTCGAGGCTGATGGCAGCCTGGTAGGCCTGCTCTGCCTGGCTGGCGCAGAACTGCCGTGTTTTATCGTCAACGCCTTCTTGTTTGATACAAATATTGAAGGTAGTGGCGGTAATGCTCCAAGCATCTTCGGTATTGGTCTCTTCTGCGATTTCCTTAGCGTAAATACCCGAGATGGCAGGTTGACCTGCTTTGTACCACTCTCCTGCGAGTTGCTCCAGTATCGGCCGGCGATTGTCCGGGAGCTCTTCTTTTTCAAGGCGGCTTTCAAGGCTGGCTAAGGTCGCTATTTCGGCAGGCTTAAGTTTAGCACGCGCGGCGCGGATCAAAGATTCAAGCCCGGTAGACTCGAGCGGACCACGCTTGAACCCGTCCTCCATTTCCGGAGGCCTTACCGGGCATCCCCAGTAGGTAAGTACCAGCAATAAACTGACTACGACTATGGCTATCCACTGAGAGCGGCCCATTAGCGGCTGGTTTCTTCGTTAGGCAAAGAAGTAACTTTATCCTTTACCTGCTCAACGAAAACTTTCGCGGGCTTGAAGGCGGGGATGAAGTGCTCAGGAATTTCGATGGCTTTATTTTCCTTGATGTGGCGACCAATCTTCTTGGCGCGCTTCTTAACCACAAAAGAACCGAAACCTCGGATATAAACGTTCTCACCTTCCGCGAGACTGCCTTTTACTTCTTTGAAGAAGCTTTCAAGGGAAACCAGTACATCGACCTTGGCAATACCCGTCTTATCAGAAATACTTGCGACTAAATCAGCTTTTCTCATTTTGATATTTTGTTGTTCCCGAACCTTCGAATGCGCCTACCTATTGGTGAATATTGCTCCATTCGAAGGCCCTCTGGGAGGGGTTTTCAAAAGAGGTGCAAATATCCCCTTTTTTGTGGACTTTCGGACTAAAATAAGAACTATTTCTTTTTAAATCAACGTTTTACGTTCCGATTGAATGACTATACCTGTAGCTCCAAGTAGTAGATATGGTACTGGCGCCGACCTTATTCTGCTCATCATCAGTAGCAAATTTGGCAAGAAACACCCACGTCCTAACATTCTATCATTATCGTCGAGATACGAAGAAGAATGTCATCAGTTCACTGCAGGCCTCGTGCAGAATTCCAAATTCCAATTTGGTTTTAGGGTGAAGCATTTCCCTCCCGAAACGCATAAATCCGCGTTTATCGTCGCTAGCTCCGTAAACGATCCGACTTACCTGACTCCAGGCAAGAGCGCCGGCGCACATCGGGCAGGGCTCCAACGTAACGTAAAGAGTACAATCATGAAGGTATTTATCACCCAGGTAGTTTGCTGCAGCGGTAAGCGCAATGATTTCAGCGTGGGCCGTCACGTCGCTCAGCCGCTCGGTCTGGTTGTAGCCACGGGCTATGATCCGCTCGTTAGCAACGACCACCGCTCCTACAGGGATCTCACCTTCGGCTGCGGCAAGCTTTGCCTGCTCGATGGCTTGGTTCATGAAGTAGTTGTCGTCGTAAACCTTTAGCATAATCTGTTAGTGCTTTAGTGCGTTAGTGTTACGGCAGGCGCGGCAAAGGTCGGGCACCTGAGAGTAAAGGACAAAAAATAAATCAAGCTTTTTAACCGCCTTATTTTACCTTGATGTGCAATAATATATACCAAGTACTCGGACAGAATTAATGTGACATTCTGATCTGGTAGATTTTGAGTCTGAA
>JAPKCQ010000148.1 GCA_026421165.1 Lewinella sp. | reverse complement strand
GCGGTCAAAAGGCGCCGAGCAAGAAGCATGGTTTATTTATTTCACGTCCCTTAAAGACTACTAATTGCTAGCAACTTGCGTTTTAATTATTAGGACGGTATTCATACTGATACGATCCGTACCTGGTTTTTTCTCTCGCCGTATTACTTTCCGGTACCTGTATTTGCATTACAACCCCACAGCGAGGCTTATTCAGGATCTCGCCCGACTGTAAGCAACTCAAAACTATATCTCCGGATTACCATGCTGTCTTGACAAAGGTTCCAGAGGTACTGCTTAACGATGTCTCCTTCCTGTAAATCCGGAAGGCTGAGATTAAAGCTTAAGCTATCTCGCTCCGGTGTATCCATTGTAGGGGGGATTTTCACTTGCACCCATTTCAAATTATCGGAACCACGGCGGTATTCGGTTACGATGGAGGGGAATTTCCATTTGTCATAGGTTTCGCCGTAGTAGGAAAAGCTAATCTCGGTGCTGAGCCAGGTGGCCCGACGTGCTTCCTCGGCGGTGATCTTGTGCTCCAGTAAGTTGGTGAATTCCCGACCTGCCTTCGGAGCGACAGTTATAAGCGTATCGATCAGTCGCAGTTCTTTGGAGGTGTATACTTCCGTTGATAACTTCTCATCGGTATCCAGGTAGATCCGGTCTTTCTTGTCGAGCGTTGTTTTACCGAAGACGTGCCAGTAGTACGTCCCGTTGGTGAAGTCGAGCGGGATAATTCGTTGGTTGTACTGCCAGTGCTGAAAGAGGTTCAGGAGGAGGAACGCTAGGACGGTTGCGGAGACCATTACTAGGCGCCAGCTATTAACTCCCCACGTGGTAGGTACTTCGGGAAAACCTTCTGCGTTTTGAAGAGCGTCCACCGTTGCTAATTTACCTTTCTTTGCACCTGCGGCCGCGCCCATCTCCGCAGGAAGCCGCGAAGCGAGAACCCACGCAATAAAAGCCGCGAGTGGCAAAGCCAGTAGCGCATAACTTTGCGTAACCGGCCGGCTCCCGAAGGTGTTCCCGTACCACCAAATATGCCAGCTGAAGAGTAAATAAACGTTACCAATCAAAAAAATAATCACCGGTAAAACCCACTGCTTAGGCAGCTGAAATACCCCAATCAGCGCAAACAACATGACCGGCGTGTACACGAGCCAACCCCGCCGGTAACTGAAAAGTCCGTCCATTAAATGTGGCTCCAGCCAGTCGAAACCCAGCCCCGAATAACCGTCTTGCCACCAGCTACCCGTACCGGCTTTATAGTACATTAGCTGAATCGAAAACACCGCCAGCGCAACGGCGAAAATGGGTAGGGTACGCCAAAAGTTACGCTTCAGGGTAGCCCAATTTCGCAAACCGTAAAAGGCCGGGATAGCAAATATTACAATCTCCGAACTGCGGATCAAGCACATCAAACCAGCAATCAACCCCAGTACCAATAAATTCCTATCGACAGACCAAATCATTCTAATCCCCGACGCGCGCGCTCCGCTTTGTGCTAGCTCTGTGTGTTGTGTATTTTCTGTTTTCTGTGCACTTGCAAAAAGAGCGAAGCGAAAAAGGAAAAGGCCAAATAAAGCAAAGAGGTACCCATGCGTCATATCCGGCTTCTCCACAATATAGTAGAAGAGGTTAGTGCCCAACCCGACGGCCAAAAGCGTGATGGCTACCACCAAGTCAGAAAAATAAAGCGCCAGAAATTGCTTGAGGTAAAGCAGCCCAAGAAAAGCGAACAACAGCCCCATTAACACTACCATCAGCTGGTAAGGATAGCTCATCCCGTCCGCCGGAGTGATGCCCGTAGCTAAAACGATACCGTGTGTGACCAGAAAAGCCGGCGCCCAAATTACCGATAAGCCGATGTTGTAAATGGGGAAACGTCCGCCTTCCTTTGTCTCCATCAGCTGGTAGATGTCACCGCTGATGTCATAGTTTTTGAAGTGCTCTTCCGCAAAGGCGTATTCCTCAATGTCGCCGTAAACAAAGGCACCCGGTAGGTAGGCGTAATAGCCGTAGCCGTCCCAGTTAACAACATTGGTTGTGCCGTTGAAGACGTCGTTCCTGATTAGCGAGGTGATCGCTATTATGGTAAAAACTAACCAGAAAGAGCGTTTGGCATTTAGCATTTAGCGACCAGCATTTATTATTTGGTACTTGGACCGGAGGCTTCGGGGTTCTTTATGTAGTAGCAAGGACCTCGAAAATTCTATTGGAACGGAGCCGAAGGCGAAGTGAAGGTAAACCTTTGAGCGTCCGTTTTTTACTAGGTAAACGCCTGCCAATATTCTTACTTCCGCCGCGCAGCCAAAAGGTAAAGCACCGCCATCCGAACCGCCACTCCATTTTCCACTTGTTCCAGGACAATACTGTGCTCCGAATCGGCGACAGAAGTGTCAATCTCAACCCCACGGTTGATCGGGCCGGGGTGCATGATCACGACCGGTTTGTCCAGCTCGTCCACGCGCTTGCGGGTGATACCGAACTGGCGGTTGTATTCGCGCAGACTAGGAATGAACTTGGTGTCTTGCCGCTCTAGTTGGATGCGGAGAACGTTGGCCACATCGCACCAGGCGAGGCTGTCGTCAACGCTGTAGCTCACGTCCACGCCGAGGCTGCGGATGTGCTTGGGAATCAGCGTCGGCGGACCGCAAACCCGCACGTTTACCCCCAGTTTTCGGAGGCAGAAGATATTGGAAAGCGCCACCCGGGAGTGGGTGATGTCGCCGAAGATGCAGACGTTCTTTCCGCGCAAGTCACCGCCTACGGCGTCACGCATGGAGAAGGCGTCGAGCAGCGCCTGGGTTGGGTGTTCGTGGGTACCGTCGCCGGCGTTAACGATGCTTGCGTCGATTTTGGAGGCGAGGAAATGGTGGGCGCCGGGGGCGGGGTGGCGCATCACGACCATGTCGACCTTCATCGCCAGGATGTTGTTGACGGTATCAAGCAGCGTTTCTCCTTTTTTGACGGACGAACTGGCCGCGCTGAAGTTCACCGTATCCGCACTCAGGCGTTTTTCGGCGAGTTCGAAGCTGATGCGGGTCCGGGTACTGTTTTCGAAGAAGAGGTTGGCAATCGTTACATCGCGCAGGCTGGGCACCTTCTTAATCGGCCGGTTGATGACTTCTTTGAATTCGCGGGCAGTATCCAGAATAAGCCTAACGTCTGAGGTGGTCAGGTACTTGATGCCGAGAACGTGCTTAGTGGAAAGTTGCTGATCGGAGGGCATCTGGATGATTAGGGGGTGGTGAGAATAATCTGGTCTTCGCCGTGGGTTTCAGCCCATTGCACCTCTACGTATTCGTTGTCGAGGGTGTCAACGGAGAGGCCGCGGTAGTTGGCGCGAACGGGGAGTGCCCGGCGGAAGCGTCGGTCTACCATTACCAACAGTTCTACCTGAGCGGGGCGGCCGTAGTGGTTCAGGGCGGTGAGGGCGCTCACGGTCGTACGTCCGCTAAAGAGTACGTCGTCGACCAGTACCACGCGCTTGTTTTCTACCAGGAAGTCGATCTCCGTAGGGTGGGGCGTAAGGCCGCCTTTTGCCGTACGGAAGTCGTCGCGGTAAAAAGTAGTATCCAGCTTACCGTAATCGTAGCCGGTTACGCCCATTTCTGCCAGTCGTTTACGCAGGCGTTCAGCCAATTCTACGCCACCGGTCTGGACACCGATGAGGCAGGTATTGGAAAAATCGCCGTGCTCCTCGATCAGGTGGCGGCAGAGGCGCGTGATCGTCAGGGCGAAGCGTTCGCGTTTGTGTATGATGCGCTGGGCTGTCATAAGGGCAAATGTAGTCCGTTAGATTGTTAGTTTGTTAGTCTTTTGGGCTTTTTTAGTGTCGGGCGCGGCCGCGGGTGCAATGAATGGTTAAGTGAACGGTCTTCGCTCTGGCCGAGCCGTTTGTTTCACGGCCGAAAAGCGACAGTTATTGAATTGACGTTCCTAAGTTTATATTTTGTTGCTTCGTAACAGAAGAACTCGCACCCGAAGGGCTCGTCCGGGACAATGTTTTTCCCTACCTTGCCAATCATGAACTTCTGCTCCAACTGTGGCTCCAAAATCATCGGCCTAATCATTCCCGAAGGCGATAACCGCGAACGCTTCGTCTGCAATAATTGCACCACTATCCACTACCAAAACCCGAATATTGTAGCCGGCTGCCTACCGGTTTGGGAAGACAGGGTATTACTCTGCCGCCGTGCCATCGAACCCCGGCTTGGCCTTTGGAACATTCCCAGCGGCTATCTTGAAAACGGAGAATCCGTAGAAGACGGGGCACTGCGGGAAGTATGGGAAGAAGCTGCCGCAAAGGTGAAAATAGACTACTTAATCACTCTTTATAACTTACCCAAAATTAACCAGATCTACCTCCAGTTCGTCGGTGAACTAGTTGATGGAGAGTTTGGGGTAGGGGAGGAAAGCCTGGAATGTGCTCTCTTTACGGAAAAAAGCATCCCCTGGGAGGAGATGGCTTTTACGTCGTCCACCTTTACGCTGCGGCGCCACTTTGAGAACCTACGGGCGGGGCGGAAGCTGTTACATCGGGGAATCTATCCGGAGGTGCAGGAGCTAGAGAACTAGTACCGTCGGTCACACGAGGTGATTTTGTGCTCGCGAAGCGAGCGCGGCCTTCCTCAAGCGATGCCAGTAGGGGCGATTCCTTGCGGTCGCCCATACTGGGCCACGTTTGCCACTACGTTTTCACCTCATGTGCTCGATAACAGTATAGACTCCTAGCTCTCCAGGTTCTAAAACTTTACCATAACCCCACCATTGACACCGATGGAGGCTTGCTTGATGTCTTCGCGGCCATCATCAGACTGGTTGCCCAGGCTTCCGTTATAGCGTCCTTCAACGAAGAACTTGAGCCCAGCGTTGAACGTAAGCCCGGCTACTCCTGCAAACTGTAGTTCCCCACGGTTGAGTCTTTCGGCATCAAAATCAACGTCGCGCTCGCCGAGAATATCGGTTTGCTGGCCGGAGATGGCGTAGGAGTATTGCGGACCGGCACCTACGTAAAAGCCTAGTCCGTCGCCCCGACCAAAGTTGAGCCGCGCCAACACACCGAGGTCTACGTAAGAAATGGTACGGTCAAAGGCTAAAAGACCGCCGAAGTCAGCATCAATGGAGTAGCCCCGGTTGAGGTAGGTGAATTCAGGCTGAAGGCTGATCAGTTCAGTACCGATAGGAAGGTTCAGAAAAGCACCGAGCATCAGATTGGTTTCTCCTTCTGTTTCAACCTTATTATTTTCAAAGTTGTAGTTCGCATCCGTAGCGTTTACACCGATTCGGAGACCGAAATGTTGAGCGGAAAGCGGAATGGCCAGAAGGAAAATGGCTAGTAGGGAAAAGAATGATTTTTTCATTTAGATTGTTTGAGTTAAGGTGACGTACTACACTACCGTCGGTCACTTTAGGTGAAACCGTGTTCACGCCAGCAAACACGGTTTTCCCACCGACTGCCTGTAGGAGCGGTCCCTGCGGTTGCCCGTACAGGCAAACGTTTTTATCTCGTATTCCCGACGGGAGTATAACTGAAAACGTGGAACGGGTTTTGGTGTTCGGTGTCGGTTCTTTGCCGTTCAGGTAAGCTTTGCACCGTGTATTTAGAAGCCAGTTCCTGGCTCTTACTCTACTAGTTTTATCGCCCGCATCAAGTCCTCCGGCGTATCAATCCCGATGGCCGGCAGGTCCGTAAGTCCCACGTAGATGGTATAGCCAGCGTGTAACCACCGCAGTTGCTCTAAGGACTCGTCTCCTTCCAGTTCTCCCTTCGGCAGCGTGGTGAGTTGTTGTAATATCTCCGCCCGGTAGGCGTAAAGGCCAAGGTGCTGTAAATGTTTTTTCTTGTCAATCCACAATCCTATTGGTACATCGCGGAGGTAGGGTATGGCGTGGCGACTAAAGTATAAAGCCTCCCCGTAATAATTACGCACCACTTTAACAACGTTAGGCGAGAACATATCCCCCTCCTCCGTAATTGGCCGAGCCAGAGTAGTAATGGCTACCTGCACATTCTCGAACGGAGCAACGACCGCAGCTATTTGCCGAGGATCAATGAAGGGCTCGTCTCCCTGAACGTTAACGATCACTTTGGCTTGGGGAAATAGTTTGGCCACTTCCGCCACCCGGTCCGTACCGCTTTGGTGATCCTCACGCGTCATCTTTACCTGCCCTCCGAAACTGAGGACGTGGTCATAAATTCGATCGTCATCGGTAGCGACCACCACGTCATCGATCTCTTCGGTGGACGCCACGCGCTCATATACGCGCTGAATCATAGTTTTTCCGGCCATATCCGCTAGTGGCTTACCGGGGAAACGGGTACTGTTGTAGCGGGCGGGGATTATGGCGAGGGTCATTCGGTAGCGTTTAGTAATTGTTTAGTGCGGGTGAAGTAGGCTTTTTTAAACCAGCATCTCGCCCAGCTCCTCCCGAATCTCCAGATGGTTTCCCTCCAGAATAGCAAGGTTTTTCTCCTCCCGCGCCAGCGTATCATCGAAGCGGGCAAAGTTGCCTTCAATTCTTACCCGGAGGTTGGCGATGTAGGCTTTAAGTTTCTCCTCCAGCTCCGCGGCGAGCTTTGAACGGCCGACTTCAATCTCCGCTTCAAAGCCATCCACAATGCGTTTGCGCTTACCGCGGGTACTGAAGCCTGCGAAAAGGACGCCAATGGTAGTCAGGATACCGCCAGAAATATCGAATACGGAAGCAGAAGACAGCGCCATCAGCACAACACCGAGGGCAGCGATGCCACCACCGGCCGCGAGGTTGGGCGTCAGGTTGTCCCGATCGGCAAAGAGCTCATCATCGGTAAAGTTTTCGGTTTTGGAAACAAAACGGTTGAACTGGTCCTGCAAATCCCGGAGTACGTTCTCGCGCCGCTCGGCGATGTTACTGAAAATCTCGTGGTCATTACTCAGGATGGTTTTGCTGCTGCGGATCTTCAGATCGATCAGCTTTACCATTTGCTGGATGGATTCGGCCAGGTCGACCACATTGTCGTTCAGGCGGGCGCGCATTCTGGTGTTGAGTTCTTCTTCCAGGTCGGTTGCCAGGCTGCCGAGCCAGGTCTTCGCGTCCGGGGTGGAACCGAAGGTGGCGGCGAAGCTGCGCTTCATCAGTCCGAAGATGCTGAGGCCTTCCTTGAGTTCTTCCAGTTTTGAGCGGGTGATGCCGTCATAAGTCAGCAGCAGGTTATCGACCATGAGGTCTACCTGTTTGTTGCTCTGCCCGGTTTGCTCAACGAGCGTCTCCTGAATGTCCTGGCGGAAGAAAGTGTCCGCCTCGAACTGGCGACGACGGAGCAGCAGCCCGTCGGCAATTCGTTCGTTGATCGTCTGAGCAGTAATGATGCTGTTGTTAAGCTTTAGCCTGGGCGCTTTGCCGCCGGTGATGTTTTCGGTGATGTACTGCCGGAGTGGTCCGTAACCGCTGTCGGCATTGCCTTCATCTTCCAATTTGGCGCTGACGGCGAAGACTTTCGGATCGTCAATGCCTTCTTTGCGGGCTTTATCGGTTACGCCTTCCAGGTTGACTTCCAGTTCGTTGGCACTGGCGAGGTCTTTTTGCTGGAGCACGAAGATGGTTTTCTTGCGCCAGTCGCCGTGGATGTACTTGAAAAAATCCCAAGCCGATTGCCGGTAGGGGTTTTTGGCTTCAAAGACGAAAACGATCAGGTCGCTGGCCGGGATGAACTGCTCGGTGATCTCCTGGTGGTGTTCCACGATGGTGTTCGTTCCCGGCGTATCCACGATGGCGATCTCTTTCAGAATGTCGACCGGGAGGAAGATTTTCTTCAGGTATTTATTGACCGTCACCGTCCGTTCCTCCTCTCCGTAGATGATCTGTTGGATGGTGTCCGTCATCGGTTGTGGAGCGGCCTTGGTGATCTCACGGCCGGTGGCCAATAAGGCGTTTATAAAGCTTGATTTTCCGGCCTTCACTTCCCCGACGATCACGAACATGAAGGGCTCGAAAATACGGTTGCGCAGCTCGCTTACGGTTTTGGCCATCTCTTCATGCCCGATGCGGAGCGTGAGCTCGTGCAGGTTCTTGATGATCTCTTCGAGGCGCGCACGTTTGGCTTGCAGGTTGGCGTCGATTAGGTTGGGCATAGTAGTTCGTAGTGGGTAGTCAGTAGTAGAAAGTTTGGCCACTGTTGTTGGGGGCAAGGTACTACCTTCTTAACATAACGCGAGATCGCTTAGTTCCCCTTGGGACCCACCTACACCGCTTCGCGGTTTCTTTTTGGAACGCAGTGCCTCTTCCTCGTAACGCTGTGTTCCAAAAGAAAGGATACGAAGTATCCAAAAAAAATAAAAAAGGCGAAGGCCAAAATAACTTACTCCCACATATCAGCCTCCAACCCCGCAATCAAGCGCACCGCATTCTTCCAGTAAAGCTTCTCCAAAATAGGCTCAGGCAAATCCAGCCCGTACATCTTCCAGAAGGCATGGTAGCGTTTATAGTAAGGGAAGTACTCGTCGTCGGATTCAAGAACCCGGAAGTAGGTTGCATACTCGTCGGGGTTGTAGGAGTCCTTACCGAAGAGCACCCGGTCCTGGTATTTCTCAAAAAAGCGGTTGGCAGCTCTTGGCTGACGGCCAAGTTCGGCGATCACGGCACCAATCTCGACGTTCACGTTGGGATTGTCGTCCAGGAACTTGCCGAGGTAAACCAGGTCGTTACCGTACCAGGCCATGTGCGCGGCGATGAAGTTGGTGTTGGGGTGCTTTTTGAAGAGGTCGTACGTCTCTTCGGCGATGGTTTCCCAACTGACGCGCTCATTTTCCTGCTTGCGGTTGGGCTTCAGTTTGAGCTCCAGCCAACGCTCGTTGTTGGTGTCGTGCGGCTGCCAGAACTGCTTGGGGTCAGCGTAATGGATAAGTACCGGCCAGTTGAACTCACCGGCCAGCTCGAAGATGGGGGCGAGGCGAGGATCGTTAATTTTGATCCGGTTGCCGGCATTATCGGTATTGCTCATGCCCTGAGACTTGTAGATTTTGAGCCCGCGGGCACCGATGCTCTTGTCGTAACGCAACTGCGCGAGGGTTGCCTCCAGGTAATCAGGGTCGTCGATGCTGCGGATATTGATGTTCGTAAAGCAGACGATGCGGTCCTGGTATCCTTTTTTGTTGATGTTGTCCATCATTCCTTTTAGCGCTTCGCCGCCACGGCCACTTAGGTTGACGACTACTCTCATGTTCAGCTCATCCATTTCACTGATCAGTTTGTCGAGGTCCTGGGTACCCATGCGCCAGTGGTGGCTGTGTACGTCTACGAAGGGGATGCTCGCTGAGGTCATGATGTGCTCCGGTACGATCAGACTACTCGGTGGGTCGTAGTCTTCGAAGCTCACGGTTAGGGTAGAGTCTACTTTTTTGCGCTCCTGGGCGAATAGGAGTAAGGGGAGTAGGGATAAAAGAAGTAAGGAAAGAATTCGCATAGTGGTAGTTTGAAGAGGTAAGGTAGGGTTAATCCTACGCTTGTAGTATGGATGGTTGTGCGTACTGTCTTGCTTACGATACGATGCGGGCGCGGACGCAGGTGCAAAGGAAAGGAGGAGGTAGTGAATCATCCTACAGCCTGCTATGCTCTTAAAATGCTTCCACTGTACCAGCGTTCGCGCCCTGATTATAGCCCGCCCAAAATCCCCGGCCCCCAGTAGTCTTTGATGAAAAAGAAGCTCGCAAACAGTAGGAAGGCGCTGGCCAGAAGCAGGGTAGCAGCCCCGGCGATTTTTACCCCCGGCCGCTTGAAAAACGGATATTCAGCGAGGATGATTTCGACCACGATCAGGTTGGGTAGGTAAAACCAGAAGGCCATGAAGTAGTCGAACCAGCCGGTGAAGTCTTCGGTGTGTCCTTCCCGACCCCCGAAGCCGATATAGAAACCATAATCCATACGGTAAAGCCAGGAGCCGATGGCCAGGGCGAACAGCCGTAAGGCCCAGGCCCGGTGCCGTTTGAACTCCTTCCGGCGGGCGAACCGGACGGTCTGGATCGCCGCCAGGAACATCAGTACCCCGTAGCCGGTAAAGCCAATATCCATCACGACCCCACCGATGGTACCTTTGAGCATAATGAAAACCAATCCACCGACGGCCGCAAGCAAACAGGCGACCACATAAATTCGTCCTGCTATACGATGCGCAGCCGGGTATCTGTTTCTTAAGCCTTCCAGGAGTTGTAAACAGCCAAGTACCAGAATTATCCCGCCCGCAAGAAAATGAAGCGCGATGCCCGCCGTGGAACCTGGGTTTTCTGCATCGTATAAGCCGGGGAGTACTTTATTCCAGCGGGAAGTATCACCGGAAACATAAGACAGGGCGTAAAAAACGAGGATGTACATACCGAAGATGAGAGCACTGGTCCACACAATACCACCCAGTAGATTACGGGCAAAGTGGAAGAGTTTATCGGCGAACGGGACCTGATTTACGGTGGGCATCTATCGTGGTTTCGCAGAAAGGTACATTAGCGGGCAAGCTATCCACCGCATATTTTTGCACAAATAGGGGAAGGACTCAAACAAATTCAGTAACCAAGCGTATTGAT
>JAPKCQ010000147.1 GCA_026421165.1 Lewinella sp. | reverse complement strand
TGATTCCTTCCGAAATTAAAACAGGCTATTGCGCGTGCCGCAATAGCCTGTTTTAATTTCGGAAGGAATCAGAACTGATCCCCGGCTAGAGATCAAACTTAATTCCCTGTGCCAATGGCAGGGTGGTAGAGTAGTTGATCGTATTCGTCTGCCGGCGCATGTAAGCCTTCCAGCTATCGGAGCCGGATTCACGGCCGCCGCCGGTTTCCTTTTCGCCACCGAAGGCGCCGCCAATTTCCGCACCGGAAGTACCGATGTTTACGTTGGCGATGCCACAATCAGAACCGGCCGTGCTAAGGAAGAGCTCGCTCTCCCGCATGTTGGTGGTCATGATGGCGGAGCTGAGACCCTGAGGTACGCTGTTCTGAATTTCGATGGCCTCTTCCAGGGTGGAGTAGGGCATGATGTATAGAATGGGCGCGAAGGTTTCGTGCTGGGCCATCTTGCTGTCTTTTGCTACCTCGAAAAAGCAGGGCTTTACGTAGCAGCCAGATTCGTAGCCTTTGCCTTCCAGTACGCCACCGTCGACGACGGTTTTGCCGCCTTCGGCTTTGATGCTTTCGATGGCTTTCAGGTAAGTGTTTACGCTGTCCTTATCGATCAGCGGGCCAACGTGGTTGTTGGTATCCAGCGGGTCACCGATCTTAAGCTGGCCGTAGGCCTTCTGCATCTTGTCGCGTACTTCATTGTAGCGAGATTCGTGCACGATTAGGCGACGGGTGGAAGTACAGCGCTGGCCACAAGTACCAACGGCACCGAATAGAGCACCGGTAAGGACGAGGTCCATGTCGGCAGATTCCGTGATAATCATGGCATTGTTGCCACCTAGTTCGAGTAGGGAATTACCGAGACGAGCGGCAACTGTTTGCGCAACGATCTTACCCATGCGGGTAGAGCCGGTGGCGGAAACGAGCGGTACGCGCTTGTCGGTAGACATATACTCGCCGACTTTATAGTCGCCGTTCACGAGGCTACAGATGCCTTCGGGCAGGTCGTTGTCTTTAGCCACCTGGGCCCAGATATTCTGGCAGGCAATACCGCACATGGCGACTTTTTCGGATGGTTTCCAAACGGCCACGTCGCCACAAACGAGGGCGATCATGCTGTTCCAGCTCCAAACGGCAACGGGGAAGTTGAAGGCAGAGATGATGCCAACGATGCCCATCGGGTGCCACTGCTCGTACATGCGGTGCAGGGGGCGTTCGGAGTGCATCGTCAGGCCGTAAAGCTGGCGACCGAGACCTACTGCAAAGTCGCAGATGTCGATCATTTCTTGTACCTCGCCGAGGCCTTCGGTGTAGCTCTTGCCCATTTCGTAGGAGACGAGGCTGCCGAGGGCGGCTTTGTGCTTGCGGAGTGCATTGCCGTACTGACGGACGATTTCGCCGCGCTGCGGTGCGGGTACGGTGCGCCAGTACTGGAAGGCTGCCTGGGCCGTGGTGATTACGACTTCGTACTGCTCTTTGGTGGTCACGCTAGCTTTGCCGATCAGCTCACCGTCTACGGGACTGTAGGATGCGATGTGCGCGTCGCTGCTGTGGTGACTGGTAAGGCCGGTGCTGGTGCCGTCGTTGTCGACCTTGAGGCCCAGTTCTTTGAGAAAATCTCTGTTCATGATCTACTACTTTGGTTAGGAGACGCAAAGGTAGGGATTTTAGTCTGTTGGTCTGTTGGTTCGTTAGAGCGTTAGAAAATATGATGCTAGTGGGCTTGAAACCTAAGGATCGTTAATTCAATCCGGACAGTTATTGAATCGGCTCAAGGGCATCGTTTATATTCTAATCATTGTCTGGGTTTCTGTGGGTGGAGAAGACAATGGCTTGTTGCGAATTCAACTCGTTTGTAGTCCAAGCTTCCCGATGATTGACCATATTTTCTGAATTGTCGCACCGCCGGGATCGATTTTAAACATCGATATTGTTTTCGACTCCGAGGCTCACTGGCATAATGGGCCTCGATGTTGGCAGCCCTGATTGCTCCGTAAGGTTATGTTACATCGAGAGATCGAAACGTGTGCTTTTTACCGTTCTTTCAACCATTATAAAGTGCAGCGTGTTCTCTATTTGAAGGCGCCGTGAATCTCGAGGTCATAATCATAAAGGAAAAAGAGTAGCGATGAAATTATCTAAGTAATTAGACAAATTTATCGTCACGTATAGTTCGAACTGAACCTCAGTGTTTGCTAGGTTTTTAGACCTTAAGATATCACAACAATATTATCCGAGTACTTAAACTACTTAACATTAAATTTAAAGTAAATGACTAAAAAGAATGCAATCGGGCTTGACGGTGAAAAGGCCAAACAATTAGCTGACAAACTAAATGAACTCCTGGCAAATTATTCAATATTTTACCAGAACACAAGAGGCTACCACTGGAACATCAAAGGCGAAAAATTCTTCGAACTTCACGAGAAATTTGAAGAGTTGTACAACGGTTTACTACTCAAAATAGACGAAGTTGCTGAAAGGATTTTAACCCTGGGGCACACTCCACAACACAATTACACGGACTACCGGTTAACTTCCAAGGTTAAAGAAAGTGGTCGGGTAAGCAACGGAATTACAGCAGTCGAAGATATTCTGACTTCTTTTCAAACGATCATCATACTCCAACGAGAACTGCTTACGCTGTCTTCTGACGCTGATGACGAAGGAACAAATGCCTTAATGAGTGACTACATCAGGGCGCAGGAAAAGTTGGTCTGGATGTATACCTCCTTTCTGAAAAAATAAGGCAGAAGCCAACACGTAATGATTGTGCAGCAGCCGTGGCGACCGAATGGGCGCTACGGCTGCTGTGTTAGTACTACTCAAGAAGAGGAGGTTCATTGGTGGCGAGCCTTAAGAGAACCTGCAAGCGACCACAAAGCGAGGCCAGTAGGCCCCTTGGGGTCACCCGTACTGGGCCACGTTTGCCACTACGTTTTTACCTCATGTGCCCGACAGTAGTATTAGACACACTGTACTATTTGTTGCGACTTGCAAACGTGCTCCCATTGTTGATCGCAAAGTGCGATCCCTGACAAATAAACTCATACCCGCTCATATTTACTGACATCCAGTCGACAACAATATTCCCCACTTTGCTCTTTAAGGGTACTTACTTTGCACCGGCGTTCGCGCCTCAAAATTAGTCAAGTAGTCAAATAGCCAAGCAGTAGCGGGGCCATGACTGCCTGACGAATACTCGACTATGTACGCTTCCCTCCGCCAAGCCGCCCAAGACCTCGAAAAAAACGGTCAACTACTACGCATCAGCGAAGAAGTAGACCCCAACCTTGAGATGGCCGAAATCCACCGCCGCGTATTCGCTAAAGGCGGACCTGCCATTCTGTTCGAGAACGTGAAGGGCAGCCCCTTCCAGGCCATGTCTAACGTGTATGGCACCAAAGAACGGACGGATTTTCTCTTCCGCAAAACCCTGCCAAAAGTTAAAAAAGTGGTAGAGTTGAAGGCCGATGTTGCCAACTTTGCCAAGGACCCCCTGCGCTATGCCGGTGCACCCTTCACGGCCCTGAGCGCCTTGCCGCGCAAGCACCTGAACCCTGCGATTAAGTATGGACAGACGACGATTGACCAGCTCCCGCTCGTCAAATCCTGGCCGCAGGACGGCGGCGCTTTTGTCACCCTTCCGCAGGTGATGACCCTCCCGCAAGGAAGCCGGAAACCTATGCAAACTAACATTGGGATGTACCGGATTCAGCTTTCCGGCAACGAGTATGCGCTCAATAAAGAAATTGGTCTCCACTACCAATTGCACCGCGGCATCGGCGTTCACCATACCGAGTACTTGAAGTCGGACGAGCCTTTTCGCTGTTCCATCTTCGTGGGCGGACCGCCGAGCCACGCCTTCTGCGCCATCATGCCGCTACCCGAGGGACTGAGTGAAATGACCTTCGCCGGTATGCTCGCCGGTCGCCGCTTCGGATACGCCTGGGACCGCGACTGGCTCCTTTCTGCCGACGCTGATTTTGTCATCACCGGAACCATCCGTAAAAGTGGGATGATGCCCGAAGGTCCGTTTGGCGACCACCTCGGTTACTACAGCCTGCAGCATCCCTTCCCGGTGATGGACGTGGAAACCGTCTGGCACCGTAAGGACCCGATCTGGCACTTCACCGTCGTTGGCCGTCCGCCAGCGGAGGATTCGCAGTTCGGCTACCTGATCCACCAGATTGTTAAGGACCTTACGCCAGGCGAGTTTCCCGGTATCAAACAGATTAACGCTGTTGACGAAGCGGGCGTTCATCCACTGCTGCTGGCCATCGGCTCCGAACGGTACATGCCTTTTCGTGAAGACGGGCAGATGCTCGTACCGGAAGAGATCATTACCCAGGCTAACCGCATCGTTGGTAGCGGCCAGACCAGCCTGGCGAAGTACTGCATCATCGCCGACGGCAGCAATGACCCTGGCCTTGATGCCGATGATCAACCGGCCTTCTTTCAGCACGTACTCGAACGATTTGATCCCCGCCGTGACCTCCACTTCCAGACCCGGACCACCATCGATACGCTTGATTACAGCGGTTCTGACTGGAATTCGGGTAGTAAGCTCATCTGGGCCGTCCGTGGGAATAAGCGCCGCGAGCTCAGTGCTGAATTGCCGAAAGGATTTACTTTACCGGAGGGCTTTACTAACCCAGAATTCATAGCACCCGGCATCCTCGCCGTAGCCGGACCACCCGTGCCCGGTGCGGATCCGAACCCGGATCGCCTGGCCACTCATCCCGCAGGAGCTGACAATAAGGTAGAGCGCAACGCCGCATCCGCTCGTCAGGCGCTGGAGGACCTGCAACGTTTTACCACCGCTGATTTCGGGATAGAACCTAGTGAAATTCTCGCAGCGGGCATTGGCATGATCGTAGTCTGCGACGACAGTACTTTCATGGCAGAAGACTTCGGTAACTTTATCTGGGCGACTTTCACCCGCTCTAATCCGAGCCATGATATGTACGGGATTGGAGCTTCGACGGAGCACAAGCACTGGGGCTGTAACGGTCCGCTGGTGGTCGATGCGCGGGTGAAGCCGTGGCATGCGCCGGGTCTGGTGCAAGATCCGGTGATTAGTGCGCGGGTGGATGAGCGGTTTCCGAATCTTTAGGCTTTTTTCATAGAGTTCCGGAGGGATGCGTTGTGTAATGGTGGGTGAAACCCATCAAGCTTTGCCGTCTTAAAAGCATCTTCTTAAACCCGCGCCCGCATGCCCAACGAGGTAGCTGCGCAGCGGAAATTCATATCTTTACGATCAGTAAACAATTATCCCCGTTGGCCACAAGTATTCACCACCCCAGAAGTCCGATCGCACCCGAAGAGCTTGATGCCTACTTGAGCAAAGGCTGGCGGCCGGCCGGACAGGGGATTTATACCGCTGAGTTCCTCCGAGCCGACAACGAACAGATCTACGGTTGTATTCAATTGCGGCTGCTACTCACGGGCTTTACCTTCAAAAAGCGGCATCGAAAACTGATGAGCCGCAACGGAAAACGCTTTCGGATTACGTTTGAGCCCGCGGTAGCCCCCGACCTCGAATTGGAAGAGTTAAACCAGCGCTACCTGGCTTTACATCCCGAGAAAACGCGCGATACGTTGGATCATCATGTCATTGGTGAACATAGTATTAAGACCCTCGATACCCATATTATTCGTGTTTATTATGGGGATAAATTGGTGGCCTTTAGCTACTTCGATCTGGGACGGGAAACGGCCTACACCAAGGCTGGAATTTACGATCCTGAATATGCTTCTTACAGCCTTGGTATTTATACCATGTTGCTTGAAATTAATTGGTTACGTGATCACGGCGTGAAGTACTATCACCCCGGCTACGTGTCGCCACGCTTTCCGGTATTCAACTATAAAATGCAGTTTGGAGATATGGAATTCTTCCAGCTCTCTACGGTTAGTTGGCTGCCCTACGACCACGAAAATCCGGAGGATCCCTACGATCTGCTCGAGGTGGCGCTGACGCAGGTGCAACGTGAGTTAAGCGGTACGGGGATCGCTGCCCGGATCATGGAATACCCTTCCTATACGGCCTGTTACCACTACCAGACCTCTGATGTTGAGATGCTCGATGCGGCGGTCTTTCTTTACCTCGCGCCTACGGTGTACGGTACCGACTTAATCATTACTTATACCATCGGTGATGGAATCTACCGCCTCGTGGAGATTCGGGATTCGGGGCTGCGGGATATGAACGTTATGATGGTGAGCAATAACGGTCGGCCTCGGTACTTGCTTCCATCGATGGTGGACGGCGTATTGGCTTCATCACCTTCGGCCGTAGAGATGGCCGGGGGAGTTGAAGAGTTTGCTTGAGCCTGGGCGAAGAATAGTAGTGCGTGTTTAAACGAAAATCGTATGTCTCACATACCGGTTTTTCGACACGTCGAAAAACCGATATGTGATAAGAACAACGTCCTTGAACGAAACAGTCGTGCAGTTGAACTACCATAACTACGACTTAGCCTATTTAAGAGCAAACTGGAGCCGTTTTCAAATCATCTTCAGCTGTTTTTATAATACATAAAAATAATCACTAGCAACACCACGACACAGATAGCGGTGATGGTGAAAAACTTCTTATTCGCCGCCGCATCTGCGGCGGTGACATCGGTTTTCTTCTTCGACTTACTCGGTTTCTTAATTCTGCGCTTGGCCATGAGGTCGTTTATTTTGATCAGTTTCTTTAAGTACGGGTCAAGATAGACGGTACGGATGAATTAGGCAACATCGGTGACCGCAATTTTTCTTTGGGCAGTTTGGTCTTCTTCCAACAATCAGTACTTAGGTAGTTACGCGCTGTAGCCTAAATGCTAAAAGCTTAACCTATCTTGCCCCCACCCAATAAAAACCATGCTAAGCTCCAACAACCTAAGTTTCAATTACCCCGGCGGCGAGGTGCTCAAATTCCCTGACCTGGATTGCCAGGCCGGAGAAACCCGGCTGTTGCTCGGAAAGTCTGGTAGCGGAAAAACTACCTTACTTCAGCTGCTGGCCGGACTGCGCCAACCGACTACCGGACAAGTAATCATCAAGGGGCAAAACCTCAACGACCTTTCCGGCACAGCCCTGGATCACTTCCGTGGCCAGAACGTAGGGATGATCTTCCAAACGGCGCACTTCCTGCGTGCTCTGACCGTGTGGGAAAATCTGGCGATGGCCCAACAGCTTGCCGGTAAAGCGGTAGACCGGTCCCGCATCGACGGGTTACTAGAGCAACTTGACCTTGGAGATAAAGCTAATTCGCTCACCGGAAGGCTCAGCGTCGGCCAACAACAGCGGGCGGCCATCGCCCGGGCCATCATAAACCAACCGGCGGTGATCTTTGCCGATGAGCCTACTTCGGCGCTCGACGACGACAACACCCAACAAGTCATTCAACTGTTACAAAGCCAGGCCGCAGCCGTTAACGCGACCCTGCTAATTGTTACTCACGACAATCGCCTAACGGGCATCATTCCCCAACAGACGCAACTATGAACCTGCTCCGCCTTAGTTGGAAAAACCTGACTTTCAAACCGCTCAACGCCCTACTGAGCGTGCTCCTGTTCGCACTTAGTATCGGCTTGATCTCCCTACTCCTGTCCCTTCGCGAACAGGCCGACGAGCAGTTCGATAATAACCTGGCCGGTATCAACCTGGTCGTGGGCGCAAAAGGCAGCCCGCTGGAATTGACCTTGAACAGCATGTACCACGTCGGTTACGCAACCGGAAACATCAAGCTCGGGCAAATCAAGGCTTTCTTCAACCCGAAGCACCCGATCGTTGAGGATGTTGTCCCGCTATCCGTTGGCGACAGCTACCGGGGCTACCGGATCGTCGGGACAGTCCCGAAAATACTGGATTGGTACGGCGCGAAACTTAGCAGCGGAACGGTCTGGCAGCACGACTTTGAGGTCGTTGTAGGAGAGGAAGTAGCCAGGGTGAATGGGTTGTCACTAGGTAATAAATTCAAATCCAACCACGGCATTATTGACGAGGGCGACGAGAATAACATTGAACACGACGACGACTTCACGGTGGTTGGCATTCTCGCCCCCAGCGGAACGGTGATGGATCAGCTGGTACTCGCCACCAATCAAACCTACTGGCACTCTCACGAAGCGCACGACGAGGCTGCCGCAGATCATGACGATCACGAAGGCCACGACCATGCCGGCCATAACCATACCGAAGACCACGCCCCGACTTCTTTGATGGAGGAAGACCCGGAGAAAGAAATTACCAGCCTACTCGTTCGATATAAGAACGCCAGCAGTTTTCAGGCGTTGAACTTCCCGCGTAACATCAATGAAAATACGGAGCTGCTGGCCGCCAACCCAGCCTATGAAATTAGCGAAGTTCGCCGCCAGTTTGACTCCGGCCAGCGCATTCTGGGCGTCCTGGTAATGGCCATCACGATCGTCTCCGCCCTGAGCATCTTTATCGCTCTGTTTACCTCTCTCCGCGAGCGCCGCTATGAATTGGCGTTGATGCGGACGATGGGGGCTGGACGGGGCAAGCTCTTCCTCCTCATTATTATGGAGGGCCTTATAGTTGCCGTGATAGGCTACCTGCTGGGTATCCTGCTGAGCCATGGTATCATGGCCATACTTGCTGGCAATGTGCAGGATGATTTCCGTTACACCGTTTCCGCCACTCGCTTTTTGACGGAGGAAGGGTGGCTGTTCGCCGCTGCGCTTTTTATCGGCTTCCTTGCCGCCGTCATTCCGGCGGTTCAGGCTTCAAAAACGGATATTGCGGAGACACTGACTGACTCTTAGGAATAACATTGCTCATCGCGAACGTCGGCGCAGATATTCAATAAAACAAAACAACCCGCCTCCCAAAAGTAGGGAGACAGGCTGTCTTTATTGGATAGATTAAGTGTTAATCAGTTGCTTACATAGACAGTAGGGCAACGAGTAAGCCAAGAATCAACAGGCCACCGGTGACGGCCGCAGCGTACTCTGCCTTGCGAGCGGGCTGGAGAGCGCTACGACGTGCAGCTATGCGCATTCCCGGGCCGGTAAGGGCAGCAGAAAGACGGCGCTGGGCCGGAGTCATACGGTAAGAATTATTAGCGGGAATTTGCTGTGAAGTACGCATGGGATTAATAAATTCTGGGATGATAAAAAGGGTCTGAGCGAAAGGGTTTTTCAAACGTCCCTTTTCGCGCCGCAAAGATCGGGCTTATTCTGTTCTGGCACAAGACTTGACGAAATAATCGTCGGTTTACAGCGTGCTAAAAAGCACAGTGCAGGATTAAATTTTGATATTTTCCAGAAGATTGCTGTTTGAACGGATAAATATCCGGCGGCCCTTATCATCTATTGAAAGTTAGAACAGGAGGCCAATAATATTTTTTAACCCTCTATGCGAGCAACTCTTCAAGGTGGTTAAAAAACGCTTGAGGAGGGTTAAAATCGGTAACAATCCGGTCCGCTCCGAAGCGGCGAAGTTCATCATGGTCGCCCTTCCGTCGCACGCCGATCAGTGGCAAGCCCATTTTTTGGGTCGTGGTGACGTCCCACACCGCATCTCCAACGTAAATGACCCGGTCGATTTCGTGGACCGCTCCGGCCAGTTCAATGGCTTCGTTGAGAATATCTACCCGACTGAATTTTCCGTTAGCGTAGCCTGCATAAGGGTGCGCTGACGGGATGCCGACGTGGGCCAGTTTGATGGCTGCTGGCCGTTGCCACCCTCCGGTTGCTATACCGGGCACGAACCGGTCGTCTGCTTCCAGCCGACGCCAGAGCTCTGCCGATCCGGGGACTTCCCTGAACTCCTCAGGTCGCTTTTCGCGGGAAGCGGCCAGATCGCATAGGTAGTGGTCCTCAAAGGTCACCCGCTCATCCTCGGTGGGATAACGGTCGAAATGATCGTAGAAGGCCGTTCGAAAAATTACGTGGTCGGTCACCTCGGCGAACTTCGTCCAGTCAATGGTTGGGAAGACCAAACCAAAAATGGCTTCATAGCTGGTGGCGAAGCTGCGGCTGTCTGTTTTCTCGGAATAGAGTAGGGTGCCGTCGATATCAAAAAGAACAAATGTTTTCACGGCCGCAAGGTAAGGGACGCGAAATAAATAAACCATGCTTTTGACCGCCTTATTTTGCCCTTGCGGCCGCCGGGGTACCTTTCCTTCGGGGCTGCTACGCGGTGAGCGTCCGCTCCTAAACGTTAAGCATAGTGTTTTCCCGCTGTCCAATATTCGGGTTTTATAGATATTAAGTACTCTTCATCTTGTGGGGAAGCCATATTTTGGCGCGCACGCAGGATGCAGAGAAAGGTTTAATGCCAGTGTTATTCAACCGTTATGCGAAGGGTCACCACGAAATTCCGGAAGACCTGTCTGGGTAAATCACCGGTAATTCATCCAACATCCAGACATGTGGGTCCTCCGCAAACCGCTGAAAATCTGCTGCGCTGGAGTGGCCGGGGTAAGGCGCATAATGGTGCTTCACGTTGTCATTGCGCCACACCAGCACCCAGGCGATGCGCGACGCAACGGGGTCGGCAAGAATGCTCTTCAGCAGGCTCTCCGTCCACCAATCGGCTTTCGGAA
>JAPKCQ010000146.1 GCA_026421165.1 Lewinella sp. | reverse complement strand
GATAGTATTACTATCAGTAAGGAACACTTTACTTATCTATGGCGTCATCCAACGGACCATCTCCTCTCCGCCGGTTTTTTTCTTTGCTTAGGCCAGACCGGAAAGAAATCGGTTATATCTACACTTACGCCGTGCTGATCGGTATTCTTGCTTTGGTTGGGCCGCTGGGTGTCCAGGCGATTATTAACCTAATCGCTGGTGGAGACTTTAATGCCTCTTTGGTGGTACTTGTTGCCGTGGTTACGGGGGCTTCTGTTCTGGTTGGTGTGCTGAAGGTTATGCAGTACGTTATTGCGGAGACACTACAGCGGCGTTTGTTCAGCAAGGCTTCCTTCGAGTTTGCTTACCGCCTGCCCCGGATAAAACTCGCCGAACTAAAGGACCATTACCCTCCGGAACTGGTGAACCGCTTCTTCGATGTGATCACCGTGCAGAAAGGGCTTCCCAAAATCCTGCTCGACCTCAGCGGCGCGGCGATGCAGATTCTTTTTGGCCTCGTACTATTGTCTTTGTATCATCCGTTTTTCGCCGTTTTTGGTGGGGTGTTGCTTTTACTTCTCGCTTTGATTCTACGTTTGACGGCTCCGACCGGGCTTTCCACGAGCCTGACCGAGAGTAAATATAAATACAAGGTGGCCGGATGGCTGGAGGACATCGCGCGGGCAAGTAATACGTTTAAACTTGCGGGAGGTGAACGCCTCACGATGAGGCGTACGAACGATCTGCTGGGCGGTTATCTGGATGCCCGCTCCGCGCACTTTAAGATTTTACTCTACCACTACTTTGGCCTGATTGCCTTCCAGGCACTGGTTACCGCTTGTTTTCTGTTGCTGGGAGGTAAGCTGGTGATTGACAATCAGATTAACATTGGCCAGTTCGTTGCCGCCGAGATCGTGATCCTTCTCATCATCGGTTCGGCGGAGAAGCTCATCTTCACCCTTGATGTCGTGTACGATACGCTTACCGGTGTGGAAAAAATCGCGGCCGTCACCGACCTGGAAATAGAGGAGGAGGGAACGCTCGAATTTGCTTCCATCGACACGGGCTCGGGTATGTCCGTAACGGCTAATAAACTTAGTTTTGTTTATCCTGAATCCGGGGTTGTAGCACTCAAAGATATCAACTTTGAGCTCAGCTCAAACGAACGTATTTGCATAGCGGGCTACAACCGTTCCGGCCGGTCAACCCTGATCCAACTACTGGCGGGGAGCCGGAAAGACTATTCGGGCATCCTGGCGTTCAACCAAACCCCCATGGCCAACTTAAAGCTTGAGGGCTTGCGGAAGTCCATCGGAGACTACACCCCGGAGGAGAGCATTATTCCCGGAACGCTGATTGACAATATCTGCCTGGGGCATCCGGATGTGAGTTTCGCCGACGTGCAGTGGGCCCTTGGCGTAGCCCAACTTTCCGTATGGGTTTCCGAACAGCCGGGTGGTTACGATACCCAAATGGTAGCCGAAGGCCTTAATGTGCCCGGCTCAGTTCGTGTCCGCTTGTTGGTAGCCCGCGCGATCGTCCGTCGACCCCGACTACTGGTGCTCGGTAATCTGCTGGACCGGCTTGAACCCATCACCCGCCGGAAAATAGTCGCCCAACTAGCCGATAAGCGGCAGCAATGGACTCTCGTGATCCTGAGCAATGAGCCCGAAGTCGTCCGCTCCTGTGACCGGGTTCTCTTACTGCGGCGCGGTGAAATAAGCTTTGACGGTACGCCGAAAGATGCGCTGGCTTATGAACCAACCAAAGAAATTTGGTTGACCTCTAGTACTACGATCTAATCGCGCAAGCACTAATTTACCCGGTCAACTGCCGGACATTCTTACGAGACTATGCTTAACTTATCCAGACAACGCGTGCTAGACGACGTAAAGTCGATGAACCTCTCCGCGCTAGACCGCGTGGACCTACCCAACGGCCAGTACCTCTTCCGAAGGTGGCTATTGGTGGGCTTTATTTTACTGCTCATTCTCTGCTTTGTACCGTGGACCCAGAACTTCCGGGCGAAGGGGGTCGTGACTGCCCTGGGCGCTTCGGATCGGCCCCAGTCGATTCAGGCTACCATTCCCGGTCGCATCGAAGCGTGGTACCTCTTTGAAGGGGATACCGTAAAAAAGGGAGACACCATCGCTCGGCTCAGCGAAATAAAGTCCGCCTATTTCGATCCCGAACTTGTGGAACGAACCGCAACGAT
Source organism: Lewinella sp. (assembly GCA_026421165.1). Taxonomy (GTDB): domain Bacteria; phylum Bacteroidota; class Bacteroidia; order Chitinophagales; family Saprospiraceae; genus Neolewinella. The sequence goes on along the minus strand of JAPKCQ010000146.1, from coordinate 8,451 downwards.
GCGTGAAGCCAAGAGCAGCAGTGCCGAGGGTTACCAAGCGAAGGCCGACGCTCTGGAGCGGCAGATCGTTACCCTCCGCCAGGAACTGGTCCTGAAACGGAAGCAAGGGCGCAATAAACTTGACCAGAGCCGCCTTTCTGTGGGTACCCTGGAAGCTGACCTGGCCCAGCAGGAGGCCCAGGTAGACATTGCCGCTTACCAGGAGGTCCGTACGGATAGCCTCTTCGGCCGCGGTCTCAAGTCCCTCTCGGACGCGGAGGGGAAGATGCTCAAAACAAGGGCAGCACGGGCTAAGCTTACGGCTCTGGAGAACAAACTTGATCAGGCGAAGACGGAAGTGATTCAGACGGAGCTCCAGCTTTCAGCCATCGAACCGGAGTACCAGGGCAAGATTGCGAAGGCTCAGAGCGACCGCCAGAGCGCACTTACTGAGTTTTACGGAAGCATGGGCGATGTGGCCAAACTGGAAAACAGTGAAGCGAACTACCGCATCCGGCGGAATTTTGGTTTTATCACGGCCCCGCAGGATGGGGTGATCGGTATGATCCTGACCCCCGGTATTGGTGAAACGGTGAAGGAGGGAGAAGCCGTGGTGACGATCTTGCCACGTACCTTTCGCTCCGCCGTAGAAATGTTTGTGGACCCGTTCAACCTACCGCTGGTGAGTCTTAACCAGGAGGTTCGATTTCTTTTTGATGGCTGGCCAGCAATCTTTTTTAGTGGCTGGCCGGGTCTTAGCTACGGCACCTTTACGGGTAAGGTCGTGGCCATCGACAATACCGCTGATGGTAAAGGCCGCTACCGGGTGCTGGTGGCCTCGACGGATACCGGCCGGCCGTGGCCAACCGCGCTGCGCCCGGGGTCAGGAGCAGAGGGCGTCTCCCTGCTCGGCAACGTTCCGGTATGGTACGAAGCCTGGCGGCAGCTCAACGCCTTCCCGCCCGATTATTACCAGAGTGACCGGTACACTAAGCCAGAAGAAGAGCTCAAGACGAAGGCACCGGCTAAGGGCGTTAAATTTAATTAAGGAAACAAGCACCAGGGTCCAGAGGCTCCAGTACCGAATGACACTGTATTCTTAACCCCGCTTTCTGAACGCTGAGCAATACCGCACAACTAACCTTCAGGCAGCAATTTTGCTTTCCTAAGCAGCACCTTATCCCAAAGAGTATTCGGCACGAATGCAGGTGCAATATTTTGATTTTAAAGCAATGTATCCTGATGAAAAGATCGCTCTTACTCACCCTGCTCCTTGTCCAATTCCTTGAACCCGCGGCCGCGCAAAAAGAACTGCCGGTGATGGAAGTTGAGGCTTGGGTAATGAGCAACCACCCGCTTGCCAAAACCGCAGCCGCCGTGGAAGAACGGGGCATCGCTGAAGCCCTCGCCGGGCGTGCCGGCCTGGACCCTAAGTTTAAACTTGAATACGACCGCAAAAACTTCAAAGGCACGGAATACTTCGACTACGGAAAGGCCGAAATAAGCTGGCAAAGCCCCTTCGCCTTCCAGGTCGCTGGTGGTTACCAAATTGCTGAAGGAAGCTTTCTGAACGACGAAAGGACCCTGCCCGCAAACGGCCAGGCCTACATCGCCCTTAAAATACCGCTCCTGCGTGGCCTGCTTGTCGATGCAACGAGAATTGACCTCCGAAGGGGAGAACTGGCCGTAGACCGGCAGCGCGCCGCCGCCGATGTTATCCGTAACGACCTGCGCTTCGACGTAAGGCTCCGCTACCTGAACTGGACCTTCGCGGCGGGAACGGTGAACCTGAACCAAGACATAGAAACTGCGCTATTACAGCGTTTGGTCGACAATCGCCAGCTCGTCCGCCAGGGAGACAAGCCCGCCGTAGATACGCTCGAAGCCGCCGTTAACCTGGGGCTACAGCGGCAGACCCTCGCTATTGCCCGGGTAGACGCAGACCTCGCCCGGCAGTCCCTCGCTGAACTTTACTGGCTGCTGGACAATACCGACCTGCCGAGCGATTTCTCTGGTTCAATAGGGCCTTTACCCGATACTTCCGCTCTCAGTAACCATCCCCAACTAGCGGAACTAGCCCTCGTTCTGGCGGACGCTCGCCTCCAGCTAGAACTTAAAAATGAAGCCCGCAAACCGGAGCTGAACCTAGAGTATTACCTGCTCGGCGATGGCTTAGGCTTGCCGGAGACCGATAACGTCCTCCAGGAGTCTTATAAACTAGGTGTTACGGCCAGCTACCCACTGTTTAACCGCAAGGCCCGCGCCGGCGCTCAGATCAGCCAGCTTAAAGTGATCGAATCCGGCAATAAGCTGATCGACAAAAGCCAGGCGCTGCAAATCAAAGCCCTGGCCTACCGCCAGGCCATCGCGGACTATGGCATCCAGATCGTCTCGGGTGATGTACTGGTGGACCAGGCCGCCCGTTTACTGGCCGCCGAGCAGGAACTGTTCGGGCTGGGGGAGAGTACCCAGTTTCTGGTGAACAGCCGCCAGCAGGCTTTGCTTAAGGCCCGGCTTAACCTGATTAAGCTGGTGTTTATGCGGGAAAAACTTGCCGCTACTTATCGCTACCTTCTGGCCGTGAGGTAATTAGTTGCTGCCCCATCACCGCTAATCATGGGCCTCTTGCTGCTCTTTATTAAATAATTATTGCTCCTGCGTTCGCGCGCCACAAATGAAGTTGTCCGTTTGAATATGGGCGCGGACGCAGGTGCAATAGAAGTGGATAAGAAACAGAGAATGCTTTTAACTGACTTTGTATCGATCTTTTCATTCAGGGCCGCGTTCACACCAATTGAATTGGCGTTCCTAAAACGCAGAAGAATGATGAAGAGAACAAGTTCAATGTTGCTAATGTGCCTTTTTGCACTGTTGCTGTCGTCCTGCGGCAAGGACGAAAAAGCTGCCCCGGTAGCTAAGCAGGCCCCCCAGGCCACCCTGGTTGCAGAAGTAATTCTGCCGCAAAAATCCGACTTGCGGCAGCAGTCGACCTCTACGGGTACCTTCGTCGCCGAAGACCAGGTGATGATTTCCTCCGAAACTTCCGGTTACTTAAAGAAGATCTACTTCAAGGAAGGAGCTTACAAACGCAAGGGAGCCCTGCTCGCAAAGATCAACGACGCGGAGCTACAGGCCCGTAAGCAAAAACTAGCCGTGGAACTCGACTACGCACGTATGGAACTGGCCCGCGCTGAAAAGCTGGGGGAGCTGCAGGCCATCAGGACGGAAGAGGTAGACCGGCTTCGGAATACGGCAAGAGTGATCGAGGCCGACATTGCGGTCATGGACGCCCAGATCGCCAAAACCAACGTCTACGCCCCGTTCTCCGGCAGGGTGGGATTAAAAATACTAAGCGAAGGAGCTTACGTCTCTCCCGGAACCGGCATGGCGGAGTTGCTCCGCCTCGATCCCATAAAACTGGAGTTCCTCATTCCCGAGAAGCTAGCTGGAAGCGTCACCACCGGCGACGAAATTACCTTCACCATTCCCGCCAGCAAGGATACCTTCCGGGCGGAGATTTACCTGGTTTCTCCAACGCTTGACGAGAACAACCGCGCCCTGCGAATGCGTTGCCGGCTGGCCAACAATAAGGAGCTGTTCCTGCCGGGCGGCTACGCCGAGGTTCAGTACGAGCTTGAGAACCAGGGCAACTCACTACTGATTCCCGCGGAGGCGATCATTCCCGTGCTCGACGGGCAGAAGGTCCTGATTATAGAAAACGGTCTCGTGAAATCCCGGTCAGTGGAAGTAGGCGTTCGTACGCCCACCTCGGTCCAGATCCTCGGGGGTATTACCGAACGCGACTCCGTACTGGTAACCGGTATCCTGAGCGCGACCGACGGGATGAAGGTAAAGGCCAAACTAAAAGAAGCGCGCTAATGAATCTGTCTTCCCTGAATATTGAAAGGCCGGTACTGTCTTCCGTGCTCTCCATCGTTATCGTCATCTTTGGCTTCATCGGTTTCACCTACCTGGGCGTGCGGGAATACCCTTCGGTAGATCCTCCGATTATTTCCGTCGTGGCTAATTACCCCGGCGCGAACGCCGACGTGATGGAGTCCCAGATTACCGAACCGCTGGAGGAAAGCATCAACGGTATCTCGGGCATTCGGACAATCTCTTCGGTCAGTTCCGACGGCCGCTCAACGGTAACCGTTGAGTTTGAGCTGGACGTAGACCTGGAAGCGGCCGCCAACGACGTGCGCGACCGCGTATCCCGCTCCATCCGTTCCCTGCCGCCCGACGTGGAGCCTCCCATCGTCAATAAGGCCGACGCCGACGCCACCACGATCATGGCCCTGACCGTACAGTCCAACAACCGTTCCCTGCTCGAACTTACCGACATGGCCGACAAGCTGTTCAAGGAAAGGCTGCAAACCGTTCAGGGCATCGCCAATATTCAAATCTGGGGCTCGAAGGAGTTCTCAATGCGGCTCAACCTGGATCCCGGAAAAATGGCCGCCCTTCAGATTGCGCCCACCGACGTCCGCGACGCGCTGGCCCGGGAAAACGTAGAACTACCGACGGGTAAAATTGAAGGCTACCGCCAGGAACTGACCATCCGGACTTTCGGCCGCTTGGAAAAAGCGGAAGAATTCAACGAACTGATCATTGCGGAGAAGGAAGGGACAATTATTCGCCTAAAGGACATCGGCAACGCCAGAATTGAAGCGCTGAACAAAAGAACCTTGCTGCGCGGAAAAGGCATCATCCCCATGGTGGGCGTCGCCATTACGCCCCAGCCTGGTGCCAACTACATCGAAATCGCCGACGACATCTACGAGCGGGTCAAGCGCATTGAAAAAGAACTCCCAGAAGACATTAAGGTCGGCTACGCTTTCGACAATACGGAACCGATCCGGGCGGCAATCGATGAAGTGCAGAATACCATCTTCATCGCCTTCGCGCTCGTCGTGTTGGTCATTTTTGCCTTTCTGCGTGACTGGCGAACTACGATTATCCCCGTAATCGTCATGCCGATCTCCCTGCTGGGCGCCTTCTTCGTGCTTTACGTGATGGACTATTCGATCAATATCCTGACCCTACTCGGAGTCGTGTTGTCAACGGGACTGGTCGTCGACGACGCTATCGTGATGTTGGAAAACATCTACCAGAAGATTGAGGACGGGATGGAGCCGATGGAAGCTGCCCACAAAGGGGCGAAGGAGATCTTCTTCGCCATCATCGCCACCTCCGTAACCCTGATCGCGGTCTTTATGCCCGTGATCTTCCTTTCCGGTCTATCGGGCCGGTTGTTCCGTGAGTTTGGCTTCGTTGTTGGTGGGGCCATCGTGATTTCGACCTTTGTCTCCCTGACGCTGACGCCGATGCTGTCTTCGCGGATGCTCAAGAAACGAGAGAAGCACAACGCGTTTTACAACGTCACCGAGCGCTTCTTCGTGGGCATGACGCGCGTGTACCGCTCCAGCCTCGAACGCTACTTGCGGGTACGGTGGCTGTCCCCGCTGATCATCCTCGCCGCTTTTGCGGGGATTTACTGGATCGGCAAGTCGATCCCTTCGGAGCTGGCACCGATGGAAGACAAGGGTGCCTTTCGGGTCTTCGCTACGGCCCCGGAGGGAACGAGTTACGAGCTGATGGATGAGTACATGCTGGAGTTGTTGAATATGCTGGACACCATCCCCGAGCGACAGGCCTATATTTCCGTTACTTCCCCGGGCTTCGGGTCTTCCACCTCCGTTAATTCGGGCTTTGTGTTCTTTAACCTGACCCGCCCTGAGTTTCGGGAACGCTCGCAGCAGGAGATTGTCAGCGAGATTAGCCCGTTGCTCAAGGGCATGAACTTCGCTCGGACTTTTGCCATCCAGCCGCAAACCATCGAGGTCTCCCGCTCGCTGGGGGGACTGCCGGTGCAGTACGTAATCCAAGCACCGACCCTGGAGAAACTGAAAGAGGTAATTCCGGGCTTTGTTAAGGCGGCGGAGGGGAACCCCGCCTTCAGCGTCGTCGACATCAACCTGAAGTTCACCAAACCCGAGCTGACGGTCACCGTCGACCGGGAAAAAGCCCGGACCCTGGGCGTATCGGTACGCGATGTTGCCAGCACGCTGCAACTCTTTTTTGCCGGCCAGCGCTACGGCTACTTCATCCGCGACGGCAAGCAGTACGAAGTGATCGGAGAAGCGGGCAGGGACTTTCGGGACGAGCCGCTCGACCTGATGAAGTCTAACGTGCGGGCCGACAACGGCCGCCTGGTCAAGCTATCCGAAGTCATTAACATGGAGGAGACTTCCTCTCCGCCCCAGTTGTTCCGCTACAACCGCTACGTTTCCGCTACGATCAACGCCGGCCTCAGCGAGGGGTACACCATCGGAATGGGCATTGAAGAAATGGATAAGATTGCCGATGAACTGCTCGACGAATCCTTCTCCACTTCCCTTTCCGGAAGCTCTAAGGAGCTGGAAGAAAGCTCCAGCGGCCTGCTCTTCGCCTTCGGCCTGGCTTTATTGCTCGTATTCCTTACGCTGGCCGCCCAGTTCGAGTCTTACGTCGATCCCATCATCATCATGGTAACGGTACCCCTAGCCATCCTGGGAGCGCTGTTAAGCCTTCATCTTTACGGGCAAACGCTGAACATCTTCTCTCAGATCGGCATCATCGTCCTGATCGGCATCGTGACCAAAAACGGTATCCTCATCGTGGAATTTGCCAACCAGCAACTGGAGACTGCCGGCTCGAAGAAAACCGCGATTCTGGAAGCTTCCGCTTCGCGCCTACGTCCGATCCTGATGACCTCGCTGGCGACCGTGCTGGGCACCCTGCCCATCGCCCTTGCCCTGGGGTCCGCGTCCACTTCACGGGTTCCGATGGGCATCGCCATCATTGGTGGTCTGCTTTTTTCCCTGCTGCTGACTCTCTACCTGATTCCCTCCATGTATTTACTGATTTCCCGTAAGAAAGCGGTTGAAACCGAAGCGTTATGATATTGAACCTCAAACGTTTAATTAAGTCGACTTGCAGAACAGCTGCGGTCGCTTGCCTGATGATGCCAGCACTCCAGGCCCAGTACCTGAGCCTGGAGGAAGCCGTAGTGATTGGCCTAAGGGAAAACCTGGGGCTCGTAACTGCGGACGCACGCATCGCCGCAGCGGGCGTTAACACTGGCTCCGGTGCGGCGGGGATGTTGCCCTCCGTCGCCGCCAATGGGAGCGGCTCCTTTAGCCTCGACAACGCCACCCAGACGTTCCTCGACGGGCGGGAGAACTCCATCAAGGGTGGTTTCGACCTGCGCTTTAACGCCGGCGTACGGATGGACTGGACGATTTATGACGGGAAAGCGATGTACCTCCGCCGCGATCAACTGGACGATGAACTGGAACTGGCCAATCTTAGTAAACAAGGGGAAGCTCAGCAACTGGTGGCCTCCATTTGCCGCGCGTACCAGGAACTGGTGTTGCAAAACCAGCTGGTTGGTATTATCGAAGAGGACATTAGCTACCTCACCGATCTACTCCAACTCACCGAAGCCAAGCTGGAGATTGGTTCCGCTACCCGCCTCGACGTACTGCAGGCCAAAACCGACCTCAACGAGCTGGTCAACTCCCGCGAACTGGCCATCTTGCAGTACCGCATTATCGCCGGAACCTTGAACCGGGACTTAAATCGGGAGTCCAGCATTGCGGTATCCGTAGATACCTCCTTCCTTGCGTTCAGCGCTGTACTTCCTTACCAGCAGTGGGCGGAAATGGCGCTCGAGACCAATCCCGATATCATGCTATCCGCAAAAGAACTGGCCATTGCCGAGCGGGCCATCGCCCTGGCGGAAACGGAGCGGCAGCCCCAGGTCAACCTCAACTCCGGACTTAATTTCGGCTACCTCAGCTCCAACTCCGGCTTCCTGACCAGTAATCAGTCTTACGGTCCCTTTATCGGCCTTACGGCCAGCTACAATATTTTTGATGGCCACCGGGTGAACCGTAATGTGGAGCTCGCCAAGCTCAACGTTACCATCGCCAAACTCGCCTACGACCAGGCTTCCCTGACGACGAAAAATGAGCTCTACCTGCTCTACCAGCAGTACGAATACTTCGTCGCCCAGGCCCGGGTGGAACGGGAGAATATGGCGTTGTCTGCGGAGAACTTTGCGCTGGCCGACGAGCTCTACCGCAGCGGCCGCATCAACCAGTTTGAGCTGCGGCAGGTCCGCCTCCAGCGGCTTGATATCCAGCGCCGCCTTACCCAGGCGGAGTACCAGCAGATCCTGGCTTATATCGGGCTGATGGAGTTGAGCGGGCAGTCGTTGTTGTAGGGGACAAGGGTGTTTTTTAGCATCCCCAAGTACTACAAAAAGATTGCTTACTTTAGCGGGAGCCTGGTTTTTAACGAATTTCTGCACCTGCGTCCGCGCCTGATAATACTGACTATTTGGGCGCGGCCGCAGGTGCAAAGAAGGTTTTTAAACAAGCTCTAAGCTTCAGATTTGGAGCACTGTCCTCCAATACATTGACCATG
>JAPKCQ010000457.1 GCA_026421165.1 Lewinella sp. | reverse complement strand
CGCAAGGCTTCTTTCGTAATGCGCTCCACTTCCGGCCAACCAGATGACATCGCTAAAAGCGGGGTAGCGAATTGCGTAGGCTACGCCCGCCTATTCGCCGCCATACTAGACCGAGCAGACGTGGATGATCGCTTCCACCAAGAAATACTAACCGGTAAAATATCTCTCTTCGGGCAATCCCTTCACCAGCTGACGAATGATCCCTTTTGGAGCGACCATGATTATAATAAAATTGTGGATGTTAATTCGGGGGCGGTGTTGTTTCTGGACGTTACGCTGTTTGATCATTTTGGGGTTCGGTGGGTATCCTCAATTACGAGTTAATTATGATTCAACCGATCAGTTAGAATAGCCATTCTGTTGTTCTCAATGCCGCACCTGTCGTATTCTATCAGGAACCTGATGTAATCTTCTTCAAAAAGCATCGTGTCAACCAGTACGCTACCGCAATACTTAATATTGATATTTTCAAGAATGAGGGTATCGCCCTTAATACGGTAGTTGCCATAACTTTCGTTGACCCCGAGCATGTGGTTTTCTTCGCATTTAGCCGTCATGTTTTTACGTAGATAAAGGTCAATTGTCGATCTGCCGTCAAATCTGGCGTGTAATAATACGGCTGGGCTGTCCAGCCACACTTTGTAGCTGATGGAGGTGAAGGTGATGAGAATAAGCGCAACGCCAAATATTTTGAGCCCCCAACGACCCGATTCCCAATCTCTTTTTTCTGCGTAAGCGTTGGTGACTAAGAGAGCTAGAAATGAGACCAATGCGATGGGTGTCATGAGTATTGTAACTATACTAATTACGCCATAAAGGTAGAAGTCATAGGTGATTAAACTGAGCGAGCAGGCGAACAGGAAGCCGGAAATGCAGTTGACAGCAATAGTGAAAATTCTGAGGGCATTGGTAGAGTATTCTTTATCCATTTTAGGTTGTTTTTAGAGGTAGCTGCGAAGCACACCTTGATTATCGTAGGGCCTGCAAATTCCGCCAATCAGCATAATTCCAAGACCGCCAGTCCGCATAACGGTACCGATCGGCCGTCCCTTTCCATATCTTTAAAACTTCCGCTTCCGGATGCTCCAACAATAAAAAAGTATTGTCACGGGGCAGCTGCTTTAGGTGCTCCCAATCAATTTCTTCGGTGGTTTGGGTAGTTAGATTTACCCGAGTAATCACGTTTGTCCAGTTCACCGCAGCGAAGAGGAGTAGGCACAGCCAGGCGGCCATACCGTTGGTGTGCAGTAGGTAAGTCAGGCTGAGTTTATCGCGGACTTTGCGGAAGAGCGTGTACAGTCCGAACAAGATCAGTAGCAGTACGAAGGCTATGTAAACCCGGCCGAAAGCAAGGCCGTACGCATTCACATAGTGCCAGTTTCGAACGCCGACGGAGAGGGCGAGCAGGGCGTTTTGAGCAACCCATAGTTTGGCCAGCGGGGCGAGCCAAGGAGTGTCTTTCAGGAAGTTCAGGTTGCCCCGGAAGTAATACAGTACCACCATGATGGCCAGTGCAATGGAGACCACCAGGTTCCACGTTCCCGTGTGTACGTAATTGCTCAGGGTGGCGGCGGAAAGCGCTTCGGTTTCTAGCCAGACGTAGCGGAGGTCGGTCGCGTTCACCACGGCAAGCAGTAGGTTGAGGAAGCTGAAGGTGAGGACAGCTTGTAGGTATTCTCCCTTCAGCGCAAGCATTTTTTTAGGGCGCGGACGCGGGTGCACAGAAGGGTAAAGGAATTCGGATGGATCAAAACTACGCTTCCCACGCGCCCGCACCAGCTCATCCCGGAAACCAGATTGCTGTTTCACCAAGCGAGAAATACCCTCCCGTGGAAGCAGAAAACCGAGCGTCAGGAGGCAACCAAAAACCGTTAGCATCAGTGTCCAGTAAACGTCAACGCTCAGGGAAACGTCGCTAAAGGAATTCAAGAACAGGCTCAGCCCCGCCGCAAATTTATCGTTCCCGCCGGTATAGAGCAGGAGGAATGGCACCAGTACGAAAGCCGGAACCAGCGCCTGCCGCAGCCACGGCCAGGCGGGAGACGCCACTTTCTGCCCCCGTTGCCGCCGGACCGTCCGCCAACGCCGGACAGCATTGATTGGTGTCTCGAAGACGGCCGAAATACCTAGTAAAAGCCCGTACCAAACGAAGCGCAACTCGCGCGCCTGCGCAAAGCCCAGTACCAGGAAATACGTCAGGTGGTGCGCAAAGATTGCTGCGTCGCTGTGCACAACCGTAACGCTACCCGCCGTAAACAGCAAGCCGCCGACGGACCAAACGAAAGCTTTGTGCTGCGCCAGCTCCGGACGAACCGATAGCGATAACCCGATCAGCAGCGCATCGAATAGAAAAACGTTGAGCCCCACCTCTCCGTGGAAGAAAAGGAAGGCGTAGGCCAGGCCCAGGCTTAGGGC
>JAPKCQ010000145.1 GCA_026421165.1 Lewinella sp. | reverse complement strand
CGTGGTGAAGCACCGCCCCGCTTATCAGGAAGGTCGCCTCTGGTTAGCTTGGACCTTGGTGAAACGGGATAACTTCGACCAGGCCCAGCTCATTCTTGAAGATGTGCGCGCTAACCGGAGTACTTTCCCAGATATTCGCCGCAAAGCCATGGCGGTTCAGGCATACCTATACCTTGAGCAAGAGAAATTCGAGGAAGCCATCCCTTACCTAGAAGAAGCTGCCGAAGTAGCTGAATCACGCAACGAACGCGCCCGCTACTATTACATCGCCGGTCAGCTCTACCAGGAACTCGGTAAGCCCTCCGGCGCGGCCAAAGCCTTTGAAAATACAATCGCGGCCCGGCCAGATTATGAGCTCGAACTAGGCGCACGACTCAACCTGGCTCAGAACGGATTCCTCAGTGGCTCCGGCTCCGCCACCGACGCCCTAAAAAAGCTAGGCCGTATGGCCAAAGAGGACAAGAACATCCCCTACGAAAGTCAAATTTTCTTCTCCATGGCTGCCGTTGCCCTCAAAAGTGGAGACCAGCAGGCTGGTGCGGAGTATCTACAACTTGCCCTTGCCAGCCCCTCTGCTGGCCCGGTTCAGCGTACCGAAGCTTACAACCTGCTTGGTGACCTTGCTTATAATGAAGCCGACTTCCTCTCCGCTAAGCTCTATTACGATACTACTCTTACCGTAATGGACAAGGGAGACTTCCGCTACGATAAAGCATCTGAACGCCGAGACCAGCTCACCGGTATTGCCAACGCACTGATCGATATTCAGGTCAAAGACAGCCTACTACGCATCGGAATGCTCTCCGATGCAGAGCGTGAAAAGTGGGCCTCAGACCTGTTTGAGAAACGCCGCCAGGAATCCATCCGTCCAACAACACCAATTGCCGGTAGCGGTAAAGGTCTTTCCGGGCCAGCCCTAGGCAACAGTAGTTTCTGGGCCTACAGCTCGCAAGCCATCAAGCGCGGCAAACGCGACTTTGAACGCACCTGGGGTGAACGACCACTCACCGATAACTGGCGGCGCAGCCGCCGTACCGGTGACATTTTCAATGATGAAGGAGACGGAGGTAGTGCCGTCAAGGCCGAAGAAGTAACCATCATCACTGATGATGAGATCAAGAAATTACTCGAAGGTATTCCCACCACAGAGGCGGAGCAGAACACCATGCAGATTCAGCAGTCGACCAACTGGTTCAGTCTCGGTCGTGAGTACCGTGATCAACTGGACAATAGTGCCAAAGCGCTCGACGCTTTCGAAAACCTGAACAACCGTTACCCCAACGCCAACGGAGAAGCTGAAAGTTGGTACTACCAGTACCTAATCCACAAAGAAACTGGAAGTATGGCAAAAGCTCAGGAGTTCGCAGATAAATTGAAGAGCCGCTACAATGGTTCCAAGTACGAGAGACTCGCCAATGACCAGGGCTACGCCGCAACGCTCATGGCTGACGAGAATAAACTCGTCAGAGAGTATGAAACAGCCTACGAAGCTTTTGAACAAGGCGACTATAATACCGCTCATAAAATGGCCGTTAAGGGCCGATCCACTCTTCTAGGCCAACACCCGCTAAAAGCCCGGTACGCGCTACTGCTAGCCATGACCACCGGCAATACCCAGGGGCGCCAGGCCTACATCAATGCTCTACGACAAGTAGTCTCTCAGTTCGACAATACGCCGGAGCAAACCCGAGCTAAAGAAGTCCTACGCCTCTTAGGCGAGTCTGGTGCACGCTTACCCGGGCAAACCTCTGCCTCCATGGCATCTGGTGGATTCAAAGAGTCAATGGACGAGCTACACTACCTGCTCATCGTATTCCACGACGAAGAGATGGACCTCAACGCAGCCAAAATAAAGGTCGCTGAGTTCAATAATAAATACAATAAGATTGACCGCCTACGGGTTACCAACGTCTACCTCGGTGCCGGAAATAAAACGCCCGTGCTAGTCATCCGTCGGATCAAATCTGGTGAACTGGCTATGAAATATGTCAACAACGCCATTGAGCGGGAGAAAGAGTTTCTCAACGCCGGCGTATTCGACTACGACATCTACGCCATTTCACAGAGTAACTACCGAGAGGTGCTTAAGGCACGTTCGGTAGAAGGCTATAAGGAGTGGTTCCGAGAGAACTATTAAGGACTCTTCTACTCTAAAACACAAAAAGGGCCGCTACGAACTGAATCGTAGCGGCCCTTTATTCTTATTTTATTTAGCCCTTAGGCTAAAATGGTAAGACTTAGTCCTGAGCGACGTCCATCTGCATTTCCTGAATAACCTGCGGGTGAAGTCTCAGGGTCAGAGTGTACACACCGAGGTCTTTCACATCCTCAGGGAGGATGATCTTCTTGCGCTCAACTTCTACTCCGAACTGCTCCATCAGGTGGTTCTTTACCTGGAGCTGTGTGATGGAACCGAAGATACGACCGCTAGTACCTGCCTTAGCGCCAACCTTCAGGGTCTGGCCCTTAAGCTTAGTCGCAACGACTTGGTAAACGTCAAGTTTTTTCTGCTCCTGCGCGTCTTCACGACGGATCATCTCGTTGAGACGGCCCATGTTAGAGGCGTTGCCAATGATGGCAAGGCCACGTGGAAGAAGGTAATTGCGGCCGAAGCCGTTCTTTACCGTCAGTATTTCGTGCTTATCGCCGACTTTATCGACATCTTTCAGCATAATTACTTTCATGGTAACTTATGTTGTCCCACTCTTTTGGGGCAGTGCCCCGTTGGAGTAAGTGGTTAGGAATAATCAGGCGCTGGGCTTGTAGACGGCCTACGGCTTTTCGGACGCTGAGCTTTTAGCTGCCGCACGGTGACAATGTCACGCGGTAGTGCAGTAGCTTAAAAAGCGGAACGTCTAAAAGGCACGAAGCGCGTCTACGAGCACAGCGTCTATTTACTTAAGAAGGTCCGTCAGGTACGGAAGCATAGCAAGGTGGCGGGCACGCTTGATAGCATTACCGACCTTACGCTGGTACTTAAGGGAGTTGCCGGTAATACGGCGAGGGAGAATCTTGCCCTGCTCGTTCACGAAAGTGAGGAGGAAGTCAGGATCTTTATAGTCAATGTACTTGATGCCGTAGCGCTTAAAGCGGCAGTACTTCTTTTTGCGTCCACCAATCTTAGGATTGGAAAGGAACTTGATATCGTCTCTAGAAGCCATGGTGGTTCTTTTTAACGGTTATTGAATGGATGGGGGTTACTCTTCTTCCTTAAAGCTTTCAGAATCGCCGGAGGGAACACCGGTAATGGAAGGAGAGTCGGCTTTCTTACGGCTGATGCCGTGGGCTGCCGGTTCGGTCTTGGCGGGCTTTTCCTGCTTATGACGCTTAGCTTTACCGATCTTACCGGCACGCTTGTCAGCGTTGTACTGAACGCCGTACTTGTCTAGGCTTACCGAGAGGAAACGCAGAATGCGCTCGTCACGACGAAGGGCAAGTTCGTAGTCTCTAAGGAAAGCTCCGTCAGGAGCGGTGTATTCAATGCTGTAGTAGATACCGTTGCTGCGGCGGTTGATGTCATAAGCCAGCGTGCGCAGGCCCATCTCGTCAACGAAGACGATTTCACAACCGTGCTTCTGCAGGTTATCTACATACGTCTGAGCCGTCGTCTTGATATCTTCGGTCGACAGCACTGGATCTACGATAAAAGTAGTCTCGTAATTTCTCATATGGATCAGTCGTAATGAGGGGTTAAAAAGAGGGTGAAGTGCCTAAGCCTGAACGGGTCATGCTTAAGCGGATGCAAAGATAGGAAATTCTTAGGAATTAGGAACTAGGAACTAGAAATGTAATGGTCACGAACTTGATTCGGAGCCCAAAAATAAGCCGTTAGCTCCAACGGAACTAACGGCTTAAAAGGCTAAATGCCTAAAGAACTAACGGTCTAGCTTTAGTCCCAACTCTTATTACTAATCTTCGAGGCATCCACTAGGTGAGCGTATTCTTCAGTGGTGAGACCATCATAACAAAACTGAATGGGGTTCACCTGCTTGCCATCTTTGTGTACTTCGTAATGAAGGTGGTCACCCGTACTACCACCGGTGCTACCAACGAGACCAATCTTTACGCCACGCTCAACTTCGGTGCCGTTCTTTACGAGAATTTTGCTCATGTGGCCATAGAGACTCTTGAAGCCATAGCCGTGATCGATGATGACACAGTTACCGTAGTCGCCGCGGGTACCGGCCCAAACTACTTTCCCTTTACCAGCGGACTGAATAGGTGTGCCTTTCCTACAGTTAAAGTCGATACCGTAGTGCATTTTCTGTACACCGTGAATTGGGTGGAGACGCATACCGAAACCAGAAAGCTTTTCGATCTTACGGTTGAACTGGTCGGAACGGATGGGCTTGATGCTTGGCACAGATGCGATGCGGTCTTCCTTATTCACGATCATCGTAGTTACGTCATCTAAAGACCGGCTTTGGAGGTCAAGGCGATGCTTAAGGTTGTCGAGGCGGGAGCGAAGGTTAGCAATGTGCTCACCACTACGGGGTAATTCGCGCAGATCACCGTAGGCATCGTGACCACCACGGCCACCCTGCCAGACGTCACGGTCGATCGGTTCCTCACGGAACATCATCCGATAAATAGCAGAGTCTCGGTCCTGAATGGATTCGAGAACATCCGCCATGGCGGTAAGCTCTTCGTTAGAATTGCTTATTTGAGACCGGAGAATGTCATTCTCCTGGGACAGTAATCTCTCACCGGGGCTGGGGAGATATGCGTGGACCACCATCATCATCAGTATGGCAGTGAACACAGCAGCGCCACAGAAAGCAAAGCCTCTAAGGATAGTGTAGCGAAGGGGCTCAACGACCCGGTCGTACTGCAGCGTCTGTTTGTTAAAGACGAATTTTTCGCGTCTCATAAAAGAGTTTCTAGACCAAAAATCACAACAGCTCAAAAACGGGTAGGCTAACTGCCTCCCAATACATGTGTGCTCTCAAAACTTACCGTTGTCTTATTCCCATGAATTAAGATGGCCAGAAACCACTCATCCAATAGCTGCGAATATAGTTCATTGTTGATTGAATAGTAAAAAACGTGCGGTAAAAATTATCAACAATATAAACTATATGATTATTTTTATGTAAAATTTAATCGTAAAAACAAAAGTTTAAACTTTTTGGTTACGATAAAATTCTTGTTTTTATTTGTTTAAATAAACTTTTATAAAACAAATAATATTACTATCTGTCTACACCTTAGTTTTTTGGTAACCATCAGGCGATAGGACGGTAGCCCAAAAAGTTACCGAACGGTCATCGAAACATTCCGTAGCAGTTATTATACCGATCAGCTTTCCTGCGGCGTTGCAGCTCTTTGCTGTTGCCAAAGTCAACAATCACACTTACCTCCAGGGTAGAGCCCAGGCCTCCGGGTACGTTGCGCAAATCAGAAACCACCGCGTCGTAGCTGAAACCAATTTTCAAGATGTCCTGACGGAAGCTGACGGAAGCAATAAAACTATCAGCATTCTCAAAAGCATGGCGGTACCAGCCGCCGAAGGCTACGGGTCCATAGCCGAAGTAAGCGCCCATATTAAGCTGGCGGAAGGAAGCCTGTGAAGTAAACAAGAAATTCGGTGTAACGTAAGCTGGTCGGCGGCGGTTACTGTAGCGCTTAACGTTGATCTGAGCTCCGCCGGTAATAGTAGTCCGCATAGGGCGGCCGGAGTAGAGATTTTGCCCAAGTTCCACCAAACTCTCATCGGGCCGGTTCATGTGTTCAAAGCTTACGCCTCCGTACACATTGTAGGCGGAGAACAGGACGCCTGCGCCAAAGTCTGCCGAAGTTTTGGAAAGCGCGGCAAGTTGTTCTGCTGTAATTCCGTCGGCTCCGGAGATAGGGTCTAGCACGTCGCCGAAAGTGAGAGAGCTAAAGTCGAGCGATGTGTTGAGGATGCCCGCAGAAAGCCCTAACCTAGCGTGTACATCGCGGTTAATCATCACGTCATAGCTGTACACTATCGCCACCTCCGTGTTCTTATAAGCACCCTCCAGCTGTTCATCAGTCATCATCCGCAGACCGACCCCGCTGGGAGTATTCTCGATTGGCTGGTCGTAGCTAGCCGCCAGAGTTGTATACGCACTCGGGTACGACGTATGCTGCGCACGGTAATTAAACGCCACCCTCGGAGCCGTTCCGATGCCCGCAAAAGCAGGATTCAGCCTAAGTGGTGAGGCGTAGAACTGAGAAAATACGGGATCCTGTGCCGCTAATGGTAACAGACAGGCCATCAGTAGAGTAAGAAGTATTACTTTTTTCATAGGGGTAAATTGTTTACACGCTACGAGCATTCGGACCAAAAGTTTCCGACATGACCCATAGCTTCGCTCAGGTTTACGTCTAGGACCCATCGGTCCGGATGCCTTCGCTCATAGCAACAGTGCAAATATGAGGCGGTCAGAATGAATACTAGTTTTCTTTCGCACCAAACGGCATAAAGCTACCAAAAACCATTCTATCCCGCCAAACTGCTGAAGTTAAAGTCGTGGTGCCGTCTTCATCCTGACACGCGGCGGACAAGTACCAATAATTAGTTTCGGCAAGACAACGTTTCATAACTAACGCTGTATCTTAACGTAAGGTATGAGAGCCGGATGCTCAAAGGTGGACAGAGTACACCCGCTCTACTCGCTTATTCGGCAACGCTTCGAGGTTATTTGCCCATTTTAAGGGCCTCGAAGCGTTTCTTTGTGCAAAGAAACCTTTAAGCCTCAGGCCCTACCTACCAACTTTACTTGTTCTAAAGATTTGTCTCATTCCTTATACTATGTACAAGCTCCTTTTTACCCTTTGCCTTTCCGTTTTTTCTTTGCTTTTGCCCGCACAGATACGGATATCCGATCAACTAATCTGGGAGGAAGCTCCAACCATAGTAGAATGGAACGGGGAAACCCAGGTCCAGTATATTTACACTTTGGGTCCCGAATCAAGCCCGGGGTCACAAAATTCTTTTCCGGGGATTAGTGGCGCAGTCGCAGGTGCAAGAAGAGTTAATGAACGACCGGTCTATTTAAAAAAATTCGCTGCAGAGCCGGGCCGGACCTACACCGTAGAAGTCATCAACTCCGCTTTTGAACCCGTAAGCGTACCCCGTGGTGCTGCAGAATTTCCGGAAGAATTTAGCTTCAGCGTAAGCGTGAGCCGACAGCCTGAAGGCTACCTCGGAAAAGTTTCCGCTCCGGCCATGATCAACACGCCTACCGGTGTTCAGCGCCTGCTCTCTTTAGACATACGCCTTGTACCTGCGGCCGCGCCCAACGCACGTCCGCGTACGGTCTTCGCGACCAATTCCGTCCTCCGCGATGGCAACTGGTTCCGCTTCACCGTAGCTGAAACTGGTGTGCACAAACTCACCCGCGCCTTCCTCACCGACGAACTCGGCATCAACCTGGACGGCGTTGACCCACGTGATATCGCCGTCTTCGGCCAGCCATTCTCCGGAAAACTGCCCGAAACCATCAACGTAGACGCCCCGGACGACCTCACTGAAATGGCGATCACCCTCCAGGGTGAAGGCGATGGCAACTTCGACGGTAACGACTTCATTCTCTTCCACGCTCAGGGGCCGGACCGTATCCGCTACGAAGCAAACGGCGACTTCTTCAACTACGAAAAGAACATTTACGCCACCACCAACAGCTACTTCCTGCGCGTAGGCGGTAGCCGTGGCCGTAGAGTAAGTGACCTCCCCGCCGCCTCCGGCGGTACCGAAGTGAGCAGCTACGACGCCGTTTACCACTTCGAAGAAGATAAATTCAACATCCTGCACCAGCTCGGTGGTAATTCCCACGGGTCAGGCCAAAGCTGGTTCGGCGACCTACTGGCCGGAGCCCGCGAGGTAGAGTACCGCAACGTTTTCCAAATTCCCGGCCTGGTAGACGATCAGAATGCCCGCATCAGGGCCCGCATGGCACTACGAACCGACGTCACCAGCCGCTTTCTCATCGAAATCGGAGACCAACAACTAACCAGCGCCGTGGCCAGCCGGGTGCGCATCGGTCAGCAAGAACAGTCCGCTGCGGCTATCCCTACCCTGCTCGACGCGGCAGTAAAACTCCCCGGCGAAGAGGTAACTATCAACTTAGTCTACCCCCGTCCGGCCAACTCAGGCACCAGTGAAGGCTACCTCGACTGGTTCCAGGTCCGTGCTCAACGCCGGCTTACCTTTGGCGACCTTGGCCAGTTCAGCTTTCGCGACGTAGGTAGTATGGGCCAGCCAACCGTCCGTTTCCAATTCGAAAACAACCTTCCTTCCGACGCCACGGTTTGGCGGATCGACGGGGCTGATGTACGTGCGGCTAGTGTTTCCGACGGCACCTTCAGTGCCACGGCCGGCGGCCGTCTTTTCGAGTACGTAGCGTTCAAAAGTGGCGCTCCGTTACTGACGCCAAAAGCCGTAGGAATAGTCCCTAACCAGAACCTCCACGCAGAAAATGATGCAGAGATGATCATCATCGCTCACCCCAATTTCATGCAGCAGGCGAAATTACTGGCTGAACACCGCCGGACGCACAACGGGCTGAAAACCGTTATGGTAACCACTCAACAAGTTTACAATGAATTCAGTGGCGGGCGCGACGATGCTTCTGCCCTCCGCAATTTCGGGTTGATGCTCTTCGAACGGTCACCCGACCTTCGTTACCTGCTACTTTTCGGTGACGGTAGTTTTGACCACCGCAACGTGCTGGAACTGGGCACCAACTTTATCCCCGCCTTCGAGCACGACGGTCGTTTAACGGAAGTAGGCAGTTTCCCGGCGGATGATTTCTTCGGCATCTTCGCGGCAGCTTCTAACGGCCAGCCGCTGGAGCCGGACCTGAACGTCGCGATCGGTCGCCTGCCGGTAAAGACGGCGGACGAAGCCACCCAGCTGGTCCGCAAGCTCATCCGCTACGATACCGAGCCAAATACCCTCGGTGACTGGCGCACCCGCATGGTCTTCGTCGGCGACGACGAAGACGGCAACCAGCATACCCGTGACGTAGACCGCGTAGCGACCTCCGTTGCCACCCGTAAGCCCGACCTCAACTTCGACAAACTCTACTTCGACCTCTTCCCCCAGCAGAGCCTCTCCGCCGGAGACCGGTATCCCGACATCACTGAAGGCCTGGACCGGGCCGTCTTCCGGGGAGCCCTCGCGGTAACCTACCTGGGCCACGGCGGTCCGCGCGGCTGGGCGCAAGAGCGGGTACTAACCATCCCGCAGATTCGCAACTGGAACCGGCCGCCGAACTCCATCGACCCGATCCAGCCGCCGGTCTTCATCACGGCCACCTGTACGTTTTCTAACTACGACGATGCCGCTTTCGTCTCCGCCGGAGAGGAAGCATTACTCACACCCAATGGCGGCGTAGCGGCGCTGCTCACTACAACGCGGCCGGTATTCGCGACCCGCAACTTCGTCCTGACCGACGAGACGGTAAAAGCCATGCTCGAACGCCCCGGCGGCAGTTGGCGAACACTCGGCGACATTATCCGCATCGCTAAAAATAACGTTACCTCTCCAAGTTCCTCCGTCAACCTGACCGGAAATACGGAGAACGCCCGCAAGTTCACCCTGCTCGGTGACCCTTCGATGGTGATTGCCTTCCCTAAGCACTCCGTACGGACAACTATGGTAGACGACCTACCGGTTACCGAGGGGCGCCAGGATACTGTCCGCGCCCTTCAGAAAATGAAGATCAGCGGAGAAGTGACCGATCTGGCGGGCAACCTGCTATCTGATTTCAACGGTCAGGTATTCCCTACTATTTACGACAAAGCGCGCACCGTTACCACGTTACAGCAAGACCAGCCGAACGTAAGCCCGCTGGAAGTATCGATACAGCGGAGCATTGTTTTCCGTGGGCGGGCGACCGTAACCAGTGGTAAATTCGACTTTGAGTTTGTGGTACCTCGCGACATTAATTACTCCTTCGGAGCGGGGAAGGTCAGCTACTACGCTGAAGACCTCCGCCAGTTTACCGATGCTTCCGGCTTTTACGACAAACTCATTATCGGTGGTACCAGCACGGATGTGATCAATGATGATGAAGGGCCGACGGTGGAGGTATTCATGGATGATGAAAACTTCATCTCCGGCGGGGAGACGGGTGACGATCCCGTTTTACTCGTCAACCTGGCCGATGACCTCGGCATCAACGTAACCGGCAACAGTATTGGCCACGACCTGGAAGCAGTGCTCGATGCAGACACCCGCAACAGCATCGTACTAAACGATTACTACGAAGCTGAAGCTGACGATTTCCGTAAAGGCAAGGTTCGCTATCCCCTCTTCGACCTAGAGCCTGGGCTACACACCGTGACCGTCCGTGCATGGGACGTTGCAAACAACAGCGCCCAGGGCAAGACCGAATTCATCGTTGCTGCCGACGGGGCTGACGCCATTAGTCGGGTTTTGAACTATCCCAACCCCTTCACTGACCGCACTTGTTTCCAGTTTGACCACACGCTCGTCGGGCAGGAAGTGGAGGCCATTGTGCAGATCTACACCGTTAGCGGCCGACTGATCAAAACACTGACCCGCCCCTTCCCTTTTTCTGACGGCACCGTCCGGCAAGATGACTGTATTGAATGGGACGGATTGGACGACTACGGCGACCAGTTGGCGCGGGGTGTTTACCTCTACCAGGTTCGTTTGCGGGG
>JAPKCQ010000144.1 GCA_026421165.1 Lewinella sp. | reverse complement strand
CTTTGGTCTGTGCTTTAGACTGTTGGCTTTGAATGACACCAATAATGGCCTGAGCAGCAGGAACAAGTAATTTTCCGGCAGTAATCAGCTTTGCGAAGCTAAAATTTTTCTTCACTACCTCCCGGGGATACTCTTGCCTCGCCGTTTGTTGCACCGGTGCCGGGCGCTGAGCTAGTGGGGCATGAGCCGCATTTACCTCCCGCTCCGATTGTGGCTGTGGATTTGTACCCCGTACTGGCTGTACATAAGGACGCTCAGGGAACACCGGCTCGGGACCATCTTTAGACCTGAGTATCCGGTAAACAAGATAAGCCGTAAGCCCGACGCCCAAAGCGGGCAGCGCCAGGTCTTCCAGCGCGTATTCTTTCGCTTTTTGTGGTGCCGCGGCGAGAGTAGACGTGAGGCCATTACGTGCAGCTTGTTGCTCTGCTTTGATTGCTTCGCGCCGCTCTCGTAATTCGGAAAGACTGCTGATATTACTTGTCTTGCTCATGGGTAACTTCTTTGGAGGGTTCGGGAAAAAACAAATTGATCACTATTGCTACGGTAGGGTTTATAATAATGTAGCGCCGTAACAAGAAAACCAATCCCAGCAAGACGAGCATAATGAGGGCAACAATCCCAAAGCCACGCGCGCTACTCTGCATATCACCGGCGAAATAGAAGGCCAGGGAAATAAGGCCAAAAGTTGATATTACGACGGTAAAAATCGTCACCACGACTGCCGTGAGTAGTTTAGATACCGCCAACGCAGATTTTTCGGCGGCCGACAGTTTTACTTCCTCAATTTTATGATCGAGCATCTCACTTATGTAGCCATAAGCTTCGCCCAGCTGTTCGGCCAGTTGTTCTTTTGCGTGCATGGTTTAAATTATGGATATTGTTTGACAAGAAGAAGGCGAAGAAAAGACAACGGCCGCAGAGCAATCTGCTCACGCGGCCGTTATCGTTGTAAAAGCAAAAAAGCTTAGGCTTTCGTGATGTTCGCTTTGGTTTTAGCTTTCTCAACACCACGCTTAAAGCTTTCCTCTACAGTACTTACAGTTTCAGTAGCGGTGGTTTTGAGTGCGGTGGTTTTTTCGTTAAGCGTAGACTTGAGCGAATCTGCGGTTTCACCAGCCCACTGCTTGCCTTCTTCGTATTTAGCCTTGGCGTCGTCGGTAATGGTGTTAGCGCGCTCAGACACCTGGTGACTGTACTCTGAAACCTGGTTACCGTATTCATCAAATTGAACGGCAGCCTTACGGCGTGCGGCGCGGCCTTCGTTGGAGTTTAAATAGTAACCGATAGCGATTCCGGCGAGGAGTCCGAAACCAAGTGCCCATCCTTTAGAATTGTCGTTACTGTAATTGCTCATTATTGGAAAATTTAATTGGGATTGAAAAAGCTACCATTCGGTTCAATAGTCTTTATATAAATCGCCTGACGCTTCAATTTTGTTCGTTGCAGGTCTTATTTTCCGATCAAGAATTAAGATTTTTCGACGAAAAACACTAGCCAAGGTTGTCTGCCACCTTTTGTAAAGCGCTGACGATCTTATCACTTCCCAAAAAATTCGCTTCCCGTAGCTCAGCGATGGATTTAGCTAGGAGTGTCTGGTTGGACTTACGGCGCTCCCACTCTCGTTCCCGATGCTGCATAACCTGGCTATTTTGCTCAACCACAGTGGCCAATACTTCGGGTAATTTGCGAAGGTTTTCTTTGAGAAGATAGCCGGAGGCTCCGCTAAGAATGGTATCGGCCACTTTTTCTTCATCGTTGAGCACCCCCGTAATGAAAATGAAGGGTGTACCATCCAGGTATTCCCTAACGTAGAGCAGCGCATCCAGGCCGTTCATATCAGGGAGGTTGTAATCAGACAGAACGATATCAGGCTGAAAGTCAACAAGTTTTTCCCGAAATTCTGTACGGTTACGGGCAACAGCAAAGAGTACATCCGGTCGATATTTCCGAACCTGACGTTTGTTGAGTTCCAGGTCGAGCTGCTGGTCTTCGAGGATGAATACTTTGAAGATTTCGGTGTCCATATTATAAAGTCAAGTTCGTGGTTAGGAATAAAAAAGGCGGGCTTCGAATCAAATTCGGGGCCACTGAATTCCTTTAAGAGAATTAGTGGCGCGGTCGTAGATGCGCCACGAGGCAACAGCGAAACTAACGCGAGTTGGCGTTTAAATCGCTCCCCAGCCAAGCCCGTTACGCACTGGCAAGTAATTCCTCGATCCTGCCGGCGCTAACCGGACCGGTAATGCGCTGTACCATCTCTCCGTCCTTGACGAATAGAATGCCGGGAGGCGATAGCAGGTTGAATAACCGTGCCAGGCGGGGAGAAGCTTCGTAATCAGCCGAGCAGAAGTTTACGGAGCGGTAGCGGCCGATAAAGCCTTCTAGGATGCCCCGCAGGATGATGCCGTTGCCATCCCATGGGGAAAACATCAGTATAACGGTCAGCCCCTGATGGCTCAGCACTTCAGCAATTTGGCGGTCTTCGATGGAATTCAGTTTGCTCATTACGTTGGTGGCCATTCCGGTTATCGGGTTAAGTCAGAGACGTTGTTATTTCATCGTCCCTTAAGAAAAGCCCTACGACGGCAAGTTAATGCGTCGGGGCCGTTTTGCGGGTATAGAAGGTGCTTTGTCTGCTTGTGTTTACAGGTAAGCGGGGTTTTTTTTTCGATAAGCGGCGGTATTCTTCGAAGAACCGGAACAAACCTCCCTGAATAAAGGCCGCTGCTTACTGTATTTCGCGAAGAGACGAAATATCAGCGCAATAAAGCCGCAGGTTTAAAATTTAAATATTTGATTATCAGCTACTTACACTTGTGGCATGATCCTTGATAAACCCTTGGTGCCTCTTATCTATCTTTTATTATCCACAGATACTCTCAACTCTCAACATCCACCAGTTATGACCAACCAGCAATTCATGGCCGAAATGGGCCGCCTAGAAAACATTCTTTTTGCCTTCGCACTCCGCCTTACCCGTAACTACGAAGATGCTCAAGACCTGGTTCAAGAGACGACCTTCCGGGCGTACAAGCACCGGGATAAGTTTGCTATTGGCACTAACTTCAAGAGCTGGTCCTCCACGATCATGCGTAACACCTACATTAACCGTTACCGGAAGATGAAAAACAGGAAGCACGTTAATGAGCCGGTGGAAGACTTCCTCTACGCCGTAGAAAACAAGGCAGCCACAGCCAATGGTGGTGAGGCAAAGATTCACTTCCAGGAGCTTCAGGGTAAGCTTACCATGATCAATGAAATTTACCGTGTCCCCTTCCTCATGTTTTACCGTGGCTACGAATACAAAGAGATTGCAGATCACCTGACCATCCCGATCGGCACCGTAAAGAGCCGCATTTTCTTGGCCCGCAAAAAACTTAAAGCTATCATCGGTGAGCGCCCGGTTGCAATTTAAAAGTTACAACATGTACGATTTAATATAATTAACGTATCTTGGGCCAGCTCCTCTTTAATAGATGGGCTGGTCTTTTGTTACTGTATTAATGGTCGAAGTCTATCCATTGCCGATTCATACAACTATGAGAACGGAAAAGCAGGAGGCAGAGAAATAAAAAGCGCCATGCGGCGCGGTAAAAAGAAGAGTGTGATTTGAACACCCCATATTTTTACCGTCACCTCATGACGCGCCAGGCTAAATGTTAAATACTGCAAAAACAGTACCCTCTGAAACATTGCTGACTGAAATACTTGAAACAACACTTTAAACAAAAAACACTATAAACAAACACATGTAAATCTTTCGATTAGGTAGCTTTGGTAAACCTATAACTATAGGTGCTTCCCTTCGATATTGTAAAGATAGACCAGCACTTCATCAGGAACAGGGTCAAAAATCAGGTTTCAAAAGCATTGAAAACTTACATTTTTAATGTCTATTTTTACACAAACGCTTACTTATTAGTACTTTGTGAATTAATTACACCCTATTTTTATGCCGTAAATTTACCAATATGAGCATCATTTTTGAACTAAATGGGTTGTGTAATTCACGCTCTGTAAATAAATTTTTCAGAAATACCGAAGAAGATACCATGATACGACGCCTCTACAAGCTGGTACACTCCGGCAAGTATGACGAGAGGCAAATCGTTAAAAAAATATACGGAAAGGAGGTTACGCCAGAACACGCCAGCTACAAAGCACTGCGTACCCGGTTGAGAAATATTCTGTTGGAAGCTTTTATGATGCAGGAGCTGCGGAGCCCCGCTTACAAAACGTATGACCAGGCGTACCAGCATGGATACCAACAGCTTGCGATGCTAAGAGTCTTGGTCGGGAAACGCGCCTATTTGGTAGCCCGGGATATTGCAGCGGTGGTTTTTAAAAACGTCAGTTCTTATGAGATTATCTTACTAAACCTGGAGCTAACGGATATTCTTGCGTCACTCCATCTTGGTGTAGCCTATGATAAAAAGCTTTTCGAGCGTTACAATAACCTCTACACGTATTATAGTGAGGCGGCATTCGACCTTAGCATAGTCAGCGGTTACTACCGGGAGATCAAAAGTGCCATTTACGCCCAAAGGGAATCTCCCATGACTACCGGCAAGCGAGCAGGTCAGTATGTTGAAGACTGTGAAAAGATCAGGGAGAAATATCTCCATATTTCGCAACTACAAGGTATGCTAACCAACCTCGAAACGACCGGTTGCGTACTTCGGGGCGAGTACATGGAAGCAATTACTGCTTCCTTACGGGGTAGCGACTTCCTTGTTCGTTGCAAAGGAGTAAGCCAGTCTGTACTCAGTATCTTGGCACTTAGCCGAGTAGACTGCACCATTAAGCTCAACGATTTTGAACTTGGCAAACAGCAGATTACTACGGCTAAGTTACAAGTCATTCCCAATTCCATGCACGAATTAAAGTTGGTAGAATACGCCATCATGCTTGGTCTACGGACCAAAAATTATGAATTTGCCTATCGCGAATTTGTCGCGCTGGACAAACGAAGTATTAACCAGCTGTTACTTCCCCGGCACGCCGAGTACTGGTTAATTCTTGAAGCTGCTATCAACCTCTTGATCATTGCAGGAGAAATTATTCCCGATGCTTCTTGGCCCGTATTACGTAAGTTTAGAACCGCAAGGTTCATCAACAACGTTCCGTCTTTTGGTCGAGAGAAAGGGGGCGTCAATATTCAAATTCTGGTAATTCAAGCACTCTACTTTATCGTCCTCGGCAAGTACGATGCTATGATAGCCCGTACGGAAGCCTTGGAGTCATATTGCAAGCGGTACCTAAAAAACGATGAGAACAGGCGCAACGACGCGTTCTTCAAGTTACTCCTCGTTACAATCCAAGTGAATTTCAACCGGGAAAGGGCAGAAGAGAGGGGCCGGTACACCTTTGGTAAGCTAAAAGCTTCAACCGACTGGTCTGAGCTGAACAATACTGAGATCATTCCTTATGAAGATCTTTGGTATATTCTCCTGAACCACCTTGAGCGTAAGTTTAGAAAGCGGAGGGCTATCAGAGTCAGCCGCTAAAGCATAATATCTTCGATGGTAATAGAGATCATGTCGGCCTGATCAACAATCCAGTTAGCTACGGAACCGTAAGTAGCGATGATGAAAGAAATTTGGTCGGCGGAAAGGAGGTTTAGGATAATATCCATGTGTAAACGAATTTGTATTTATTTGAGAATAATTTTGTCCACCGTCTAGCGGTGAAATAGGGGTACGCTCTGTATTTCAGAGCATAATATCATCGGTCATGAGAAACTGTAATTTTAAGTGAATTAGAATCAAAACAAAATGGTCGTGTTGCTAATTAATTACAACACTACGACTCCGTCCTTGTCTAGTGCAAATATGAGAATGTGAGACGCTTTTCGCGGGGTCAAAAATTAGTCTTCAAAAGCATTTAAAATGCTATATTTTTAGTTTTAAATAACTATAAAACGAACAAAGCCAGCGACTTACGTCACCGGCTTTGTTTGTTTTTGTAAGCATTAAAGTCTTCAAAATGCTACTAAAATAAGAATTCTAGGCTTTGTTTTCATCCTTTCTGCTGTGCCCGGGAGGCCCCAGACGTTCAAAAGTGCTACCCTGCCGGTTGGGAAAGCTACTATGGGACTCAACTTCATCAGCTGCTTCATAGGCTTTTATGATAGATTTGACCAGCCGGTGGCGCACAACGTCATCTGCTGTAAGCCGGATGGTCCCAATACCTTTGATCGGGCTCAGCAGATCAACCGCTCTGCGTAGACCGGATTGCTGGTTACGCGGCAGGTCCACCTGGCTGAGATCTCCGGTGATGATGGCTTTGGCAGATGGCCCAAGGCGAGTAAGGAACATTTTGATCTGACTGGTAGTGGTGTTCTGGGCCTCGTCCATAATAACAAAGCAATTATCCAGCGTCCGACCACGCATATAGGCCAGGGGAGCTATTTCGATCGTTCGGTCTTCACGGAACTTAGCCTGCTTTTCGGCAGGGATCATATCGTCCAGGGCATCGTAAAGCGGGCGCAAATAGGGGTCGATCTTATCTTGCAGGTCTCCGGGTAGGAAACCAAGGCTTTCTCCGGCTTCCACCGCCGGACGAGTGAGGATGATCTTTTTAACAGCTTTGTTCTTCAGCGCACGCACTGCCAGCGCTACGGCAGTGTAGGTTTTACCCGTACCCGCAGGCCCGATCGCAAAAACGATGTCGTTTTTCTCTGCGGCTTCCACCATTTTAGCTTGGTTGACCGTCCGAGCCTTGATGGGCTTTCCGTTCTTACCATATACTATGGTCTTGTTGGAGTCTCCATTGCCAAGTTTAGTGACGAAAGGATTCTCCCCCGCCAGAATGTCGTCGATCGTTTGGTTATTAAGGTCGCGGTTGTCTTCTAGCAGTCGCATCATCAACTCAAAATGATGTTTTATCTGCTGCGCTTCACGTTTGTCTCCGCTGACCTTCACTTTTGTTCCACGCTGGGTTATGGTGCTTTCCGGGTAGGCTGCCCGAACCTGGTTCAGCTTTTTATTGTTTTCACCCAGTAGGGCTACGGGGTCAACCCCACTGATGGATAGTACGATTTCGCTCAAATGAATATGTGGTTTCCACCGCCGCCTTTATTGACGACTGGTGCGTACTTTCAAAACTACGGAATTAAGCCAAAAGTTGCCAAACGGAGAAAAGAATCTTACTGGCCACATTGCCCCCAACAAAATGAACCCGTTAAAAAAAACGACCACCACCATAAAACTTTAGCCACCCACAGAAAATTTTGCCAGAAGCCTAAAACACCTTACAAGCCCTGCAAAAACTAGCCATCTGCACCAAGATAAGCACCTTTCCTTCAGTTAAAGCCCCGTTAAAGATGAGTCGTAGACACCTTAAAGTTTGTAATTGTAAAATACTAAGCCTTACCTTTGGGTCATTATCGTTCCGTACGATATTCCATCATCACTCCTAATAAAAGCGATTCCTATACAGCAAGTCTACACTAACTCAAGCCGGAATTGAACGGCTTTCCTTCGGGAATAATCCCACGATTGTATAACACGTTAGTTATGGACTTCAAGTCGCTGAATGATCAGGATCTGATCACGCAATACCTCACTGGTAAAGACCGTGCGTTCGAGGAACTCCTCGGCCGCCACCAACAGAAGATATACACCAGTATCTACCTCTTCACTAAAGACCACAGCCAAGCTGAAGACATCTTTCAGGAGGTGTTCATCAAAATCATTGATACCCTGCGCCGCGGCAAGTACAACCACGAAGGCAAGTTTCTACAGTGGGCCATGCGCATCAGCTACAACATGTGCGTAGATTCCTTCCGTCGTCACAAGCGCCGTCCAAAAGTCGGACAGACGGAAACCTTCAACATCTTCGACGTGCTCCAGAGCCCAGAGCGGAACGCTGAGGCAGACATGATTCGCAGCCAAACGCACGACCGGGTCCGCAACCTAGTGGATGCACTGCCACCCGAGCAGCGCGAAGTCGTAATTCTGCGTCACTATGCTGATATGAGCTTCAAGGAAATCGCCAAGCTCACCCGCGTATCCATCAATACTGCCCTCGGCCGTATGCGCTACGCCCTCATCAATATGCGTAAGATGATTGATGAAAAGCAGATCGTACTTCAGTAATTAGGAAATAGTAGTTAAAAACTACCTACGACCCGGCAACGTCCGAGTAATGATTCTCCCCTACCCTCTTGAAAAGTTAGGTTGCACCCTCTTTTCTATTACCTGTCTCAACGCGAGTTAAGCGGATTCAAACCAACTTTTAGGAAGGTTTTCCGAAGAATGTTGAGCCGTGGGTACATGAGGAGATAAATGATAAAAGCCCCCACTAGCTGCTTGCTGGTGGGGGCTTTTATTGCGCGGTCGCAGGTACCGGGAAGGTTTTTGAAGAGCCCGGTCATTACTTTTCCTCAAGCTATCCTTTGCACCTGCGCGCCGTCGCCCCTAAAATATTCTTAACTTTACAGTGAGTAAACCCAACCTATTAATGGTACTAAGGAATATTTTTCTGCTAGCGGCTCTCCCGTTATGCCTGCTCTCAATTCAAGCTCAAACGGGTAAATCCCTTGTACTTGACGGTTGCACCAACTATTTCGAAGTCGCCGACGACGACCGCCTCGACTACCAGAACGGCCTGACCGTCGAAGCTTGGATCAGGCCCAACTGTTCTGAAGGCAACCTTATGGTTGTTGCCAAAGAATGGTGCCGCCAGGAGTTTGCTTACTACTTATCCGTCAATGAACAGCGGTTGTTCTACAGCTTTTCAACTAGTGGCAATTGCACTACTACAAGCCAGGTCGAGACCGTGGAACAGTTGATTACTCCCGGCGAATTCCATCATATAGCAGTGGTCCATAGCCCGACCGAAGTAACCTTATACGTTGATGGAATTGAACGCAGCGCCACGTACGTTAGCGGAAATTTTGGCCGGCCAATCAACAGCAACGAACCACTTAGGATCGGAGCGTATCAGGCCGTAGACCGTAGTTTCTTCGCTTATTATTCCGGGCTGATGGACGAGCTTCGCGTCTGGTCCTCAGCCTTACCAGCCGGGGAGATCGCCACGCGCATGAACGGGCCGCTCACGGGTAACGAAGAGAACCTGGCCCTATACCTAGACATGGAAGAATCTGGATCTGGTAGTGACCTCACCCTGGGAAACAAGGCAAACATCAACAATCCCTCCTCCGCTGTTCCGGTAGGCGTTGGCAACGGTACTCCTTACACAATTTCTCCAGCAGAATATGCGTCGACAGCAATCAATATTAATGCGGAAGAGCTGACTTGTAACAGCTCGTCAGCAACGCTGTCCTTGCCTGGGGCTGCTTACAAATCCGTTGTATGGAGTACAGGAGAGACCGGCAGCAGCACGCAAATTTCGGCACCAGGTACCTACAGCGTGGTCGTTGAAACGGAGGCTTGCCGGTTTTTGACAAATTCCGTTGAGGTCACTACCGTCACTTCCAATAATTCGCTGACGATTGAGGGCTTCATG
The DNA here is from genome assembly GCA_026421165.1 of Lewinella sp. GTDB lineage: Bacteria > Bacteroidota > Bacteroidia > Chitinophagales > Saprospiraceae > Neolewinella. The sequence continues at coordinate 1,186 of JAPKCQ010000144.1, read as the reverse complement.
GCCATCTGCCCGGGCACTCCGCTTGACCTTACCGCCATTCTGGACGATTTTGATGTGCAGGGAACGTACACGTGGGCGCTTCCTGATATGGGCGCGGCCGCAGGTGCAAGGCTGGGGTTAGAAGAAGCATTGGCCGGCCAGTACGTTGTGACCTTCATCGACGCTAATAACTGTGATACCCTGACCGCCACCACCGAAGTGCTAGCTTGCGAAGGAGCTTACGAAATCCCCGAACTCGTCAGCCCCAACGGAGACGGCGTGAATGATGAGTTCCGTCTTTATTATAAAGGGTCGGTGCGCGATTACGCACTACTCATCTTTAACCGCTGGGGACAAAAGATCTTTACGACCAACGACCCCAACGGCGCGTGGGATGGAACCATTGGCGGCGAGCCCCAGGAATCGGGTAGCTACCTCTATGTGATGCGGTTCAGTTTGGACAGGAAGGCACGGGAAGAGAGTGGTGGTTTTTCCCTAATAAAGTAAAATAATGCTCGGAAATCTCATATAAGCCGCGCAACTTTCTAGGCTAATTTAAAGTCGAACTTTAAGTTAGCCTAGAAATGATCAGTTTTGGCAAATAAAAAATTACCCCGAAATAGCCATGACAGCAGAAAAGGTAGTCATCTGTACGTACTGTATGATCATGAAAGAAGAACCATCCATAAGCTCGGAATGAGCAGTGGACCCCATCGATGAGGAGGAGACCTCCGGGCGGATGCGCCTAACCCTTCCATTTATCGCTACCCGTCGTATCGTGATGAGGATCATTAAGAGAATGATTCCTGAAAGGCGGCGGGCACTTGAAATTGAAGATGATTGTATTGAAGCTTATCGGGACAAGCACGGTAAGGAACCCGCAGGCAACTCTGATCACGATTACCCGAGTCACCGTTGGCGGGAAGATAAATCTTGGGGCTGTAGGTTGCTCATAAAATTAGTCCATATAAATTTGGAGTAAGTACTCGGGCAGAATTAATGCGACATTCTGATCCGGTAGATTTTGAGCCTGAACGAGGCAAAAAACGTAGGCCACACCGTAGTGTTAGCGAAGCTTTTTAACGAAGTTAAGGCTCAAAAGATGCCGAGCAGGATGGTGCGGTTAATTTTGTCCGAGTACTTACCATTCCGAATTTACATAAAATGATATTTCATCGAATATCACCCCATCAAATTATACAAAATC
>JAPKCQ010000012.1 GCA_026421165.1 Lewinella sp. | reverse complement strand
GCTACGGCTTCTGCCACAGCTTCCATCGAACCGCAGGATCTCACCATCCAGCAGGACATAACCAGTAGTACTATCATCATCAGAAGCACGGTAGCCCTCCCCTTGGCTGCAGCCTTCGAAATAACCGATGCTTTAGGAAACCTCGTGTACACGGCTTCTATAGCTGAAGGCGATTTCGTAAACAAGCGTTTCAAATCTGTTATGTTTTCTGACAGGGCATATACCATCGATATTACCGACCAAGCAGGAAAGACCACACTATCACTGAAGATGAATTCTCAAAGTGCTATCGATAACACAATAAAGGTAAAGCATGTTGTTTACCCAACGATGAACTTTCGCTCAGACCGGACACTCATCTTAGCTTATGAAAATCTATCCAAGCAACGGGTAAACATCAAGATCGCCAACGATAGAGGCGAAACCGTTTTCACGGACCAAGTCTCCTCCGGCACCGAAGAAGTCCATCGCGCTTACCAATTGGATCAACTCCAATCCGGTGCCTACCAACTTATCGTCTCCTCCCGGGACGTAAAGAACCATACCACCGCCTTCGCGCTACGGTAATAAGAATTTTGCATGATCGACTTTAAGTTTTCGCCCCTTCCGATTTTTTCGGAAGGGGCTTTTTTTATTTTAGATTGGTAGACTACCAAACTACACTACTTCAACAAACATCCACCGGTCAATAAAAAGATCAACCAACCCACTAAGGAACGTCAATAAACGACAGGGTTCCTTTTTTCAACAGCGATGTACTCTCCAGTAATCGTATCCTCCAGAACGATCTCCCGCTCCTCACCAAGGTAATTAAGGAAGCTGGCCCACAAGTATTCCTCTTCCTACACCGCAGAGGGTTCTTCGAAATAAGTTCGTAGCAGCGCACTCCCCCAGAAACAGGAGCTTTGAGGCTGATCCGGGTATTCCGCAAGGTCCTCCGGCAAGGTATAGGTGATTAGCTTTTCCAGTTCCAAGTCCACTAACCGGTTCACTACTTCGCCGGTTGATTGTTCAGATGGCTTTACGTCTACTGCTCTATGTTGATAGAATATTGCCTGTTTGGTGGACCAGGCGTGAGGAGCGAGCGGCTTAGTCCACTAAACAAACAATATTCTATCAATGTACCCACTATCTTTGTGGTATGGCAACCATCATCAACGACACGATCCGCCACCTGCTAATGGAAGAAGAGCAGGTATGCCTACCTGGCCTCGGCACCCTCCGGTTGCTGCCCCAACCGGCGTTGATCAGCCCGTTGGAGGGTAAGGCAGCAGCACCTTCAGAGCAAGTGACCTTCAACCCAAACCTCGTTCTAGACGACGGCCGCATCCTCCGCGCCCTGGAAGGAAGAGAAGGCCTTACCCACGAGGACGCCCTCCTTCAGCTCGGCGAATTCCTTCGTAATATGCAGGAGAACCTTGACGCTGGCCGCTCAGTTACCGTCGGCGGGTTAGGACGTTTCTTCAAGCATTTCGACGGCCAGATCAGCTTCACTTCCGGGGGCGACAACTACAGTAAAGACAGCTTCGGCCTCCCGTCGATTGAGCTACGGCCGATCGTTCGTACGGAGAAACAACGGCGTTCTGCGGCAGATCCCATGCTCGCTAACCCCGCCGTTGCACCTGCGGCCACGGCCGTAAAAAATCGCCTAAAATGGGCCAAACGCCTGCAGTCAAGTCTGGGTAATAAAGAAGCGCTGTTGTACAACCCGGAGCTGCGCAAGATTCTTTGGTGGATCTCCGCCGGAGTCGGAATGCTCCTCGTACTGTTCGTCATTCTGAAGCTAGGCCAGCAACTACTTAGCCGCACCACAGACGTCGATCCGATCGCCCGAACGAAGCCCGATCGCATCCAGGTTCCAGCCGACCGCGTCAACGTAGCCCCCGGCCCAAAGCCCGTCGATGCCGACCGTGTGGCACCCGATGAGCCGCCCCGCCTCAACGACCCCGTAGAAGAAAACCAACCCTATATTCAGCCAGCCAATTCACCCGTTCGCGACCCCGGCGGGAACACCGCCACCAACGTACCATCGCCCGCCAACGCCACCATACCAAACACGACGAACCCAACCGCCGCCACCAACAAAACGGCCTACATTGCCACCGGTAGGTACGGGTCACAACGAAACGTCGAAAAAAATATTGATAGAATCCGCGCCGCAGGTTTTGACTCCTTCACCAGGCCTGAAGATGGCCTGACCCGCATTGGAGCTAAGGTAGAATATGCCAGCGAGAATGAACTCAATGCTGCCTTGGAGCGGTTGCAGCGGATTTATGCTGATGCCTTTGTTTTGAAGTAAATGAGTCACTACTAATGAAGCGACGTACTAGATATCGCGAACAGAGTTCCGGTCGGCAACAACATCCCGAAGTTCGCGCAGAAATTCAACCTGACCGGCCGATAGGCGCTGTTTCAGGGCATCCTTTATGGAAACAAAGGCTCCTTGTTCAATTTCCTTAAGACGCTCCTTCAGGTCTCCGGACTCTTCGTAAAGCATTTGTTTGAGGGAAGGGATCTCGTGCCAGTCGCCTTCAATGGCAACGGCTTCTTCACTGTCTTTACTTGGCTCCAGCTCGATGTAATCTTGGTCGGAGTCCATCCTTACTTCACCACCAGGGAAGCCCCACTCATCCGATTGCTGGGTGAGGAAAACCTCGAGGCCACGTTCGCGGAAGCGGTAAATGATGAGGGAAGCGGTCTTGCGTAAACCCATAATCGGAGGGGTATTATTTGGTAACGTCGACCAGCGAATTCGCTGTAATGATCGTTCTAACGACCTAAATGATAAATCGTTTAGGACAAATATACGGTTTACTGGTGTAGTTTAGTTTTTCGGGGCGTCAAATTAAGTTCAGAGCCACAGAATTCCTATTTCTTAAATTAGTGGCGCGAACGCAGGTGCGAAGACCGTTAAAAAATAAGCTTTAATCCCAAAACCACGTTCTTTACCTAAAACAACTTTTCCATGCGCCCATTTTTCTTTGTCCTCGCCCTTGTGTTAAGTACTGGACTCTTCGCTCAATCCCCTACCACCAAGTTAATCGGTGCCTGGGAATCTACCTTTACCGACGGAGAAGGGCGCGGTTCACAACTCACCATGACGATCACCGACGGCTTCATGGTGATGACGGCATTTAACAAAGAGTCAGGAGAATTCATCGCCACCCTCGGCGGCCGCTGGCGAGCGGACGGGGATAACTTCAGCATTACCTACGAGTTCAACTTCTCAGACTCCACCCAGGTGGGCCGTGTATCAACCATGCCCTACTCCCTGATCGGCAGCGTCCTCGTATTCAACGGAGACAAGGTCTGGACCCGAACGGACGACATGAGCCCCGGCGCCCTCCCCGGTGCCTGGGAAATCATCGGCCGCAAACGAAACGGTAAAATGCAGGACCTCAGCGAGCGCCGTAACTCGTCCCGCAAAACCATGAAAATCCTCTCCGGCTCCCGCTTTCAGTGGATCGCCTTCGACATCGACAAAAAACAGTTCATGGCCACCGGCGGCGGAGCATACACGACGGATGAGAATGGGATGTACATCGAGAAAATTGAGTTCTTTAGCCGTGACCCCGAGCGCTCAGGCTCGCAGCTTAGTTTTGACTACAAGCTACAGAACGGCGACTGGGTACACCGGGGGTTTAGCTCTAAGGGAGAGCCGCTCCATGAGGTTTGGAGCCTTCGGAAATAACCTGGTCGAAGCACGCTCCGCGCGCGGCCCTACGGAGTGAGCATCGTCCAGCTACAAAGTAAAATCGACACGGTAATGATCATCGTGCAAATGATCAACCACATTCGGTAAAACCCGGGCAAAGTAGCTAAGCAGTTGATCACTCATTAACCTCTTCTTTGCACCTGCGTGCGCGCCAAAAAAACAATCCACCCACCCGAAACCTTTACTGCTGGGCACTTGGTTATCTTTGCGTTCCATTTTGAATCCCCCGCCATTATGCTAAACCAGCTCGAAGCCATCTACCATCGTTTCAAGAACCTCGAGGAGCAGCTCTCCGATCCGGAAATCATCACCGACCCGTCGAAGTTCACGAAGGTGAATAAGGAGTACGGTAAATTAAGGCCCATCGCAGATACCTACCTGACGTACGCCGAGCTGCTGGAAAACATCGCCGGCTCTAATGCGATGCGCAAAGACCCCGACCCCGAGATGCGCGAAATGGCGCAAATGGAGTACGACGAGCTGCGCGAAACGAAGGAGCAAATGGACGAGGACATCAAGGTGATGCTCATCCCCAAAGACCCCGAAGACGAGCGCGACATCATCATGGAAATCCGCTCCGGAGCGGGCGGTGACGAAGCCGCCATCTTCGCAGGTGACCTTTACGATATGTACCGCCGCTACTGCGAAGGCAAGGGCTGGAAGATTGAAGTGATCGACGAAAACTTCGGCACCGCCGGAGGCTACTCTAAACTGGTCATCGAAGTACAGGGAGACGATGTCTATAGCCACCTCAAGTTTGAGTCTGGCGCCCACCGGGTACAGCGCGTTCCGAGAACGGAAAGCCAGGGCCGCGTCCACACCTCCGCCGCCACGGTAGCCGTACTGCCAAAGATGGAAGAGGAAGACATCAACATCAATAAAGCCGACCTGAAGATCGACACCTTCCGCGCCTCCGGAGCTGGTGGTCAGCACGTAAACAAGACAGAATCCGCCATCCGCATAACCCACCTGCCGACCGGCATCGTGAGCGAAAGCCAGGACGGGCGCTCGCAGCACAAAAACAAGGAGATTGCGATGGCGCAACTGTACCAGCGCATCAAGTCCGCGCAGGACAAGGCGGCGCAGAGCGAGCTGGCTGCCAACCGCAAATCCCTCGTGGGTAGCGGAGACCGCTCCGAGAAAATCCGTACCTATAACTATCCGCAGAACCGAGTGACCGATCACCGCATTAACCTGACGTTGCACAACCTTGATAAGATTATTTCCGGGGGATTAGATCCTATTGTTGAAGGTTTGCAGGTTGCTGAGAATGCCAGTAAGTTGCAGGAGGGAGAAGTCGGAGTTTAAACCAGCATGCGCCAGCCAAATTCTTTTTGCCATTAAGTGCTCGAACAAAACAGTTAAAAGGCGCCGTACAAATTCGCTTGTCGAGTTGCGCGCAACCGGAGAATTTCAAAACCTCTCCAGACACACCGTGTTGTTACCCAAAGATCAAAACCAATGCTCTCCAGAATAGTACTACTCCTAGTTACCGCTAGCCTACTAACCACCTGCACCTTCGTACAGGACCGCTACCCTACCCTGCCGCCCGGCCCTTACCGCGCGTTCCTGGAACTGGAGTTCAACCCGATTGTACCGAACCCCAAAGGCGCCCCGATCCCCGAAAAAATCAACCTGGAGTTCGATGAGGTAACCAACGGTGTGTTGCCCTTTAAAATGGACGTAGTTTACGTAACCGACACCACCTTCCGCATCGACATGCACAACGGTGAAGAAGTCACCATCATCCCCCCTGAGAACATTCAATTTGGGCGGGATCGGGTACAAGGCCGTGATACGATCCGGATCGACTTCCCGGTATATGATACTTACATCAGTGCCTACTTCGAGGAAAAAGTTATCGAGGGAGTCTTTGTCGTAAACTACCGCGACAACTACCGTATCCCCTTCAAGGCCTTCCACGGCCAGGACCACCGCTTCACCGTATTACGCAAGGAACCTAAGGCGGACATCAGCGGAAAATGGGCGGTCATGTTCGGCAAAGAAGATGAGGAACCTTTTCCAGGTATCGCAGAGTTCAAGCAAGATGGTAACCACCTGAGCGGGACCTTTCTTACGGAAACCGGCGATTACCGCTTTCTGGAAGGCACGGTACAGGCGAATAAGATCTACCTGAGCGTATTTGACGGCTCTCACGCCTTCCTCTTCGAAGCGCTGATTAAAGACGATGGCACCCTCAGCGGCACCTTCCACTCCGGCCGCCACTACATCACGAACTGGACGGCAAAGCGCGATCCCGACTTCGCCCTTAAAAGCCCGGACGAGTTCACGGTCATGAATGAAGACATCCCCCTCAGCTTCAGCTTCCCCGATGCTAACGGCACGATGGTCTCCCTGGAAGACGCGAAATACGAAGGCAAGCCCAAGCTCATCAAGATCATGGGTACTTGGTGTCCCAATTGCCGCGAGGAAGCCGAATTCCTGAAAGACTACCTCGCCAACAACGACGCCAAAGACCTAGAAGTAATCGCCCTCGCCTTTGAGCAATACGGCGTGGAAGACGAGCGCTCCAAAGCCGTCATTCGCCGCTATGAAGAGAATATGAACGTTCCCTGGCCCGTCCTCCTGGCCGGCCCAAGCGACAAAGAAGCCGCCCTCAAGGCCCTGCCGATGCTGAACAAAATCTTTAGCTACCCCACCCTCCTGTTCGTAGACCGTAACAATAAGGTGAAGCGGGTTTATACCGGCTTCAACGGTAAGGCGACGAGCAAATTTGCGGAGTTTGAGCGCAGCTTTAAGGCTTCGGTAGCGGAATTAATCGAATAAAATCGACCAATCGCGTAGTGGTTAAGCCATGGCAACCCGGGACGCAGCAAGCCGCGCAACGGCGGGCGAAGTCCCGGGCAACCAGCACGCTACTTTGACAGCCAGCGACGCGAAGCAGCGCCCTGGGTACGAATCACCCCATGAACGTAGAAAAAGCAATAGACCAGGCCCGCCACGAACGCAAGGCCAACAAAAAGTTCTTCAGCAAACTAAAGGCCCGCCCACCTAAAGACCTGGACGGACGCTTCCACGATCTCCACGAAGAAGTATTCCAGGAAATCGACTGCCTCAAGTGCGCCAATTGCTGCAAAACGACCAGCCCCATCTTCCGCGATATTGACATCGACCGGCTAAGTCGCCACCTCGGTATCAAACCAGGCAAGCTTATCGAAAAGCACCTGCACCTGGACAAAGAAGGAGATTACGTCTTGAACATAGCACCCTGTCCCTTCCTTGGCCCCGACAACTACTGCTCCGTCTACGAAGCCCGGCCCCGCGCCTGCCGGGAATACCCGCATACGGACCGAAAGAACATGTTACAGATATTGCCACTTACGCTCCGGAACACCTTGGTTTGCCCTGCTGTGGGGGAGATCTTACGGCGGCTTAAGTAGACGGGCGAAGGGTTGTGCCCGTTAAAGCCGCAGCCGGCCCCCGTCGTACCGATTCTGGTTAGAAGGGATATTAATAAAGTCGAGCGTACCGGGCTTAACGGCAATGGAAAACTGATATGTATTCCGCTGCGGCGCCCAGCTAAAGCGCATCTCCCAACAGTGAAGGTCGCGGACAAAGCTGAGGTAGGGGTAAGTAATGCGCTTATCGGTGAAGGAGTAACCGATCTGGCCGATGTTAACGCTCCAGTTATTGGTGAGCTGCAGTGCTCCGCGTAGCTCGATAGAATTAGCGACCTGGCTAAAACGAACCTTCCCCCGGTCATCTACATCAGGATTTTCCGTATCGAATTCGCGCTGGAAATTGAAGTTGAAGGTGTGCCGGATGCTGAAGCGCTCGAACAAGCTCAGGAAGTCCGTTTCTTCGAAGAGCGTATTTTCTTCTTCTCTGCGTTTACGGCGCTCATCACCAACGTCGGTGACAAACTCTTCTTCTGCGCCCTGGAATAGTTCCCGGATCTTAGCAACGGTAAGGTTCGTGGAGATCGTACTGGTGAGCCGAGTCAGGGAAATGGGAAAACGGCCTTCGGAGAGGTTAGTCACGTCCACTCGGCCAAACTGGTCTTTCTCCACATCGTAGCGGGAGATGTAGGGGTCGAAGGTTCCACGGACGTTCACACTGGTAACGCCCTTGAAAAAACGGGTGGTGCCACCGACGGAGACTTCGCTCCATTCCAGATCCCTGGTAAAGTCATAGCTACCGCTCACGGCGATGTTTTGCAGTAGGTTTATGTTTTCGGAGAGGCTGTCTTTTTTATTCCAAATCTTGGCCTGGATCAGGTTGGCGATGCTGTAGTTGATGCCCAGGCGTTGCTCCGAATCGGTTGGCTGGCCGAAGATCTGGTTGGCAAAGGGAGAAAGGAGGCGTTCCGGATTTCTACTCAGCGGATCGATCTCCCCTTCTTCGCGAAAGTAGGGGTCACCAGAGATATAATCCGAAGCGGTGGTATAGTCCGGTGCGTAGCCGAAGGAAATGCTAGGCTTCATGACGTGGCGCAGCCCCTGAAGGCCGAGCAGCCCCTTCCCTTTGAACTTCACCTTACCAAATACCTGTGTACTCAGGCTAACACCCGCCGTGAAGGTCCGGTAACTCGCAAGGCCGGAGCTAAGCGCTGAATTAATACTCCCTAGGCTGGTGGTATCAATCCGGACCGCACCGGTCAGCGGATCAACGATGGTATCGGTGGCAATGTCGCCCTCCAGAAAGTAGTCGCGGGTTTTACCGTAATAGACTTCTCCGTAGCTGATGTTGGGGCTGATGTTAAAGTACTTCAGCACGTTGAAACTCAGCCCGCTGGAAATATCGTGGCGGAAGCCGTACTCTCCGTCGTCCAGTGTAGCTTGCTTGAAAAAGCTAGTATCCTGCCCTTCGAATTCGGAACGTAGGGCGCTTTTGTAGCGGAAGTTTAGTTTTTTGTACCAGGCCGTCGTTTTACCCGGCAGGCTACGCAGCGGATAGATCGTCTGGGTAGAGAAAGCCGCATCGGGGAAGTTGATGGTAATAATGCGAGTCTGGTTGTTCTGGCTGTGGTTGAAGCCAGCCGTTAGGGTAGATTTCAGTTTGGTGAACGTCTTATTGATGTTCATACTGGACCGAATCGTGTTCTGGCTGGCCGTCTGATAATCGTTCTGAAAGCGCTGGTCCACCAGGTTGGTCTGGAAGTTGATGTTGCCACCGAAGCTGAAGGTTGGGTGGGCGCGCTGATCCTGCCGGTGGCTCCAGTTCAGGGTGATTCCTTTTTGGCGGGTAACCTCCAGGTTTTGCTCCCGGCGGAGGTTTTTGTAGCTCATGTTGAAGCTGCCTGAATATTTATAGCGGCGTACGTAACGTACGCTGGTTTGCAAACTGAACGTACCCTTTACGTAATAGTCCGCCGTAAGCTCCAGGTTAACGTGCTCGCCGATGGGAAAGAACCAGCCGACGCCCTGCAAGCCGTAGCCGCCCAGGTCGGGAGAGTACTGATAATCAGAAGGAAAGAGTAGGCCGGTACTGCGGCCAGACTTCAGCGGGAAGAAGCCAAAGGGCAACCAGAGCGGTGTTGGCACGCCCATTATTTCCAGGTTACTAGGGCCAATAACGGCCAGGCGGTTCGGTACGATCTTGGCCTTTCTGGTCCGGATACCGAAGTGCGGATGCTCCGCCGAGCAGGTGGTAAAGATGGCGCCTTCGGTGTAGATCACGTCGGCTTTCGTGGTATCGTTAACCGTGATGGCTCCGGAGACGAATTTGGATTTATCGCCGCGCACAAAAATATCGTCCTGGATGGTCGTTGTGCCGTAAACGATGCCCTTGCGCGTTTTGAAGTTGTAGCGCATGCTCTTGGCGTCGAAGCTCTGGCCACCGTCGGAGAATTCGGGAAAACCAGCGGGGCGGCCGATGCTGTCGGGCAGCGGGCCGGCGTTGACGATGTTGGTGCCGTAGTTCAGCACGATGTAGTTGGCCTTTAGGCTGATCGTCTGATAGTTTACCGTAGCGTCTCCGTAGAGGTGGATTTCCTGGGTCTCGAAGTCTACCCACATGCTGTCGTTGGCGGCGTATTCGACCTCTGCGGTCAGGGAATCGGGCGATATTGGGTACTCGGCGGTGGTGCCGGAAAAGGTGGGGGGCAGCGTATCCCTCTCCCCGTCGGGTCCCTCTCCCAAAGAAAGAGGGTACGTGGTAGGGATGCTGTCGCTCTCTTCTTGCCCCAAGCTACGTCCGAGACTATCTATAGGTAATCGCTTTGCGATAGCTGACGGTGGAGGTGTGGCGGGTGTTATAGTATCCGTTGCGGGCGGTATAGTATCTGGCGCGGCCGCAGGTGCAACAATTGGATTCTGGAGCAGGCTTATGTCGGCTTCAGACCGGGCAAATGCTTCCATCACACCGATGAACTTAGCCTCGGAGCCACTGGTTTCTAGCTTCCAGTTGCTAACTTCAAAAGCTTTCCCCTGCACCTGCGTCCCCGCCAAAAATATCCCTAACACCAATAAGGTGCGTGAAATATGACAACGAATAATATCATATATTTGCGTACCCCTCTGATTCCCGGAATTGACCGGAGGCTGAACTGACACTAATGATACTAAGAGTTTACTACGCACTATCGCTACTACTGTTTTTTTGTACCTCAATGACGATGGTTCAGGCCGCTACGTCGTCCGGGACCGATGTATTTAACTTATCCTTAAAGGACGGGACGGGCAAAAGTACGAAGGCAGAGTACAGTATTCAGATTTCGGAAGTCAGAATTCAGAATGCCATTTCTTTCCTACCTAAATTCTGCGGTTTGAACCCTGAACTCTTCACTGTAGTTCTAGACGCAGGCCACGGCGGAAAAGACCCCGGCGGCATGGGTAAAAACAGCGAAGAAAAGGCCATCGCCCTCAAAATAGCTCAGCTCCTGGCCATCGGCATCCGGACCAACTTCCCCAAGGTAGAGGTAATCATGACGAGGTCAGACGATACCTTCATTCCCCTCTACGAGCGTGCCCAGATCGCCAACGATGCGGGTGCCGACCTCTTCGTCAGCATCCACGCCAACATCATGCCCGGAAGCTCGGTCACCTACGGCACCGAGACCTTTGTGATGGGCCAGCACGTAGCCGAACACAACCTGGCCGTGGCCAAGCGCGAGAACGCCTCCATCCTACTGGAAGACAACGTTCAGCAAAATTACGGATACGACCCCAACAGCGACGAAGGCCACATCATGATGAGTACCTTCCAGCACGCTTTCCTGGAGCGCAGCATCCACTTCGCCGACCTGGTGGAAACGGAGTTCGGGAACGCCGGCCGCAAAAGCCGCGGTGTAAAACAGGCCGGTTTCGTAGTCCTGAAGGAAACCACCATGCCCGCCGTGCTGATCGAAACCGGTTTCATGAGCAACCCGAACGAGGAGACCTATCTGCTCAGCAAAACGGGTCAGCAAGCGCTCGCCAACACGATCCTGAAGGCCTTCGCCGTGTATTATAAAAGGCTAAGAGGCGGTGCGACTTCCAACCCCCTGGCAGCAGTTTCTGCCCCGGCAACGGGTTCCCGTATAGCGGCTGTACCTACTCTAACAACAGCAACGATGCCTCCTCCTACGACGCAAAGAACCGTTAATGTCTTTAACCGGGAGGTCGTAATTTCGTCTCTTCCCGCACTGAATCACCGCAAACAGTGGACCGCCCGGGGCGTATCTCCCCAACCCATAACGTACCGATCTCCTCTGCCGGTTACCACCCAGCCCCCGCCCGCTCCGCACCCTCAATCAGTAAATCGGCCTCAACTGGTAATTTACGAACCGTCGCTCTCCGCAGGCAGTTATCTACCACCAGCTACCGCAACCAGCAACCAGCAAATGACCGACCTACTCAGTCGCGAAATAACCAACAGCCTGCGCTCCAAACCCAGCGTTTATGAGCAGGCCAGAAACGCTCTCATTCCGGTTACAGCTCGGGCGCCAGCAGATTCGATCCCAACTCCTTATCAATTCAAAAAAGCAAAAGCTGTCTCTTCCCCGACCGATCAGAAAAGCATCGAGCTCAATAAAATCCCCGACAGTCAATTGCTATACGCCGTTCAACTCATTGCTACCAAGCGGAACCTGGACCTCACAACTCCTCAGTGGCAGCGCATTCCCTACCCCATCAGAAAAGTGCAGGAAGGAGGATGGAATAAGTACCAAATCCGTGGGCTCGCCTCCCCATCAGATGCTAAAACAGCTAGGATCAGGGCAAAAGAAGCTGGCATCAATGAAGCGATGATCGTAGTATACTATCAAAATAAGCGGTTGACGCCGCCTTCGGTGCGTTATTTGCTTAGCCGATGAGAAGCAGATTGAAAAATAAGCAGGGATTCTATTCCGAGTATTTGAAGGGTATTATCTCGGAATACAATTCCTCGACCATTTTCACACCGCTTACTTTTGACCACCATCCTGCCAAAAACCCTGATGAAAATGACTATCTTGCCCGTTATAACTAACCATTTACAATGGCCAATATAATAACATTATGTCAGGAAATTTTACATTCGAGCTATTGTGCATCGACCCAGCAGACATCAATTCCCAAAAAGCTTTCATTCACGCACTCAGCTATTCGAAAGAGGTCTGGAACGGTAAGTCCCCGATCATCACCCAGGATAAAAGCGGACTCCCGTATATTAAAGGTGAAGACGGGATGCAACTCACCGTTATTCCCGTTGACACCAGTAAAATTATTACCGACCTCGTAGAAGCTGCTTTCGTTCTCCGCATTGAAAGCAGGTATTTTGAAACCCTCGAACCATATCGCCAGCGCCTGCTGAAGCACCTTCGTGAAAGCCTCAAGTTCGCCCACCTGCGAATCCTCAAAGATGATATTTCGGCAGAAATCGCCAACCAGCTCTACCCCAAAATAAATTCTGTAGAAAACCTACTGCGGCGCTACCTCATCAAGTTCTTCTTCCAGCGAGTAGGGATGAACTGGTGGGATGTGACCGCAACGCCAAAGATGATCGACAAGGTCAAGAACCGCCAGCGCAACCGCTCTAACCAGTTCAGCTACTTCATCAACTCCGACATTGAATTTGCAGATTTTGACGACCTGGGCTTGCTTATTTACAAACAATCCACCGGCTTCAACGATCCCGAGCGCGTGCTGGAGATGTTAGACCAGGTAACCACCGTAGAAGGCCTCAATGAACTAAAGAGTAACCTCCAGGGTAACTACACTAAGTACTTCAAGACTTTCTTCCGCGACAAGAACTTCGAGAAACTGTGGAAAGACATGTCGAAGATCCGCAACAAAGTCGCCCACCAGGCCACTTTTTTCCACAGTGAACTAAAGAAGGGTAAAGAGCTCTCCGCCGAGCTCACCCGCATCATCACCGAAGCGGAAAAGCACATCGATGAGATAGTGCTCAGCCTCAAGGAGAAGCAAGCCATCCACAAGGCAAATATTGAGATCGTTCGCGAAGAAGAAGAGGAAGCCCTTGAGCAGGAAGCACAGGAGGTGATGGCCGGAAGCCGTGCGCCTACGGACCTGCCCCGTGGCGAAGCCCTCGACGAAGTCACTCATTCTGATTTCGACAACCGCGTAAAACTCATCGGCCCCAAAGTCCTTGGTAAAATTAAGCTGGAGCATAAGGTAAAAACCTACCACAAGACCGCCGCCCCCGGCTACATCGTCATTACCGAGGAGGAGATCATCACCCATCTCGAAGAAGCGCTCAGCCTAAATTATACCGATTATGTAGGCTTGAAGTGGTTCGTCACACAGTTCCTAGCTAATAAAGGCTACGCTATCGGTACGACCTACTCACTCGTCAATATTCTCATTGAGCAGGAGGCCATCATCCTGTATGATAAGGAGAGTCCCGACGGGCATATGATCAAAGCCGTGCGCCTACCGGCGTAAGAGCAACCATCCATAAAACACACCAGCCGTGCCGGAAAGCTCCAAAGAAAACCCATTAGGTGACGCCAAAAAATCGTCTCAGGAAGGCTCCGCACCTGCCGCCAACCCCACAAAGGCAGAAGAAAGCGGTAGTGTGATCAACGACCACATCTTCAAAGCAGTTCGCGCCAATCTGTTCTTCATCCTCGTCGCCGTCACTACGATGGCATTCCTAGGTATGATCAGCCAGTTCCTGATCACTGTGCTGTGGGCCGTAGTGCTGACCATGATCTTCTACGGTCTCTTCAGGTGGGTGCGCCGGCGGGTGGGAGACAGCAGGCGGGGACTGGCGGCAGCCATCACTTCTCTGCTGATCTTTTTCTTTGTCATCATCCCCTTTATCTTACTCGCCATCGCGCTGGTTAACCAGGGGCTGGAGGTGTACCAGTCCATAGAGGCTGGGGAGGTTGACCCCAATGTAGTGGTAGATTATGTTGAAAGCCAGATGCCAGGTATCTACGATATGCTGGGCGATGCTGGAATCAGCCCGAACAGCGTCCGGGAAAAAATCACCGAATTTGTCGGTACGGTCAGCAAGTTTGTAGCCACCCAGGTTCTTAGTTTTGGCAGTAATCTTATCAACATTTTCGTGCAGTTTACACTGATGCTTTACCTCCTATTCTTCTTCTTAAAAGATGGTAAACAAGTAATGCAGAAGATTATTGATACCATTCCGATGGGCAACGTGAGGGAGCGTCGGTTATTCGAGCGCTTTGCCCAGGTAAGTAAAGCTACGTTGAAAGGTACGTTGGTGGTTGCCCTGGTACAGGGATCCATCGGCGGGCTGGTTTTCATGTTCCTTGGCATACCGGCCCCCTTACTTTGGGGCGTTGCGATGACCCTGCTGGCCCTACTCCCAGTTGGCGGCAGTGCCATCGTATGGTTCCCGGCGGTGATCGTCCTTTTCGCGCAGGGGGAAGTGGGCAAAGCCATGATTCTACTGGTAGTAGGGTCACTCATCATCGGGCTGGTCGACAATCTTTTGCGGCCACTACTGGTAGGCAGAGATACCGAAATGCCGGATTACCTGGTACTTATCTCCACCCTCGGTGGCATCACGTATTTCGGCCTGAGCGGCTTCGTGATCGGGCCGACTATTGCCGCACTCTTCATCACCGTTTGGGAGATGATGGGGCAGGATTATGGAGGGAAGACTTCGTAACTTATTGAGGCCTCTCCAGAGGTATTCCTAGGCGACGTCCAGGGTTATCAAAGAGTAATCGCTTTGCGAGAGCCGTCTTCATGGGCGTTATTCGGGCGCGGCCGCAGGTGCAAGGGAGGTTTTCGAACTCGCCCATCACAGGATGTTTAGGTTTTGAGATTTCGACCTACAAGCCCTGTTCATTGTGCGGGGCTGGATAAGTAAACGCTCATCGTACCTGCAGCCGTGCCTCTAGATCCTACTTAGCACCAGAAGCCCGCAACAGCGCAACCACCTCCGTATGCTTACCCATATTAGCGAAGGTCAGCGCCGTCCCCATGTTCTCGATGACGATATTGACGTCAGCTCCGGCTTCGATCAGGTAGCGCGCAATATCGACGTAGCCTTTAAAGCAAACACCCATCAGAGCTGTGCCCGTACCGCTGACGGTGTTCACATCAGCCCCCGCTTCCACCAAGCATTTGACCGCTTCCGGATGGTTTAGGTAACCCGCCAACACGAGCGGTGTGGAGCCCCGTTCATCACGAGCATCCAGGAGGGAAGAATTGGCGTTCACCAGATCGGAGAGCTTGGTGGGGTCGTTGTTGCGGACGGCTACGAAGATGGTTTGTTGAGGAGACATACGTTGGATTATTCAGAGAATGGTAACGCAACAGAGAACCCTCTACGCCGCAAAGGGTTTAGCCTGAGCAACCGGGATAAGCTAACGCACAAGAAAGGCGGCAATGCGCACGTAGCACATTGCCGCCTCTAGTATACGGTAACTCTAAAATCGAAGCATCTAAAACAAAGGTCTAACGGGGTCGAAGGCCGTCTAAACAGGCGGAGCCTTCTAGCTGTCTTCAAGAGCAGCAGCACCGGAAACGATTTCAAGAATCTCCGTAGTAATTGCTTCCTGACGTGCTTTATTGTAGGTAATCTTAAGGTCCTTAAGGAGCTCAGATGCGTTCTCGGTTGCCTTGTCCATGGCCGTCATCCGCGCACCGTGCTCAGAAGCGTTGGTATCGAGCAAGAAAGACTGGAATTTAGTTTGGAGAATGGTTGGCACGAGTTGTTCCAGCAGAACTTCTTTACTCGGCTCGAAGATATAATCGGCCCTCATCTTGCTTACGCTCGCAGTCTTCTCTTCCTTGTCTTCAACGGGGAGAAACTGCTCAGACTTTGCAAACTGTACCGCTGCGTTGCGGAAGCGTGCGTAAGCAACATAAACCTTATCGTACTCACCAGCAGCAAAGCGGTTCATGATCAACTTGGGTACTTCTTTGGTCACCTCAAAGGAGAGGTCGGAAAGTAATTCCTGGTACTTTCGGTTGATCTTTATCTTCGGGTCATTGCCGTAGTTGCGCTGGAAATACTCTGCTCCCTTCTTACCGATAGCGATGACTTCCAGTTCGTCGTAGCCCTGAAGATCACTTTCCATGGTAGCAATGGCGGCTTTGATCACGTTCGTATTGAAGGCACCGGCCAGACCGCGGCTAGAAGTTACCACCACTATGCAGCCTTTCCGTAGCGGGCGGATGTTGTTGAACACCGTTGATGCGTCACCATCCAGATTGCTCAGAATGTTGGTCAGCATCTCGCTCAGCTTTAGCGCGTAGGGGCGCATCTCCGTGATCCTCTGTGAGGCGCGGGACATCTTAGCGGCGGATACCATCTTCATGGCGCTGGTGATCTGCTGAGTGTTTTTCACCGAGCCTATCCGTTCCCGTACTTCCTTTAAGTTAGCCATTTGTTAGTTCGTTAGTTCGTTAGACTGTTAGTTCGTTAGTGAGCTAGATCGTTAGTCTGTTATTCCTAACAGACTAACGATCTAATAAACTATGAAAACTGTGGTACCAGGCCAGCAGCAACCTCATCCAACTTAACCAAGTCGGCCTTGTCAAATTTCTTGGCGCGGAAGTTCTCAAGTACTTCGGGGATCTGCCGCTCTACCTCACTGAGGTAAAGGGCTTCAAACTCCTTGATCTTGTTTACGGGTACGTCCTTCATGCGGTTGTTGGTACCGAGGTGAATGATGGCTACCTGCTTCTCCACGGAGACGGGAGAGTACTGCGGCTGCTTCAAAATTTCCACGTTACGCTTACCTTTCTCGAGGATGTTCTGAGTAGAAGCGTCGAGATCGGAACCAAACTTTGCGAAAGCTTCGAGTTCACGGTAAGAAGCCTGATCGAGCTTCAGGGTACCGGAAACTTTCTTCATCGGCTTGATCTGAGCAGAACCACCTACGCGGGATACAGAGATGCCTACGTCGATAGCCGGGCGGATACCGTTGTTGAAGAGCGTAGAAGTGAGGAAGATCTGACCATCGGTGATGGAGATCACGTTGGTTGGGATGTATGCGGATACGTCACCAGCTTGGGTTTCGATGATCGGCAGAGCCGTCAGAGAACCACCACCTTTCACGATGCCAGCCTTCTTGAGGCTTTCGGGCAGGTCGTTCATACTCTGGGCAATCGCGTCGTCATCGATGACTTTGGCGGCGCGTTCGAGCAGGCGGCTGTGGAGGTAAAATACGTCACCGGGGTAGGCCTCACGTCCCGGAGGACGACGAAGGAGGAGAGATACTTCACGGTAAGCGACGGCCTGCTTGGAAAGATCATCGTAAACGATCAGTGCCGGACGGCCCGTATCGCGGAAGAACTCACCGATGGCAGCACCGGCGAAGGGTGCGTAGAACTGCAGCGGAGCGGGGTCTGCGGCAGAGGAGGCAACGATACAGGAGTAAGCCATGGCACCGTTTTCTTCGAGTGTCTTGGCGATCTGCGCAACCGTTGAAGACTTCTGTCCACAGGCAACATAGATACAGAATACGGGCTCACCGCGGTCGTAGAATTCCTTCTGGTTGAGGATCGTATCGATGGCGATGGCGGACTTACCGGTCTGGCGGTCACCAATAATGAGCTCCCGCTGACCACGACCGATCGGGATCATGGCGTCGATGGCCTTGATACCGGTCTGGAGTGGTTCGGTTACCGGCTGGCGGTAGATTACACCGGGAGCTTTGCGCTCCAGAGGCATTTCGTAGGTAATTCCAGCGATGGGACCTTTACCGTCGAGCGGAACACCAAGGGCGTCAACAACGCGGCCAATCAGGCCTTCACCTACCTGGATACTGGCGATACGGCCGGTACGAGAGACGCGGCTGCCCTCCTGAATACCGACTGCGGTACCCATGAGTACCACACCAACGTTGTCTTCCTCAAGGTTAAGTACGATGGCTTCAGTACCGTTGTCGAACGATACGAGTTCACCAGCTTGTGCGTTCTCGAGACCGTAAACACGGGCGATACCGTCACCAACCTGGAGTACGGTACCGTACTCTTCCAGTTCGGTGGCGCTGGTAACGCCAGCGAGCTGCTGCTTAATGATTCCGCTGATTTCGTCGGGCTTAATTCCAGCCATGGTTGCTATACTTTAAAGATGCTTGCGATTATTGATTGGGGTAGTTGCCTTAAAAAGCGACTAGTGAGCGAGGGTTTTTCTGACCTCGTTCAGTTTGTGTGCAACGCTCGCGTCGTACACCTTACCGTCGAATTCGAGGATGAACCCACCGAGGATGGAGGGATCAACATTGGGAACGATTTCGACGTTGGCCTCCGTCTTACCGGCGGCTTTAAGTTTGGCCTTGATGGCTTCCAAGCTGGCCGCGTCGAGAGCGGTAGCACTGGTGACCTTCACGGTTGTTATCTTTTTGAGAACCTTGTACTGGTGATCAAAAGCACCAAGAATACCGAGCAGGTCGGACTCACGGCCTTTAGTGATCAGTACGTTGACGAAGGTCTTGGTTAGGTCTTTGGCACCTGCTTTATCAAGCAGTTCCTTGAAGATAGCTTTCTTCTTAGTACCGTTGATTACTGGGCTTTTCAGCACTATGGCCAGGTCGCGATTGGCACCCATGGCGATGAGGCTGTCTACGTCGCTTTTGATGGCGGCGAGTTCGTTGCGCTCAATGGCTAGGTCCAGCAATGATTTGGCGTAGCGCGTAGCTACTTGTTTATTGGTCATGCCTGGGTTTAGTTGAGGTTATTCACCAGTTCACTGACGAGCGCCTTCTGGGTAGCGTCGCTTTTGAGGTCTTTACGGATTACCTTTTCGGCAATGTCGAGGGCCATGACACCAACTTCTTTCTTGAGGTCGGCCATGGCGGAGTCACGCATGTTAGCGATTTCACGCTGAGCGTTCATAGAAACTTGTTGAGCAGCTTCTTTGGCTTCGCCAATAGCTTCCTCACGGCGCTTTTTAGCGAATGCTTCGGCTTCAGAGACGATGCGGGTGCTTTCTTCACGGGCTTCCGCCAGCAAACGCTGGTTGTCGTCCTTCATCTGGGCCATCTGGGCCTGGACGAGCTTGGCCTCATCGATAGAATCCTGAATTTCGTGGTTACGCTTACTCAGGGCCTTCTGGATCGGCTTCCAAGCTAATTTAGCAAGAATACCGTAGAGCACCAAAAAGATGAGTACAGTCCAGAAAATCAGACCGAAGTCTGGTTTGATTACGCTGAAGTCAGCCAGGAATAGCATGGACATCGTTTGAAAATTTTAACCGCCGAAACGGATGGGAAGTTGGCCCGTGAAGACCTTGTTCTTTATGTGGTGGGATTTAGCTTCTAATTGCTAACTCCTGATTTTAAAGTGGGCCGGAACCGCCGCCAAGCGCGGTTCGGTTCCGGCCGTTGGTTGATTGGATAAAGTAACTACTAGAGTACTTTGTCCAGAAGACCTACAACGATCGCGAACAACGCAGCACCTTCGACGAAGGCGGCGGTAAGGATCATTGCGCTACGGATATCACCCGCAGCTTCTGGCTGACGTGCGATGGACTCAGTAGCTTTGCTACCGATCATTCCGATTCCGATGCCAGCACCGAGTGCTGCAATACCTGCTCCTATAGCTCCCATGTTATTGGAATTTAGTGGATTAAAAAAAAGTCTTATTAAAAGCCATGGCGCATTCGCCACGGAATTAGTTTAGTTGTTGGTTGGTGATTAAGCGTGAGCCGCTTCACCGTGTTCTTCAACCGCCGCGCCAATGTAACTGGCGGTGAGGATGGCAAAGATGAAAGGCTGAACGAATGCTACTAGCAGCTCGATACAGTTCATGAACAGCGTAAAGGCTACACCGACTACGCCACCGGCACTGGCTCCCATGACACTCTCTCCGTTGTTACCGAAGATAAAAATCAGACTGATAAGCGAAAGGATAATGATGTGGCCAGCCGTGATGTTTGCGAACAGACGCACCATCAAAGAGAAAGGCTTGATTACTAGGCCCAGTACTTCAACTACCGTAAGGAGCGGCTTAACGAATACCGGTACACCCGGCATCCATAGTACGTGCCCCCAGAAGTGCTTGTTGCCATTTGTGTAAGCTACAACAGCAGCAATTACGGCCAGGGCCATAGTTACCGCGATGTTACCCGTCACATTAGCGCTTCCCGGAATGAAAGGAACCAGACCGAGAAGGTTACAAAACAGGATGAAGAAGAAGATCGTCATGATGAAGGGCTGGAACTTCTCGTAGTGCTTCTCACCGATCATCGGGATGCTGATCTCATCGCGCAGAAAAACGAAGAAAGGCTCCATGAGCGACTGAATGCCGCTGGGTGCCTGACCGTCGTTTTTCTTATACCCACGGGCTACTGCCATCCAGAGAAAAATGAGTAGCAGCGCCGCGAACAACATCGTAAAGACATTCTTCGTAATGCTGAAATCGTAAAAGTTAGTAATGCCGCCGCCAAGCAAACCGCCATCACCGACGGATGCAGCGTTGAGCTTGTACTCTTTACCGTTGATCTTAGCGAAATAAGTATCTAGTTCTTTGCCAGTAGTATCGACTTCTGTTTTGTGAAGGATACACTCAACGTCGAATTCACCCGCCAGCATCGCATCGCCAGCCGTATCAGCCAAACGATTTACGCGGCCATGGTTCATTACGTAGCCATCGACGGATTTCAACTCCTCGTCGTTGCCCAACATGTTACTGAAACCGGTGGTGAAGCCGTGGCCAGGAGCGTAAAGAAAAAGAGGAAGTGGAAGATTGACACCGTGAATTACCTCAAAGTGGTTGGCATCAGCAATGTGATGGAGGATTACACTCGCAGGGTCGTACCCTTCGTGTCCGTCGGAACAACTCTCGTGAACCGTAGTGGCCTGGTCGTGGCCATCGTCCGCGGAATGATCTCCGTGGTCGCCGTCGTCATGCTGGGCATTAAGGGAGGTTAGTGCAAAGCAAAAAACCAACAAAAACAGTGCGCGCAGGGCCAATTTCATAGGTAGAAATTTTTGGGGCTTTCCCAATTGAGCCGCAAAGGTACATAGGGTCTACTTATTATGCTAGTTAAATAAAAGGTTTTTTAGTCAGTTTGCGAGCTGCGGAGCTGCGAAGTTGCTCTGCTACTAAGGAGTTGATGCGTTTGCGAGTCACTAGGTTACTGCCTCAGGTACCGTTCACGGCACTACGCTTGCTTACCTTAAGCATTCGGAGCCCCGCGTCCTACAGGTGTCCTGGCCGGTCAACTTTCTTTGCATCCTGCGTTCGCGCCAAAAAAATCCTCAGAGATAGGACCTATGAAACTGTGGTGGCAACACGTGCAACGCCTGCACCACCTACGCTCGCCAGCCACACGCAGCAGCAACTCGGTGACTCAGAAACGCGCCAACTCATGCCCTAGTGGGCCACCCACTAGTCAAGAAGGCGCCAACTAGCCCCAAACCGAATAGCTGCATTCGGATAGGGATGGTCTGCCGTCAGGTACAGCAGCTTGTCCGGCTCAACCAGGGTATTAACCTGTACGTACTTCACAAAGAACCGGAAGCGTGTTACCCGCATGCTGAAGAAGGGATCGACCTGGTACTGGAATCCGCGCTTCTGCCGTTCCTGCAGCTGAAACTGCTGGATGACTGGGTTATAATAGTAAGGGCTGAAGGCCGAGGCGTAGCGGACGTCAACCCCAAGGTTAACATTCAAGACCTTGAACCACTTCCCGGAGTAGTAAAAACTATGCTCGCCATAAATACGCGGTAGCCGGAACACGTCCTGATCTGCTTCCTGAAGCAGCAGGCGGTTGGTTAGGTTCCAGCGGCCGAAGCCTAGGTCGCGCTCCAGGGTTAGTTGCAGCAACGAATTTGCGTTACCGGCTTGTTCGGGCCGGCCTAGCTCGTTGAAGAAGACGTAGTTCGTGAGTAGCGAGTAGGCCAGGCCTGCCCGGATTTTCACGACCGGTAGGGTGTAAGCTCCTTCCAGCCGCAGCTCCAACGTTTTACCGAAGTCGTTGTCCCAGATCGTCGTGCCGTTGAGGCGAAATACCTGCTGCACCAAATCCGGGGCGTAGAGTTGATTCAGTGCCTTCAGTTCCAGCTTTCCAGCTTTTCCGAGATCAAGGGTACCCTCCCCTTCTACCCGGTAGTCTCCGGTTTGGCCAATAAGGTTGAGCTGAGCTGAGACCAGTAAATTAAAGTTGTCGTTGGGGCGTAGGCCGACGCGGGCATGAGCGAGGAGGTTATTCACCGTAGAGTCTCCGTCCTGTTCAATTTTATGGTAGAGGTGGGTTAAGCCAGCCTCCAGAACGTCCTTCTGGACCGTCGCCCTGTCTGAGGAAGTCCCCCGGCGGAAAGTAGAAACCGTAAAATCGTTTTCAATTACGCGGTGACGAACCTGGTTTCTAACGCCGCGCGTATCCAGCAGTAATTCGGGATAATCAAGGTAAAACTTCAGCGTATCAGAGCTCCTGTCGGGGTTAAGTACTTCGCTGGAAACGCGGTGGCGGCGACCATCGTACCGGAATCGGTGGCGCAGGGTGAATGCTCTACGCTCCCGGCCGGAAATTGAATCCACTTTGCCTCCGAACTGCAGGTACTGCGTGGCCATCACTTCGCGGTAACTGTAGCGGAGGCGGGTTTCGTCGAGGTAGGTTTCCAGATTAGCAATGTTGTTCACCTCGCCACCGGTTTCGTTGCGCTGGAAGGAAGAATCCACGATGCCTCCGTTCTGTAGTTGTTCGTAAGTATTTGCCGCAAAGCTGAAAAAGCCACTGTAACGGCTGCCGGGCGGACGGACACTGAATCCTGTTGCTACGTGAGTATTCCGCAGCGCCTGGGCGGGGTATTGATCCTGTTCGCCCTGCTGATTCAGGCGGCTATAGTCCAACACCAAGTTGACACCGTCGGCGAAGTTACGGCTGAATTTGGCGATGGTGTAGCCGTCTTCCTGCTCGGTTTCGCGTACGTGGGAGAGGTAGGTAAAAGGATATTCGAGGCGGTAATATTCCATATCACTGCCCGTCGTCTGGTACAGATCGAACTGGCGAAAGCCGACCGTCGTTCCGTACCGCCGCAGGGGCTGGTAGCGCAGGGCGTAGGCTGCACCACCGCGCTGGCCGATGGTGGCGTAGTCGAAGTCTGTCCGGCGATCTGGTTCGTAGCGCTGAAAACCATCGAGCAGGCTGTCGCGCCAGTTCATTTCTGAGTTTGGGTTATCAACGGTGTACTGGAAAATACCAAAAGTATCCAGGATGGTCTCCCGTTGTTCCTGTACCCGGCCACGGCGATCTTCGGAGGCGTCGAAGTCCGGATCACCCTGCTGCGGGCGGATGGAGGAAGATGGGTCGATTATCTGAGCGGAGACCATTCCGGTGGCCATCAGCAACAGCAGCATCATCAGGGCGCGGCCGCGGGATGCAGAGAAAGGTAAATGAGAAAGATAGGGAAGTCGTTGCGCCAAGGTCAAGTCGGAAACTCTTTTGTGAGGTCCCGTAGGGCAAAGAAACGACGAATGGGAGGAACGTTGCCTGAGGGTTCGGTTATTGGGCGTTTCTTAAGGAACTAATTTCATCCCCCAACCTGAATCCGCAAATCATAAGGTAGGCCGTTAAATGCCAATCGTGCGACCTCTTCCAGCTGGCCAGGCGGCATCCGCTCCGGAGAAGTAGGCTCTTGTTGGACGCTCAGGGGAAGCACCTCCCCTTCCAGCTTACCAAAACGAATAGCTATACCTAGACGGCTATTGCGAACAATGCTCGAAAGCACTTTAGCGCGAAAACGCTCTGGAAACTGACTTATATCCATTTTAGGTTTATTTAAGTTGGTGAATATTTTAATGTAGAACTGTGGCTAAATTTACCACAAATTAATCTTTCGTTTCCGATAATCAATACCCACCACCCGGTCGGCAAGGAAAACAGATCCAAGAATCCCCGCAATGAGCGGCTGGCCTGGGGATTGTAAATGGCTTAAGTCCATAGCTACGAAGGTGGTTTGTTCCAGTTTATCTCCTTCAAGACGTAGTTCGGGAATCAGGACAATACTATAATCTTCATTGTCTCCGTCGAGGCCCTGGATGTTCATTTCAGTACCCGTTGGGGTAAAAACATCGCGGAACCGTTTGTCCACCAGATTAGCTCCAGCACCGGTGTCTATTACGAAGCGTAGTTTTTGTTTGCCAACCCGCAGCGTAATTACCGGCAGGTGGTCTATGAATTGAAACTTCAGAACCGTAACCGGGGCCTGCCCCTCATGCCGTGGTTGGCGAGTAGACTTCAGCAAGCGAAACTTACGGCCGGGAAAGTTGATTCTCAGCTCGCCCTGGCGCAGTATTTCATGCCCGACGAAGCCATCAATCGTTTGCCCCGTTCGGTCTTCCATGCTTCGCAGGTCCATCGCCAGCGCCCAGCGCTTGCCGAGGCTCCGGCCACCCATCTCGAAGGACTCTATGAGCTGATTTTCAAGGCTGACCGTTCCTCCGGCAGCCAGGCCGGTTGGAGCGGGATGACCTACGGTGTTGCCACGGTTATTAAGTAGAAGCGTGGGTGCACCAGTATCGAGAATGAAGTTTCCCTGCTTACCGTTCACCCGTGCCTCGAAGAAGATCAGGTTACGGGTAAAGCTGAAGGCCTGCTCAACGCCAGCAGCCAACCGAGCTTTGGCGGCAGGCTCTCTAACCGTCTCTGCCTTCAGGAAAGACACTGCATCCTGCGTCTGCGCCATATTAGACACCAGCAACAGCAGGGTAGCAATTGCAACAGCTTTAACCGACTTGTGAAGGTGTATCGTTAACATACTTACCACTATTGACACGCTAAGGTAATGATTTGTTTACATTGAATTAACATTGAGGCTAGTTTTAACAACCGGTCAGTCAATTTTTTCCTCAAAACATAAGCCCCAGTATTGTCTATCGAGAAGCGGAGAGCTGTCTATCATTTTTCCTAGCCTCCGAAAACTTCCCGTTATCACAAATACTTCCAGGAAGGGCGAAAGCGAGAAAGAATTCGACTGGCGAGTTCTCTAATCTATCAATCTGCCCAAATATCCCCCGCCATAGTCTACCTTTGTGCCCCGTAATTCTGATACATGAGCAAGTATATATTCGTTACGGGTGGGGTCACTTCTTCCCTTGGTAAAGGCATCATTGCCGCTTCTTTAGCTAAGCTACTGCAAGCCCGTGGGTTAACCGTGACCATCCAAAAATTTGATCCCTATCTCAACGTCGATCCCGGCACGCTAAACCCGTATGAACACGGAGAATGCTACGTTACGGACGATGGTGCCGAGACCGATCTTGACCTCGGTCACTACGAGCGGTTCCTAGACACCCCAACTAGTCAGGCCAATAACGTTACCACCGGCCGCATCTACCAAACGGTCATCAATAACGAACGGGAGGGTAAATACCTCGGTAAAACCGTACAGGTCGTTCCCCACATCACCGATGAAATTAAGCGGCGAATACAGCTCCTCGGGCAAAACAACGACTACGACATTGTGATCACCGAATTAGGTGGTACGGTTGGCGACATTGAGTCCTTGCCTTACGTGGAAAGCCTGCGCCAGCTGCGGTGGGAGCTCGGACGCGACAATTGCGTAGCCATCCACCTCACCCTCATTCCCTACCTCGCTGCGGCCAAGGAACTCAAGACCAAACCGACCCAGCACTCCGTCAAGGAATTACTCAAGGCCGGCATCCAACCCGACATTCTGGTAACGCGTACTGAGCACCCAATCGACGATAGCATCCGCCGTAAGCTCGCCCTTTTCTGCAACGTCGAAAAAGCTTGCATCATTGAAGCCATCGACGCGGAGACTATTTACGACGTACCGCTACTAATGCTGAAGGAAGGCCTCGACGCTCAGGTGATGAGCAAACTCCGCCTGCCAGACCGCAAGGCGCCGGACCTCCGTAAGTGGAAGAGCTTCCTCGGTAAACTGAAGAACTCTACTGGAGAGGTAAAAATTGGTCTCGTCGGTAAATACAACGAGCTACAGGACGCTTATAAGTCAATCTACGAATCCTTCATACACGCTGGAGCAGTCAATAGGTGTAAAGTAAGCGTAATCCCCATTCATTCTGAGCAGCTGGAAGGTAGTACCGAGGCCGTTGGCAGGGTTCTCAGCCAGTTCGACGGCGTCCTGGTGGCTCCAGGATTCGGCGAGCGGGGTATCGAGGGTAAGATCGCGGCCATTAAGTACATCCGCGAAAACAACATTCCCTTCTTCGGTATCTGTCTGGGTATGCAGTGTGCTGTGGTAGAATTCAGCCGCAACGTAGCTGACATCCAAGGAGCGAGCTCCACGGAAGTAAACGAGCATACGGAATTCCCCGTCATCTCCATGATGGAAGAGCAGAAGAAAGTCAAGAATATGGGTGGCACCATGCGTTTAGGTGCTTATGACTGCACGTTGACGCCAAAAACCATTGCGGCCAAAGCCTACGGCACTACTGAGATCAGCGAGCGCCATCGGCACCGTTACGAGTTCAACAACGATTATCTGGAGCAGCTTAAGTCCGCAGGGCTGCGCATCACCGGGACCAATCCGGATACCGGTTTGGTAGAGATCGTTGAGTTGAAAGACCATTCTTACTTCATCGGAGTTCAGTTTCATCCGGAGCTGAAGAGTACGGTGGAGACGCCCCATCCTTTGTTTGTTTCCTTTGTGGCGGCTGCTGCGCGCAGACGTAGTATCTAAAAGGACAGACAACCGTACCCCGAAGGAGCCTGAATACTCAACAAATGAAAAAGATCTCTTTCGACCCCCACCGCCAGGCCCACTTCGCCCACTTCAACGGCATGGCCAGCCCCCACTTCGGCATTACGGCAGAGGTGGACATTACTGTATTCCTGGATTGCGTCCGCCGTTCCCCTACCCTCCGGTTCACGCCGGCGATAGTATACCTTATCAGCAGAGCTGCGATGGAGGTGACACCATTCAGGTGGCGCATACGCAGGTGCGAAGGGGAAGATGAAGGAGCGGTGGAGGTGGTTGAACACGGGAACCTGCGGCCGAGCTTTACCGTCCCAACGTCCGAATCGTCCGCCTTCAGTTTTTGTACCGTTCCGTACGATGAAGACCCCCTTGTTTTCCATGAAGTAGCGAACACCACGATGGAGCGGATGAAGAACGAGCCAAGCTTTGAGGACGAGCCGGGGGCGGATGACTACCTTTTCCTTAGTACATTTCCCTGGGCAAGTTTCACCAACGTCACCCACGCTATGCCGGGGGCAGAATCCGGCGACAGCATTCCCCGTATTGTTTGGGGCAAGTACCATAACGTTGGCGGAAGCGTGATGATGCCACTCGCCGTTCAGGCCCATCACGCCGTGGTCGACGGAAGCGATTTGGGAAGGTATTATGAGAGAATTCAGCTCCTTCTGAATAAAAGTGAGGAAATTTTTGAACTTTTTTTTAAATAATCTCTGACTTTTACATCGGGGAATAATTTGGCTGTAGTCAGCTAGTCTTCAAACATCTTTGCCCGTAGACCAAAAAACGAAATATTTAAGCGAAAAGCAGGCTTAACGCTGCTTTCGTATCCTTTTCGATGTACCTACGGATGCACTCAAACCCTTTGAGGGTCAGTGACTTCGACCTAACTTTGCGTTTATATAAATGTGGAACTAAGCCCATTAGCCTACCCCTTCCACTAAAATTTTAAAACACACCGTTATGATTAAGAAATCGTTCGTTAAAATAAAAGAGCAATACAAAGTTACTTTTGAAGTACCCGCGGAGCAGGTCAGTGAAGGCCGCGATGTAAGGGTACTCGGCACCTTCAACGGCTGGAGCTGGGACAAGGGCCTCCACATGCCTTTCGGTAAAAGCGCTTACAAAGCCGACATTCACCTCGCCCCCGGTGAGTACCAGTTCCGCTACCTCGTAGACAACCAAGAATGGAAAAACGACTGGGATGCCCCTGGTTACACCGCCAGCGGTTACGCTTCCGATAACTGCCTACTTTCACTCGACAAAGTAGTTGTAGAAAAAAAAGTTGTCGCCAAGCCATCCGCTAAAAAAGCTGCTCCGGCAAAGAAAACTACCACGAAGCCAGCTGCGAAGAAGGCCGCCCCGGCAAAGAAAGCTGCTGCTAAAAAAGTGACAGTAGACGACCTGAAGCGTATTGAAGGCATCGGCCCGAAGATCGCAGGCCTGCTCAACGCAGCCAGTATCACCACCTTCGACGACCTGGCTAAGGCTACACCTAAGAAACTTGCCGACGTGCTGACCGCCGCCGGTGCCCGTTTCCGCCTCGCCAACCCTGGCTCCTGGCAGCAGCAAGCCAAACTGGTCGCTGCTGGTAAGATTGATGCCCTCAAGAAGCTCCAGGACGAGCTGAAGGGTGGCGTTAAGAAGTAATTATTAGCCTCGTGCTTTTAGCTTTTAAATGACTGAAGGCAAAATGAGAGCCGTCGTTGCGTATCCGCAATGATGGCTCTCGTTTTCTGTCTGGGCTTGAACGCAGGCTGATTTACGTACTCGCACCGCGCCGCACCAAGCTGCCCTTTGCTCCGTCCGGGGCTACAGAAGGACGCCGTGCACGTAAGTAATACATTGGAATAACGCGCCGGATTCGCTCGGCGACCGCCAGTCGTAAAACCTGCCGCACTACCGGAAGCGGGACGGAAATAGACTAGGCTAACCGTCCGCCGAGCGGAGCGGAGACCTTCTCTCTTTACTCTAATTATTTGTGACTCACTACTCATGGTTGAATCCTTGTAGGATTCAATGACTTTGGCACAGATGTGTACCAAAGTCTCCTAAAAGCACGATATTTAACTAACATCGCACGCTTTTACCGGTTTCAACTATCTTACCGCCCTAAGGCGAACCCGATTTATTAAATCCATAAGACTATATGAGTACCCCCTCCACCGTTACCTCCCACAGTTTATTTACAGATTTCGATATCAGTCTCTGGAAAGCTGGCAAAAACTTTCGTGCTTACGATAAGCTTGGCAGCCATGTTATTGAAATTGACGGAGTTTCCGGTACCTACTTTGCCGTTTGGGCGCCGAGCGCTAAATACGTTGCGGTGGTAGGCTACTTTAACGGTTGGGATCGAGGCCAACATCAACTCAACGCTCGGTGGGACTCCAGCGGAATCTGGGAAGGTTTTATTCCTGATCTCGGCAACGGTACAGTCTATAAATACGCCATCGACGCCCCCGACGGACGCTGGCTAGAAAAAGGTGATCCTTTCGCC
The DNA here is from genome assembly GCA_026421165.1 of Lewinella sp. GTDB lineage: Bacteria > Bacteroidota > Bacteroidia > Chitinophagales > Saprospiraceae > Neolewinella. Next base: position 1,772 of record JAPKCQ010000012.1, on the reverse strand, counting down.
CGCCTGTGGGAAGTCCCACCAAAGACCGCCAGTGTAGTTTGGGACACCTACTATGAATGGGACGATAAAGAGTGGATGGAAACCCGCAAGGAGCACAACGGCATCGATAAGCCATACTCCGTTTACGAAGTCCATCTCGGCTCCTGGAAGAAGCCCAAAGGCACTGAAAGCCTCAGCTACCGCGAGCTGGCCATTGACCTAGTTGACTACCTCCAGGAAATGAACTTCACCCACGTGGAGTTCCTCCCCGTGATGGAACACCCTTATTTCCCAAGCTGGGGCTACCAAATCACCGGTTACTTCGCACCGTCTAGCCGCTTCGGTGGCCCGCAGGATTTCATGTATATGGTGCAGGAATTGCACAAAGCTGGTATCGGTGTTATTCTGGACTGGGTACCGAGCCACTTCCCTACCGACGCACACGGCCTGGCTGATTTTGACGGTACGCACCTGTACGATCACGAAGACCCGCGCCTTGGCTTTCACCCGGACTGGAAGAGCGCCATCTTCAACTACGGGCGTAATGAAGTTCGTTCGTTCCTCATCAGTAACGCATTATTCTGGTTGGACCGTTACCACATCGACGGACTGCGCGTTGATGCGGTTGCCTCCATGCTCTACCTTGATTACAGCCGTAATGAAGGCGAATGGATCCCTAACCAGTACGGTGGCAACGAAAACCTGGAAGCGATTGCCTTCCTGCGTGAATTCAACGAAGCTGTTTTCCGAGAGTACCCCGATACGATGACGATTGCGGAAGAATCTACCAGCTTCACCGGTGTTTCCCGGCCAGTCTACGTAGGCGGCCTTGGTTTTGGCCAGAAGTGGATGATGGGCTGGATGCACGACACACTTGACTACTTCAAGAACGACCCGGTCCACCGGAGCTACCACCACGGAGAGCTGACCTTCAGCATAGTCTATGCCTTCACGGAGAACTTCATGCTTCCACTCAGCCACGACGAAGTCGTCCACGGCAAAGGGCCACTCATTGACCGGATGCCAGGAGACGAGTGGCAACGCTTCGCCAACCTGCGGGCGATGTACGGTTATATGTACACCCACCCCGGCAGTAAGCTCATGTTCATGGGCGGCGAATTCGGCCAAACGACCGAATGGAGCATTGAAACGGGGCTAGATTGGAGCCTGACCAAATACGCTCCGCACAAAACGTTGAGTAAGTACTTCTCGGACCTGAACAAAATTTACAAAACCACCACCGCCCTCTACGAACGGGCCTACGACTCCAAAGGCTTTGAATGGATCGACCTTGGCGACCACCAGAACAGCGTACTGACTTATTTGCGGCGTGGCAAAAAGGAGAAGGATGTGGTAGTGGTGATCAATAACCTCACGCCGGCAGTCCGAAACCATTACCGCGTTGGTGTGCCGTTTAAAGGAAAGTATTCCGTCCTGCTCAACAGCGATGATGCCCAATACGGAGGTACTGGCAATTATAAAATCGAGCCGCTCAAGGCCATTGCTGCTGAATGGAACGGGCGGGCTTACCATGTTGAGCTTACGGTACCGCCGCTCTGTACTGTTATTCTTGAGGTGGATTAGTAAGAGCAATCTAAGTACCTGAATAGAACCCTAGTGGTCTGTCAACATTAAATATTGGGTAATCTGCGATGCCTTTTGGCGCTGAATTTCGTTGAAGAACTCCTTCCGTAGCTACGGCTATGCCAGGAATCCTTCGCCTCATTCAACACCAAAGTTCATCAGCACCTTACCCACAAATTCAATATTGACAGACCACTAGATGAAAAAAT